>NZ_JAMQON010000001.1:725508-1088262 GCF_031624395.1 Halomicroarcula saliterrae
CCGACGACCGTCGCGAGGACGACGGCGCCGGCGCCGGCCCGGAGGGCTCGGTAGGGACGCTGGGGTCCCATCATGCACTCCCCCGCTCGATCAGGAACTCCAGACCTTCGGGGCCGGCAATCATCACGGTCATCATCGCGAGGGCGGCTAGGGGTGGGGCCCCCAGCGACATGGCGTAGACGCCGGCGCCGGCGCCGACCAGCTGCGTGATGGCCTTGACGAGCTTGAACAGTTTGAGCGTCATCCCGTATCGGCTCCTCAGACAGGCGTCCAGTGAGTCGTTGTACTGTGCGAGTTCGTGCTGAAGCGTCGGTTTACGGCTGGCCATAGTAGCATTTCACGAGTGCCCGGTCGGGGAGTTGCACCCCGCGCTCTCGGTGAGCGCTCTGGGTCCGGGCTGGGCGGTCGGCGTCAGGTGACGAGCTGGGGCCGACCGGTTGGATGTCGGTGCAGACCCTCGCTGCCGGTGGATGGGGTGGGTGGGGGTGGAGAACACAGGCGGCAGGTCATCGGGGCGCGGTGTCAGCGGTGGGTCTCAGGGATGTTGTCCTCGTTGACGCGCATGGTGACGCCGTCGACGTCAACGCGGAAGACGCGGTCGAAGCCATCGGCGTCGGCCTCGACGAACTCGTCGACGACCGTGGCCTCGCGACGGTTGCCCTGGAGTGTCTCGACCGGGACCGTCGCCGGCGCCGGGGGCTGGACGCTCACCGTTGGACCCCCTTCGCGGCGGCGATGGCGAAGATGCGCTTGTCGTCGGCGGTGTGGCGGTCGAGGCCCTTGAGGTGGTCCACGACGCGATAGATGACGTCGGTCTTGACGTGATAGCCGGCCTCCTGGAGCCGGGCCGCCAGTGCTGGGACGCGGTCGGTCGCCTCGCTCGTCGACAGCGTCTCGCTCTGGGAGAGACCACGGACCGAGCCACACTCGTTGCAGGTGGTCCGGGCCTCGGGCATCGGGGCGACGTTCGCGATGGACGCCGGCGGCTCGATGAGGTCAACGCCGAGTGTAGCCGTCTCCGTACGGGGCTCCATCGCGCTCTCGCCCGGCTCGGGGTCGGGTCGTGTGAGGCGGGCAAAGCACTCCGAACACACGCGGTGGTCGTGCCAGATGAGAATCTCGAACCAGCGCACAGCGTGCTCGCCGGACCGGGCTGGATCACGTGGGAGTGGCGCTGCTGCTGGTGTGTCAGTTGCTTGGGACATGGATTAGGAGAGTCGGAGGACTACTGGCTCGTCGCCGGGAGTCATGGCGGTGACTCGGCCCGACGCCGGTGTGGGAAACGCTACCTGATATAGGTGTTTCAGGCCACAAAAACGCTACTCTGCTGTGTTTAGATGGCATGGGCGTGTCCTCCCGTGGGGCTGTACACGAACCATCGCGTCGACGGTGTCCGACCCCACGGGTTGAGGCGCCCAGTCATCTATGGGAGACGATACGGCGACGACGCATCGGGATGGTCAGCTGGGAGATACCCCTTCCGCGCAGCGTAGGCCGGGTCAGATGTATCGCAGCCGTCGACCTGAACGAGCTCGCCGCGCTTGGAGAGAGTCAACAACCGACTCCGCAGCGTCGCTGCGGTGAGGGCGCAGTGCTTGGCGACATGTTCTGGGAGCACTCCGCCGAGCAGGCCCTGGTGGTCGCCGTTCTCCATAGCGGCGTCGACCGCGTCGAGGATAGCGGCGTCGGAGACCGACGACGGTCGCTGGTTCACGACTGCCCCTCCAGGACGGACTTGATGCGGTCGGTCTGCCGAGTCTCGGGGTACTCCGCGACGAGGCGGTCGACGGCGTCCTCTGTCACGAGGCAAAACCGGAGGTCGCCGTCATGGTCTCGGTAGGCGATGGCGTCGTCATTGTCGAGCGCGGCCTGGAGCGAGGCCTTGACGCCAGATTTGCTGTACTGGCCGTGAGCCACACAGCACAGGTAGACAGTCTCCGGACGGACGCCCGGGCGTTGCTTGGGACTGGTCTGGGCGTCGACCGTCGCGAGGACCGACTGGTATCGCTGCCGTGGGTCGACGTCCTCCTCAGTCACCGTGACCACCTCGGGAGTGCTGGCCGACCACTCGGTTCGGGACCGCTTTGAACGAACATGGATTGAACTTGTTCAACACTGGGTTTCGGCGAGTGAGGAGCGCCGTCCGAAACCGCACGACGACGCACGGACGACGCACCCCACTCTAATCGAGTTTAGTTTACAACCGCTACCGCAGCCGTACTTTCTCCCTATCCAAGCGGAGGTGGTCTATCTCTGGCGGGAATCATCCTACTGCGACCCCTCCTGGCTGGAATCGTTGTTGAACTTGTTCAACGGACACCCGCTGGAGTGAACTCCTTCAAAGTCCACGCCCAGCCGGCGCTCGTCGGTGTTGTCCACTTCGAGACTCCCGTACTGGGTCATCTCCCGCGGTGTGAGGAACCAGTCGTACTCTTCGGGGAGATCGTCCATCAGGTCGTAGGCGTAGCGCGTCGAGCAACCCGTGGCGCCCTTGATGTCCTTCGCAGTGAGCTTGATGGCTGGGTCAGCACCACGGGCGTTGTCGGCGAACTGGACGATATCAGCGACCTTCTGGTCTTTCCCTCGACTGGAGCTGCCCTCCAGACGTGACCGGAGACGCTCGTTCTCCTTCTCAAGGTCGTCGACGCGGTCAGCCAGGCCGTTGATGCGGTCGACCGCAACGCTGGCCTTGTCCATCGCGGACATCTCCGTGGGGTCCGCGTCGTCGCTGTCGACGTCTGCGAGGCCAGCCAGCAGCTTCCGGAGGGCCGCGATTTCGAGGGCGGCCAGAGACTCCGACTCGGCGAGGTCCTCGACGGTCCCGGAGAGCTCGACGATGGTTTCGACGAGCTCCTCGCGGTCCATCGCCGCGACCTCGGCACGGGAGAGGGAGAGGCTCATCGACCGCCCTCCTGGTCAGTGGCCGCGCATACCTCTCGATGAGTGCAAAAACCGAACCGCGAAACGAACTCTACTCGTCGGTCAGGTCGATGTCGAGGTCGGGGTCGTCGTAGTCTTCCAGTTCGGGAGCGTGACGACCATCGACCGGTCGGCGTTCGGAGAGGCTGCTGAACTCCTTTCGGACCAGCATCGACTGCACATCTCGGTCGGTCGGATGTTCCAGCGCGCCGAATGCCTCCTCTCGGGAGTTGGCTTGGACGGTTATCGTTTCGCTGGTGACTTGCTCGACTTCGATTTCGAATATCTGTGCTTCGTCGTCGGCTTCCTCTTGGGTTGTTTCTGCCATTGTCTACAGTTGCCTCGCCGTCCTTCTGGAGCGGGTCATCGGCGGGGGAGATAGACCGGCCTCTATTGTTCATCGGCCGTTGCACCTCCCGTCTCGGCGCTTTCTGCTGGCTCCGAAGCAAACGCACCGCAGGCAGCACAGCGGTTTACATCGGGGCGACGGACTTCACAACCACAATTATTGCACGGGACACCAACATCTCTGAGCGGGAGTCCTGATAGGTCAGTACCGCTCATGCAGCCACCTCCTGAGCGTGATTTGGGCAGACGGGTGAGCCGTCTATCTCCTCCACGGCCCCTGAGTCACAGCGTGAGCAAGCGACGACGAGACGGCAAGCGCACTCCGGGCAGCAGAAGCCGTGGAAGCCGGGAAAACGCTGGTCGATGTTGCAGTCATCGTTCGGACAGACCTGCCCCTCGCAGCGGTCAGTCCTGTCCGCACACTGCCCACCGTCTGTCACGACCGGCGGGTCGTCGGCGTCACTCTCACCGATGTCGGACTTGAGCGACCATCGCTCCTGCTTGATCAGCTTGGAGGTATGCAGGTCGACACGGTCACCGAGATCGGGCGCTCGGGGATGGTCGTTACTCGTCCCGACGACCAGCTCGGCGACGTCGCCCGCGACCGCGTCGACCACCGCCGAGAAGCGCGGGTAGTCCGGCCACAGGTCGACCGTATCGTGGGCCGCAGGGACATCATCAGGGTCGGCCCGGGCCTCGTTGCACGTCCACGTCTGTCCGCGTTGGACAGTCCCGTCCACAGACTGGTCACTCACCGTCGACCACCTCCCACGCGGGCTCGTGTCCATCGGCCTCGATTTTGTCGACGGCCTCCTCGAGGATGTCCTCGCTCGCTGGGATGTGAGGGTTGTCCAGATCGACGCCGTCGGCGAGCAGTTCGGCTTCGGTACGGAGTATCCAGAGTTGGCCGGTCGTGGACACTCCGGGCTTGTACATCGCCGTGAGGTCGTGGTCGGCGGTCTGCTCGCGGATTTTGTGCCCGCGCTCGTCGACCTTGGTGTAGCGGTCGTCGCCGAGCCAGTCCATATCGATGTTGGCCCGGCGCCGGCGACAGAGCGCCTCGATTCGGCTGACGCGGTCCTCGGTTTCAAGCACCGGCACCACCTCCCAGCTTCCCGCCGAGAATGTCCTGGACGAGCTGTGGCTGGGCCGCGTCGTCGATTCGGTCCTGGGCGATGTCGACCTCGCACAGTCCGTTCTCGTCAACCGGTTGTTTGTCCTCGTCGCCGTTGATGACGACGATGGTGCGCTCTTGCTGGGGGCCGTCGGCGGGACCGTCGACGCGGCGCCGGTCAACGAGTTCGAGACCGGGGACAACGCTATCGCCACGCTGCAGTTCGACGGGGCGGGTCTCGACGCTCATGTCGCACACTCTCCTTGCAGGTTGACCTTGCAGGATAGTCTTGCAGGAGTACCTTGCAGCCTGTCAGATGGGGGTGTCTGAACCCCTTTCTGGGGCGCTATAACCCCGGATGCTGAACCCGGCTGTGAGTATAAAGACACTTATTTGTGCAAGTGGGGCCGTAATATCGGCCAAATCCCCCTTCAAATATCAAAAATCTGTTACAAATGGCAGAAGATAGTACCACACTCACAAATCTAAATATGGTCCATTTCGCGGAGTCTACTCCCGATGTCGACCTGCGAGCGGTAGTGCAGAGTCCGTCTGCCGAGTAGTCCGCCAGTCCGGGCAGGCGCTGTCCGTGAGGCTGCGTCGTCGAAGGGTAACTGCCTGCCGGCCAGTTCGATCGCCGACGGTAGCTACTCTCCTCCGGAGCAGTGCTGCAGCAACGTCTCTCAGCCGCCACACACGGACACTTTCCCCGTCTATACGTGGGCCTAGCTGTGTCGTCCAGCGTCCATCTCAGCCCTCGGAACGCTCGCCCAGTGGGGGCGACGTTCTCCCGGCCGACTCGCCGCTCCAGACATACGCACGGTTGTTACACGACCCGTCGTCTCCACCACCGAGTCAGCTCCGGGCCGTGTGTAAGTCGTCGCCATCAGGTGGAGGGCCGTTCTCGGCGGTCAACCCCCGGGAGTCAGCGCTATCACAGCGTCTCGTTTCTCTCGGTCGACTGACTGGCTGCGGACGCTGTCTCCGACCGGAAGCGGATTCCCAATTACCGCCCGGGTGGCTACACTGCTATCTGCTCGATGCCGTCCGGCGCGAGCGGGGTGGGCCCGAGCGACGACGGCCCGAAGCGCGACTGGGTCGGCTGCTGCTCTGGTCGTACCCGGGTCGGGAGCCGTTTTCGCTCTGGGCCCTCGTCATTTCCCCCGGTCTCGACACAGTCCGAAATCCGACAGCAGTACCGCTCCCCGCAACCGACCGAGCGGCCGCTGGCGTTCCGAGACGACAGCCGGCGCAGCCGGTCTGACAGTTCCGCCACGGCCAGTCTCGCCAGCTCCGCCCGCGGACCGGGCATTCGCTTCCCCAGCCTGGTCCCGGATACGGACATCCCGACGGGTGTCGAATTCGACGATACGCTTCGATTCGTCGCGCAGCTCGCGAGAAATGTCAACTATCGGATTGTTCGCCGATGCCCGAACCGCGACACATAAATCATATAGCGCTATACTGAATCACTTTCCGAAATCGGGACGAATCCGACATCGTTTCGCGGAAAACGGGGCTAGCCCGTTCGCTCGCCGCTCTCGGGGCAACGTTTGACCGGATTTATATCGACCGGGCGACGATGAGCCGACATGGTCGATCTGGTCACGTTCGGCGAGACGATGCTCCGGCTCTCGCCCCCCGACGAGGAGCGTCTCGAAGTCGCCGACCAGTACGACGTCGACGTCGCCGGTGCCGAGTCGAACGTCGCTGTCGCCGCCCAGCGGCTGGGTCTCGACAGTCTCTGGCTCTCGAAGCTGCCCGACTCGCCCGTCGGCCGGAAAGTCGCCGGCGAACTCCGGCGCCACGGTATCTCGGTCGATGTCGTCTGGGACGACTCGCCCGAGCGACGACAGGGCACGTACTATCTCGAACAGGGGCGTCCACCTCGCGGGAGCGAAGTAATATACGACCGCGCGCACGCGAGCGTGACGACGACTGAGTCAGGGGAGCTCCCCACGGCGGTCTTCGAGGACGCGCTCTGTTTCCACACGACCGGTATCACGCCTGCGCTGTCGGAGACGCTCGAAGCGACGACCGCCGAGTTACTGGAGCGGGCACAGACGGCGGGGGCGACGACGAGCTTCGACGTCAACTTTCGCTCGAATCTCTGGACTCCCGAGGCAGCGAAGGAAGTGCTTACCGAGCTTTTCCCGGCTGTCGACATCCTGGTCGTCGCCGAACGCGACGCCCGGGTCGTCCTCGACGCGGCGGGTGACGCAGAGGCTATCGCTCGCGAACTCGACAGCGAGTACGGGTTCGAGGTCGTCGTCGTCACCCGCGGCAGTGAAGGGGCGCTCGCTCTCGCCGACGGTGACGTGACCACGCAGCCGACCTACGAGGCCTCGGACGCCTACCCCGTCGGAACCGGCGACTCGTTTGTCGGCGGGTTCCTCTCGCAGTATCTGGACGGCGCGTCGGTGTCGGACGCGCTGGCCTGGGGCGCTGGGACGGCGGCGCTCAAGCGGTCGGTCCCCGGTGACATGGCGACCGTCTCACCCGAGGAGGTCCGTGAAGTAATCGGCGGGACGACGGAGTCGTTGTCCAGATAGCGCCGCGAAAACTGCAGTGTCTGATAAGCTTCTTATCCCCTGGCTCGGTACGGGGGAGTATGATTCAGTTACCGGTGGAGCTTCGACTCCGTTTCGCGGAGGGAACAGCCGATGCGTAGCGCAAAGATCGTCTGTACACTCGGACCGGCAAGCGAGTCCGTCGAGCAGATCGAATCGCTGGCCGAAGCCGGGATGTCGGTCGCTCGCCTCAACGCCAGTCACGGGTCGCCCGAACACCGACGGACCATGATAGACCGCATCAAGGAGGTCGACGAACGGGTCGACTCACCCGTGGCCTCGATGCTCGATATGCCCGGACCGGAAGTCCGGACCGCTCCGATCGAGGAGCCGATTCAGCTCCAGAAGGGGACGACGGTCAGGTTCGTCATCGGCAACGACGCCACCCCCGAAGAGGTCGGCCTCTCTCAGTCTATCAGCAGCGCGAGCCCCGGTGACCGCGTGTTGCTCGACGACGGCCGCATCGAGACGACGGTCGAGAGCGTCGACGGGGACGTCGTCACCGCCCACGTCGAAAACGGCGGCAAGCTGGGGGCCCGAAAGGGCGTCAACGTCCCCGGCGTCGATCTGGACCTCGCGACCATCACCGAGAACGACCGGCGCGAGATTCAGGTCGCCGCCGAGAAGGAACCGGACTTCGTCGCGGCCTCGTTCGTCCGTGATGGCGACGCTATCTACGAGATCAACGAGGCCCTCGAAGAGAAAGGGGCCGACATCCCCATCATCGCCAAAATCGAACGGGCGGGCGCCGTCGAGAACCTCGACTCCATCATCGACGCCGCCTACGGCGTCATGGTCGCCCGTGGCGACCTGGGCGTCGAGTGTCCGCTCGAAGACGTTCCGATCATCCAGAAACGCATCATCCGGAAGTGCCACCAGGCCGGTGTCCCCGTCATCACCGCGACGGAGATGCTCGACTCGATGATTCACTCCCGGCGGCCGACGCGGGCGGAGGCCTCGGACGTGGCCAACGCGGTGCTCGATGGCACCGACGCGGTCATGCTCTCGGGTGAGACCGCCATCGGTGACCATCCGACACGGGTGGTCGAGACTATGGACCGTATCGTCCGCGACGTGGAGGGAAGCGAGGAGTACGCGGAGTCGCGCGAACAGCGGATTCCCAACGCGGGCAACACGCGCACTGACGCGCTGGCCCGCTCGGCGCGCTTCCTCGCCCGGGATATCAACGCCGACGCCGTCGTCGCTGCGTCCGAATCGGGGTACACCGCTCTGAAAGCGGCCAAATACCGGCCGTCGATCCCCATCGTCGCGTCGACACCCAGCGAAGAGGTCCGGCGCAAACTCGCCCTCTCGTGGGGTATCATCCCCGTGACGACGAAGTACACCAACGACGGCGCCGACGCCGTCATTCAGAGCGCCGTCCAGGCCGCACTGGACACCAGGGCTGCTGACGGCGGCGACACCGTGGTCGTCCTCTCGGGCATGATGACCGAACTGGAAGGGATGAACACGGCGAACATGCTGAAGGTCCACGTCGCAGCCGAGACAGTGGTCAGCGGTCGGTCCGTCGTCGAAGGACTCGCCACCGGTCCGGTGTATCACGTCGGCGACGGCGATATCTCGGACGTACCCGAGGGCGCTATTCTCGTCGTCCCCGAGTCCTTCGACGGGGAGTTCACCGGCGATACGAACAGGGTCGGCGGCATCGTCGACGCTCACGAGGGGATCACGAGTTACGCCGCTATCGTCGCCCGCGAGCTGTCGATTCCGATGGTCGCCGACGCGGAACTGCCCGAGCGCATCGGTGACGACGAAATCCTCACGCTGGACGCCGAGCGCGGCGTCGTCTACGAGGAGTCCGTCGCTCGGGAACAGCTCGACGACCGATAGCACGATTTCGAATCTGTGCAATTAAGTACTCAAGGTGCCACCGTCTGACCAAATGGGCGCATACGCTGGGGTCGACCTCGGTGCGACGCATATCAGGGCCGTTATCGGTGACGCGGACGGGACGGTGGTCGCGTCGTTCAAGCGTGACACCCCACGCGGGCCGACTGGAATCGACGTGACCGAGGCCGTCCTCGACGCGCTTCGGGGCGCGTGTGAGGCCGCCGACATCGGTCCGTCGGAGGTCGTCGCGGCCGGCATCGGCTCGTTTGGCCCGCTCGACCTGGCCGGCGGTGCGGTCGAAAACCCCGCGAATCTTCCCGACTCCATCGACCGGATTCCGCTTACTGGCCCCGTACAGAACCTCTTCGGGACCGAGCGCGTCTACCTCCACAACGACGCCAACGCGGGACTCATCGGCGAACGCTACTACGCCGACCGGAACCCCGACGATATGGTGTACCTGACTATCTCCTCGGGTATCGGTGCCGGTGTCGCCGTCGACGGGCGTGTGCTGCGTGGCTGGGACGGCAACGCCGGCGAAGTCGGTCACCTGACTATCGACCCCCACGGGTTCATGACCTGTGGCTGTGGCCACGACGGCCACTGGGAGGCGTACTGCTCGGGTGAGAACATCCCGCGCTATGCGACCCGGCTCCACCGCGAGGACCCGGTCGAGACGGCCCTCCCCATCGACACCGAGGGGTTCACTGCGGCGGACGTGTTCGAGTACGCCGGCGAAGACGAGTTCGCGACCCACGTCCTCGACCAGATCTCCCACTGGAACACCATCGGCGTCGCCAACATGGTCCACGCGTTTGCCCCGCTCGTCGTCTCTATCGGTGGGGCCGTCGCTATCAACAATCCCGACCAGATTATGGACCCCATCAGGGAGCGCCTCGACGACATGGTGATGGCGAACATCCCCGACATCCAGCTGACGACACACGGCGACGACGTCGTGGTCCGCGGCGCGCTCGCGTCGGCACTGACAGCGGGTACGGGCGACCCGTCGAACGGGCGGTAGCTCACCGCAGGTCGTAGAGCCGTCTGAAAACTGTCGGTGGGAACCGCGGTTCGACGCGGCTCGGCGGGCGCCCCTGCCCGCCCTGTGTCGCCGCCTGGACGCGTTCGACGACACCTGCCTCTGCCATCTCGTAGAGGAACCGTTTGACTGTCCCCGGGGACAGGTCGACGCTCTCGGCGCCACCGATCGCGGCAGTGGTCGCGGTGACCGAGGAGCGCTCCTCCTCGTCGAGGTCGACCAGTTCCCTGAGCACGGCCTGTCTGTTCGCCGGCAGGGCGAGGACGATGCCCAGCGAGACGCAGGGAATCGGTATCTCCTCGATGGCCGCCTCGACATCGGTCACTGTCAGCGTCGTCCGTCCGGCCGATTCCGCGTGATGGGTCGCGATGAACAGCGCCGCCAGCGCGTCGTGGGCGTTCCCGTTCGCCCACGCGGCGATCTCCTCGGCGAGGTCGTGTTCGATGGCCTGCTGGGAGAGCCCGATGGAGGCCCGCGTCATCAACACGTCGACGAGCATCTGCTGTTGGTACGGGTCGACGCGGATGGATTCCGCGGTGTACTCCGTGAGCTCAGTTTCGGCCGGTCGCTTGCGCCCCATCGCCAACCAGCTCACGTTGCTCGGGAGTCCCGCGAACAGGTCGACGAGGTCGCCCTCGGAGGCGCTCCGTGGCTCGCCGACGTGGTCGACGGCGACGACGACCCCGGTTCTGGAGCCGTCGAGTTCCTCGTGTAGCCGTGTTCTGAGCGTCTCCGTACCGATGCCGTGTTCCGGGACCGTCTCCTCGACGAGCGCGTCGAGCACCGCGTGGTAGAACGCGAACTCGCTCGTGGTCTCTCTCGTGTCGAGATAGACGAACGACGGCGAGGTTTTGGACTGTGCCCGGGTCGTCGTGTGAATGACCGTTCGTGTCTCGGTCGGTAACTGGTGCAGGTGGGCAAACAGCGCCGTAACCACGGCGCTCTTTCCCACCCCGTTCGGCCCGTACAGATACGCGTTGGCGGGGAGCTTCCCGTCGAAAACCGGGTCCAGATAGTCGAGCAATCGCTCGAGCAGGGGCCCGCGGTCGGCCGGCTCGTCGATGTGTCGCACCGGCGACAGCGACTCGTACTCCTGAATCAGGCGCGGCTCGCCGTCGTGACGCTGCCGTCGCTTGATTCTGGCTTCTATATCCATTGTGCTACAGTGGTCTCAAACTACGATGGTTCGTACAAAAATAAAACGCCGAAGTCGGGTAGACCGCTTATGGCACGACGTAGGTGTTTCGCACTGCGACACCGGCGACGTACAGCGCACCGATGAGCAGCGACATGGTGGCGATAGCGAACGCGGGCGGGTCAACGTGCGTGTCACCGTGTGCGTAGAACACACGCTGGCCCGCTTCACCGACGAGCGCGCCCAGAACACCGAAGACGCCACCGAGCAGGAGCGCGATGACGGCCCCGCTACCGGTCGGGTCGACGAACGCCGCCGCACCCGCAGCGCCGGGCAGCGTCATGTGGTGGGTCACCGGAATCTTCTCGACGCCCAGGTTGAGGAACGTAAGGGACGCCGCGGAGATACCGAAGCCGAGGAACATGCTCCCCGTCGTGATGACGAGGTAGCCACCGAGCAGACCGGCGACGAGGCCGATCATTGCGACGTTGGCCCACTTGTACTGGTGGGGGAGCCACGGTTCGACAGCGGGACGCATGACTTCGCTACCGCCGTCGGCAGCGACTTCCTGACCGTTCTCGAACGGCGTCATGTCGAAGTAGCCGTTCCCGCCTGGCGACCCGAACAGCGAGTAGCCGAAGACGAGTCGGTGGACGAGTGCGGACGTGAAGACCATCATTCCGATGGTGTCGAAAGCGATAGCCGTGTTGACCGTGTTGACGAGCAGGATGTTACCGACGCTGCCGAAGACACCGAAGATACCACCGACCGCGAGGACGTCGGGGCGCGTACCGAGCGCGTAGGCGATGTCCTTACCGGGGTGGTAGCCACCGTCTTCCTGGGGCGGCATGGCGCCTTCCTTCTTCGCGGCGTAGGCGGCCGCGGCCGCACCGCCGGCGAAGGCGATGTGCGGACCGAAGACCGGACCGAAACCGACGAGACCGGTGATACCGGACGAGGTCAGTGCAGCGCCTTCAGGCGCACCGGTGAGCCCGACCAGGTTGGCCGCTTCGCCGGCGATGACCGCGAAGCCGGTGAAACAGAAGGCCGGGAGCGCGCCGATGGCTGCACCGAAGCAGCCACCTGCGAAGGCGGCGATGAGCCAGTAGGCGAACTCGGCACCTGTCCGGCCACCGAGGAGCTCGATCTGAAGTAGTACTGGGTCCATACGTTACTCCTCCTGTGCCCAGTCCAGGGACTTCTCGACCGCGTCGTCCCAGCGGTTGTACAGCTTGTCGACCTCTTCGGCGTCCTTCTCGGGGCTGAACTCGCGGTCGATCTGCCAGTTGTCGCGCAGCTCGTCGACGGTGTCCCAGTAGCCGACGGCGAGGCCGGCGGCGTAGGCGCTCCCGAGCGCCGTGGTCTCGTCGACCTCCGGTCGCGCGATGTCCGTCTGGATGATGTCGGACTGGAGCTGACAGAGGAAGTTGTTCTTGACTGCACCGCCGTCGACACGCAGGGTCGTGGTGTCGACGCCGGAGTCGGCTTCCATCGCTTCCGCGACGTCGCGGGTCTGGTACGCGATGGATTCGAGGGTCGCACGCACGATGTGCTCTTTCCGGGTACCACGCGTCATACCGACGATGGTACCTCGGGCGCGGCCGTCCCAGTGCGGGGCGCCGAGACCCGTGAAGGCCGGCACCATGTAGACGCCGTCGGTCGAGTCGACCGAGCGGGCCAGTTCCGCCGTCTGGGCGGCGTTGTTGATGAGGTCGACGTCTTCGAGCCACTCGATAGCGGCGCCGGTGATGAAGATGGCGCCTTCCAGCGCGTACTGGACGGGCTCGCCGGACATCTGGAACCCGATGGTCGTCAGCAGACCGTGGTCGGACTCGACGGCGTCGGTACCCGTGTTCATCAGGTAGAACGAACCGGTACCGTAGGTGTTCTTCGCGTCACCCTCGTCGAAACAGGTCTGGCCGAACAGCGCGGCCTGCTGGTCGCCCAGCGCGCCCGCGACGGGCACTTCGGCGCCGAGGAAGCCGTCGGCGTCCGTGCTGCCGTAGGTGTTCTCGTCCGAGGACGGTCGGACTTCCGGAACCATCGATTTGGGCACGTTGAACTCTTCGAGAAGCTCGTCGTCCCACTCGAGGTCGCGGATGTTGTACAGCATCGTCCGCGACGCGTTCGAGACGTCGGTGATGTGGTTGCCGGTGAGGTTGTAGATAACCCACGTGTCGATGGTCCCCATGAGGAGCTCGCCGTTCTGCGCTCGTTTGCGAACGTCCTCGCCACGGGAGGCTTCCATCTTCAGCGGCTCTGCGTTGTCGAGAATCCACTCGGTCTTGGTCGCCGAGAAGTACGCGTCACATTCGAGACCGGTCTTCTCGCGGATCCACTCGACCTTGCCCTCGTCCTGAATCTCCTCGACGCGGTCCGTCGTCCGGCGGTCCTGCCAGACGAGCGCGTTGTGGACCGGCTTGCCGGTCTCCTTGTCCCACACGATCGTGGTCTCACGCTGGTTCGTAATCCCGATAGCCTCGAGCTGCTCCGGGTCGAGGTCGGCTTCGTCGAGACCGGTGGTCACGACGTCCTTGGTGTTCTCCCAGATCTCCATCGGGTCGTGCTCGACCCAGCCGGGCTCCGGATAAATCTGCTCGTGTTTCTCGTAAGCGTTCGCGACGACCTGCCCGCTGTGGTCGAATACCATGAAGCGGGTGCCAGTCGTCCCCTGGTCTATCGCACCGACGTATGTGTCTGCCATTGTGTGTGTTCTCCGTTGGGCGGACCTTGTTTATGCAAGACCCCGCCTTGAGAGTAAACAATATAGTGAATCATTATAAAGATTACTGCTGCTATCGGATGGGTAGTAAAAAATAGTAAAATTCGTGCTCAATAGCCTATACCGCCAGTTTACGGAGTTTTAGCGCCCCAGAGCGCGGGATTATTGCAGTATTTTGTCCATTGGTTGAATCATTTCTCTACTCCCACTGGCGGACTCGGCGGCGGTCGATACGACTCGAACGGGTGAGACCGCCGGTGAAGGTCGCTTCTGGACCGCACGCTGACCACAAGACCAGTAAAATATATCAAAGACCGTGTTCAACGCGCTCCGGCGACCGAACGGAGTTCCGCCCGGTCCGTCTGTCCACTCTGTCGAGGCCGTGGACACACCGATGCGGGCGATGGTGACACGCGGGGTGGGCGTGGCGCGCGCGGTGTTGCCTCGCCGATCGAACCAGTGCCCGGCCGAAGCAACCGACCGACGTGGTGGCGTGTCTCCGGGCGGGCGGTACCGCAGTCGGTCTCTCGACGTCCCGATTGTCTCACGGTGCGCAGTCGGTGGCGTGGAAACCGTGCCGATGGCGGCCGGGCCTCCGTAGGCTGTCGGTAACTCGCGCTGTGGGACTACAGCGAGCCGGCAGGCAGGACCGCTCCCGGCGGTACCTCCACCTCTCCGTAGCTGCCACCTACGCGTGCGCGCGTAGTACGTGACATACACATCCGATTCCGAGCAAATCAGGCGCCGGTGGTCCACTCCGAGCCGGTTTCCGGCGTCGGGCGCCATCTCTGCGGTGTTCCCGTGGGCGGTCCGGCCCTCCCTGTGACAGCGGCGGGTGTTTACGGACACCACCCGTCTTTACTGCTACCCTACCACGTCCAGTCACCGCGATTTCCTTCTTTATCAACGGGTTCGACAGAGTGACCAGTTCTTCTAGGGATAACTGACGGGCAACCACTAGCGACTCGGAGCCAACTGCAGACCGCATGAATAGCATCTTTCCGCAACACGGCGACGACGGCGGTACCGAGTAACATTCATGATTACCAATAAAATTTACTGGTGGACCCCTGTTTAGCGGTAAAATAAAGTGTATGCGAGCCAAAGCCGAGGTATAACAGATGGCACAGACACCACACATCGCCGTTATCGGCGGCGGTTCGACCGGTATAGGCATCGCCCGGGACCTCGCCATGCGGGGTCTAGATGTCACCCTGGTCGAACAGGGGAACCTGACACACGGAACGACCGGTCGCATGCACGGCCTGCTCCACAGCGGGGGCCGATACGCGGTCTCGGACCAGGCCAGCGCGACCGAATGTATCGAGGAGAACCGCGTTCTCCGGGACATCGCCAGTCACTGCGTGGAGATGACCGGCGGGCTGTTCGTCAAACGACCCGAAGACGACGAGGAGTACTTCCAGCAGAAACTCGAGGGGTGCAAGGAGTGTGGCATCCCCGCGGAGGTCGTCTCCGGGGAGGAGGCCCGCGCGATGGAGCCACACCTGGCCAAAGACGTCGAGAAGGCGATTTCGGTACCCGACGGCGCCATCGACCCCTTCCGACTCGTCGTCGCGAACGCGGCGAGCGCGGAGGAACACGGCGCGCGCATCGAGACTCACTCGAAGGTCACCGACCTCATCATCGAAGACGGCGAGGTCGTCGGACTGGAAGTGGAACACGCTTCGGGCTCCGGCAAGCGTATCCACGGGAGAGAGGGCGGCACCGAGGAAATCCGCGCGGACTACGTCGTCAACGCGACGGGCGCGTGGGCCGGCCGCATCGGCGACATGGCCGGCGTCGACATCGCCGTCCGCCCGTCGAAGGGCGTGATGACCATCATGAACATCCGGCAGGTCGACACGGTCATCAACCGCTGCCGACCCAAGGGGGACGCCGATATCGTCGTCCCACACGAGACGACCGCGATACTGGGCACGACCGACGAGGAAGTCGAGGACCCCGAGGACTACCCCGAAGAGGGCTGGGAGGTCGACATGATGATAGACACCCTCAAGGAGCTCGTGCCCATGCTCGACGAGGCCCGGACCATTCGCTCGTTCTGGGGCGTCCGCCCGCTGTACGAGCCGCCGGACGTCGGCAGCGACGACCCGACGGACATCACTCGGGACTACTTCCTGCTCGACCACGACGAGCGCGACGACCTGCAGGGAATGACCTCCATCGTCGGCGGGAAGTTCACCACCTACCGGATGATGGGCGAGGAGATCTCCGACCACGTCTGCGAGAAGTTCGGTATCGAGGCCGAGTGTCGCACCGCCGACGAACCGCTGCCGGGCAGCGAGGACTTCTCCGTCCTGCGGGACTACATGGACGAGTTCGGTCTCCGGTCTCCCATCGGTCGCCGCAGCGTCGAACGGCTCGGCTCGCGGGCCGACGAAGTGCTCAAGACGAGCGACCCGAACCCGACCGTCTGCGCGTGTGAGGGCGTCACCCGTGCCGAGGTCCAGGACGCCATCTCCCAGTCCGGCTCCGACCTCAACGCGGTCCGCATCCGCACTCGCGCGTCGATGGGGAACTGCCAGGGCGGCTTCTGTTGTAACCGGCTGGCCAGCGAGCTCCACGGCGAGTACAGCGAGGACATCGCTCGCGAGGCGTGGGACGAACTGCTCCAGGAGCGCTGGAAGGGCCAGCGCCACGCCCTGTGGGGCGAACAGCTCTCACAGGCCGCGCTGAACTACGCGCTGCACGCGACCACGCAGAACCGCGACCGTGACCCGGCCGACGGGGAGCCGATCGACTTCGCCGCTTTCGACACGGGTGTCGAGGCGGGCAGCGCGTCGGGGACAGCAGACGTAGCCGCGGACGGAGGGCGACGCGATGGCAATTAACTCCGACGTGCTCGTTATCGGCGGCGGCCTCGCCGGGCTGACCAGCGCGCTCAAGGCCGCACGCGAGGGCGCGGACGTGCGTCTGGTCTCCTACAAGCAGAGCTCGCTGCGTCACGCCTCCGGGCTGGTGGACCTGCTGGGGTACACGCCCGACGGCGAGGGGCCGGTAACTGACCCCTACGCCGCGATGGCCGACCTGCACGACGCCCATCCCTACCAGACGGTCGGCGTCGAGACGGTTCGGGAGTCGATGTCGATGTTCGACGAGGTGACCGACTACCGCGGCGACCACACCGACACCAACGCCCTGGTCCCGACCCACGGTGGGACCGTCAAGCCGACCGCGCGCTACCCGACCGGGGCCGCCGCGGGGCTGGCGAGCGACGACCGGGACGTGTTGCTCGTGGGTATCGAGGCGATGGTCGATTTCGATGCGCCACACGCGGCGGCACATCTGGAGGCGGCGGGCGTTCCCTTCGACGTGCGCGGCGAGACCATCAAGTTCCCGGGCGACCTGCAGGCCGACGCGAAGATAACCCGGTACGCCAAGCTGCTCGACAACAACGGCGAGGTCGCCGTTCGCGGGCGCAAGAAGGGCGCACGCGACGCGCTGGCCGAACGCGTCAACACCGTCCGGGAGAACGAAGCGCGGGTCGGCTTCCCCGCGATTCTGGGCGACGCCCACACCGACGGGGTGCGCGCGGCGCTGGAGGAGAAGATAGGCGCCGACGTGTTCGAGGTCCCGATGGGGCCGCCGTCGCTGCCGGGTCTCCGACTGGAAGACGCGCTGTTCGAGGCGCTCGACGAGTCCGGAGCGAGCTTCGAGACGGGCAACCCGGTCGTCGACTTCGACGCCGACGGGGACACCATCGAGACAGTGTACATCGAGAAGAACGGCGCGCGGATTCCCAACAGCGCAGATCAGTACGTCCTCGCGACGGGCGGACTGGTCGGCAAGGGCATCGAGTCCGACCGCGAGAGTGTGAAAGAACCCGTCTTCGACTGCCACATCGAACACGGCGAGGACCGCTACGACTGGTTCGACGGCGACGTGTTCGGCGACCACGCGTTCGCGAGCTTCGGCGTCGAGACCGACGAGACGCTGCGACCGCTGACGGCCGACGACGCGGTCGAGTTCGAGAACCTGCGGGCCGCGGGGTCGGTGCTTGGCGGCTACGACTTCGCCGCGGAGAAATCGGGCAGTGGAGTGTCGATTGCGACAGGCTACGTGGCGGGCGAGAACGCCGCAGCGGAGGCACGATGAGCGACGCACAATCCCCAACAGACTTCGACCCAGTCGAACCGAACACGGGCCACGACTTCGAGCCCGTCGACGTCTTCCCCGACAGCAACGACTTCGACCTGCGACCCGGGGCGGACTCGTGTTTCAAATGCTCCGTCTGCGACACGAACTGCCCGGTCGCCGAGGTCGACGACGACTTCCCCGGGCCGAAGTTCCAGGGCCCCGAGCAGTGGCGGCTCAAACAGACCGACGACGACTACGAGATCGACGACTCGGTGATGTCGTGTTCGAACTGCATGCGCTGTGACAACGCCTGTCCGTCGGGCGTCCCGCTCAGCCAGATGCACAACACCGCCCGCGGGGAGTACGTCGAAGAGCAGATGGACAAGCTCTCCATCGAGTACGTGCGCAACCGCATCCTCGCGAACTACCGCACCTCCGCGACCATCGCGAGCAAGGTTCCGGGCCTCGCCAACTGGGGAATGAACTTCGGCCCGGCCCGCTGGCTCATGGAGAAGACGCTGGGCGTCACCAAGGAACGGGAGTTCCCCGAGTTCGCCTCGGAGACCTTCCGCGAGTGGTGGACCGCACGCGGCGGTGCCGACGCCTCCCGGCGCAACGCCCAGGAGAGCCGCGAGCGTATGGGACTGGACCGTAACGCCGACAAGAAGGTCGCGTACTTCCACGGCTGTTACTCGAACTACAACTCGCCGAACGTCGGCCAGGCGATGGTCCGCGTCTTCGAGCACTACGGCTACGAAGTGGTCGCGCCCGAACAGAAGTGCTCCGGGACCCCGATGTTCGCCAACGGCATGCTGAAAGACGCGCGCCGCCACGCCGAGGTCAACGTCTCCTCCATGTCCGACCTCGTCGACCAGGGGTACGACGCCATCGCGTCCTGTACCTCCTGTTCGATGGCGCTGCGCCAGGAGTACCCCGAGCTGTTCGACATCGAGGGCATCGAGAAGGTCGCCTCGAACACCTTCGAGTCGCTGGAGTATCTCCGCATCCACGAGGACATTCAGGAGGACATTCAGGAGACCGACGTCAGCGGCGAGCTGGCCGAGGAGTTCGCCTACCACGCGCCGTGTCACGCCCGCAACCAGGGGCTGGAACGGCAGTCCGTCGAGCTGTTCCGTGACCTCGACGGCGTCGGCATCGAGGACGTGGGCGAATCCTGTTCCGGCATCTCGGGAACCTACGGCTGGAAAGAGGAGAAATACGAGAAGTCCATGGAGATCGGCGAGGAGATGTTCGAGCACATGGAACACGCCGAGGGCGACGTCGGCATGACCGAGTGTCCCACCTGTGCGAGCCAGATGGAACACGGCACCGGCTACGAGATTCGCCACCCGCTCGAACTGCTCGAAGCCGCGCTCGTGAAGTAACTCGCGGTCGCTTCTTTCTCTCGAACACGTTCGATTCCACGCCGCGACTACGACTCGGTGCGCTCGCCGGTCCACGCCGAGGCGTCGCCTGATACTGTAAGCCGCTGCCTCTCGTCGATAGTCAGCGTGAGCGTCAGCGTCGCAGTCCGCGAGCCGCCGGGCAACTCGACGTTGTCCTGGTGGTTGTATCGTCCCTGCGGGAGACAGGCGGACGCTTCGGCAGCGGTGTATATGTCGTAGGCCTCGCGCAGTTCGTCTCCGGGAGCGAGCGCCCGGTATTCGAGCGAGCTCTGGACGCCGTCGATGCCGTCCTCGGGGTAGCGCCAGCAGTCGTTCGACGACTGGACCGGGTCACTGCGCAACACGCCGCGACCGTCGGGGTCGAGAACGAGGGGGTCGGCCCTGGCCAGGTCCTCGTCGGGCCCGCTGTCCGAAAAAAGCAGCGTCGGCCCGAAGCCGGGCCTGACCGTCCCGGTGCCGTCGTTCGAGAGCGTCGCCGCCACCCGGGCCGGCGCGTCGGCCGCGGACTGCCGGACGACCTCGGCTGTGAGTTTCAGGGAGGCGGGCTGGGCTGTCGTCTCTGTGGGCGATTGCTGGGGCGTCCGCCGGCTGGTGGATAGACAGCCCGCGGTGGTCCCACTCAGTACGACACCGGCCGACTGCAGAAGTGACCGCCGAGAACGTCGCATACGCTGTCGGGTCGCGGGGACGGTAAATGCTTTCTCCGTCCGCTGTTCGAACTGAACGCGACCCACGTTCTAGAGAGACAGCGAAAACAGGGGAGAACACACGGACGCAGTCGGCGGCTACTCGTCGCCGCGGACGAACGTCACCGGACACGGCGCCGACAGCATCACTTCCTGGGCCACCGAGCCGAAGACGGCCTTGCCGGTCGGCGAGCGCTTGCGGCCGCCGACGACGACGAGGTCCGCTTGGGTCATGCCGGCCAGAGCCACGATTTCGCTCCCGTGGTCCCCGACTGCCCCGCGGACGCTGGTCTCGATATCGGCTTCGTCGAGCAGTTTCCGGAGCTCTCGGACTGTGGTGTGTCGGTCGGCGACCTCGTTGGGGTCGGCCTCGGCGACGGCCGAGAACTCCAGTCGGTCGACGACCGTCTCGTACTCGTCGTCGGTGAACACGTGGGCGACGACCACGTTGGCCCCGGCGGGCCCGGCGATATCTGCGACTGTGCTGGCCAGTTCGTCGACGCGGGTCGCGTCGTTCGGACCGACGGCGAGGAGAACGGTTTCGAGTGCCATACCACCTATGTCACCTACCGGAGCCTAAATCCTTCGATAGAACAACAGCTGTTGTAAATGAACTACGCAGGCGGTTACCCGGTGTTCTTCATCCCGGCGGCGATGCCCTGCACCGTCAGCCGGAGGGTCCGCTTCTCGGTCTCCGTGAGGTGGGACTGTGCGAGCAGTCGGACCTGCAGGAGGTTGAGCGGGTCGACGTACGGGTTGCGCCGTTCGAGGTTCTCTTCGAGCCAGTCGCGAGAGAGCAGCCCCTCGCGCTCCGTGATCTGCAACACGAGGTCGACGGTCTCCTCGTACTCGCTCTTGAGCCGCGGGAAGATGCGTTCGCGGAGGTCCTCGTCGGCGAGGTCGGCGTACTCTTCGGCGATGTCGAAGTCGGTGCGGGCCAGCGCCAGCGACGCGTTGTCGATTTTCGTCCGGAAGAAGGGCCACTCGTCGTACATCTCCTGGAGCGTCTCGATGTCGCCGCCGTCGTCCAGATAGGCGTTCAGCCCCGTCGCGATGGAGTACCAGCCGGGGATGATACAGCGGGCCTGCGTCCACGAGAACACCCACGGGATGGCCCGCAGGTCGTCGACGCTGCGGTCCTCGCTGCGGGAGGCCGGACGCGAGCCCATGTTGAGGTTCTCGATGACGGTGATGGGCGTGGCCTGCTCGAAGTAGTCGACGAAGCCGTCCGTGCCGAGGAGGTCCTGATACTCCTCGCGGGCGGCGGGGGCGGCCGTCTCCATCGCGTCGCGCCACTCGTCGGGAATCTCCTCGACGGGCTCGTCCATGGCGTTGTGCCGGGCCCGGACCTGCGCGTTCAGCATCTGTTCTAAGTTGCGCTCGGCGATGTCGTGGTTGGCGTACTTCTCGGCGATGGCCTCGCCCTGTTCGGTGAACTTGATCTGACCGGTGACGGTCTCGTTGGGGAGGGCCAGCATCGCGTCGTTCATCGGGCCGCCACCGCGGGAGATAGAGCCGCCGCGGCCGTGGAACAGGCGCATCTCCACGTCGAAGTCGCTGGTGATGTCGGCCAGGCGCTTCTGGTTGTTGTACAGCGACCAGTTCGCGGCCAGGAACCCGTTTTCCTTGTTGGAGTCGGAGTAGCCGAGCATTATCTCCTGGACGCCGTTGCGGGCTTCCAGGGCCATCTCGTAGGCGTCGTTCTCGAAGAGGGTCCCCATGATGCGTCGGGCGCCCGAGAGCGCGTACTCGGACTCCAGCAGCGGGACGATGTCCAGCCCGCAGTAGCCCGGCAGGTCGACGATGCCGACCTGATCGGCGAGCAAGAGCACTTCGAGCACGTGGCTCGGCTCTTCACACCAGCTGATGGCGTAGGTGTCGATGGCGTCGACGCCGAACTCGTTTTGCCAGTCGGCGGTCTTGCGGAACCGCCGGAGGACGCGGGTCGCGTCGTCCGAGAGGCCCGTCGTGTCCTCCATGTCGATGACGGGGCCGTCCTGCGTGATGGCCTCGGTGAGGAACTCGACCCGTTCCGCTTCGTCCATCCCGGCGTAGTCGATGCCCTGTCGCTCGACGGCCTCGGCGATGGCGTCGGTGTGCATCTTGCGGTGGTCCCGCAGGTCTAGACTCGCCAGCGCGAAGCCGAAGGTGTCGACCTTCCGGACGAGCGGGTCCACGTGGGACTCGGCGACGACCTCGGCGTTGTTGTCCCGGAGGCTCTCGGCGATGGAGCGCAGGTCCTTGATGAGGTCGTCCGAACTGTCGTAGCCGCCCTGTCGCACGTCGCTGACCCGGAGGACGGACTCGCGCATCAGCTTGAGCTTCTGGCGGTAGGGCTCGTCGGGGTAGCGCTCCTCGGCCTCGCTGGCGACGCCGGGGAGACGTGTCTTGTGCTCCGAGAGGCGCTCGTCGAACGTGTCGTCGGTCGTGATGTTCGAGGCGTCCTGTGAGAGCACGCCGGAGAGCTCCTTGAGCTTGTTGCGGTACAGTGGGAGGATGGTGTCGCGCTGGCGCTCCAGGGTCTCCTCGGTCACCTCGGGGGTGACGAAGGGGTTGCCGTCGCGGTCCGAGCCAGCCCACGAGCGGAATTCGTAGAGCTTCGGCACGTCGATGTCCTCGTCGTAGCGCTCGTCGATGGCGTGTTCGAGCTCGTCGTACACCTCGTCGATGACCTCGAAGAGGACGTTCTCCAGATACCACTGGACGTTCAGGGCCTCGTCGGTGACCTCGGGGCGTCGGTCCCGCACCTGCGGGGTCTGCCAGAGGCTCGTGACCTCCGCGGCCAGGTCGCGCTCGACGCGTTCCTCCTCTCGGTCGGTGAGTCGGACCTCGTCGAGCGTCTCCAGGTCCTGTGCGACCGAGCGGAGCTTCGCTTTCACCGTCTTTCGCCGAGCTTCGGTCGGGTGTGCGGTGAAGGTCGGCTGGATGAGCACGTCGCCGAGCACCTGTTCGACCTCCTCGGGGCCGGCGTCGCGCTCGTCGAGCTGCTGGACGGCCTCCTCGACGCTGTCGGCGAGGATGCCCTCCTGGCTCCCCTCGCGGGTCTCCCGGACCCGTTCGCGCTCCTCGGCGAGGTTGATGAGCTCGAAGTAGGTGGTGAAAGCTCGCGCGACGATGTCCTGCATCTCGGGGTTGAGCCGGTCGAGAGTGCGACCGACCTCGGCACGGGTTTCGGCGTCACCCCGCCGGTATTCGATAGAGGACTTGCGCGTTCGCTCAACGATTTCGAACGCTTCGGTCGAAGATTGCGCTTCGAGAACGTCGCCCAAGAGCTCACCAAGCTCCCGCACGTCTTGGTTTATCTCTCTGGCGTGCAAAGTCATACCAGTCTCTCCAAATCCGAAGCCTAAAACATTATTGAATCAGGGAGGTGTGGCGCCCCCGTCCCCTGTGGTCGTTCATGATAGAACCCCTTTCTGAACGTGTCGAGCTGTTGGAATCATCGGCCGGTCGTGACCGTGTGACAGAGTCGCTCGGACGGCTCGCGAGCGCGCTTCGACCCACATTGAAACGGCGGGGCGCCGTAGTCGGACCTATGCCCGACGCGTACCACGACGGCGTCCGCCTGTCCTACGAGGTATCGGGGCCAAGCGACGCCGAGACCGTCGTCTTCGTCGAGGGACTGGGCTACGGCCGATGGATGTGGCGCTGGCAGCGCTCCGCACTGGCCGACTACGAGACGATTCTGTGGGACAACCGCGGGACCGGTGACTCCGACGAACCAGCGGGCCCCTACACTGTCCCGGCGATGGCGGACGACCTCGCGGCCGTGCTCGACGACGCCGGGGTGGACACCGCCCACGTCGTCGGGGCCAGCATGGGCGGGATGATAGCCCAGCAGTTCGCAGTGGACCACGAGCGGGCCGATTCGCTGACGCTCCTCTGTACCACGCCGGGCGGCCCCGACGCGGTCCCGACGCCGGAGGCGACTCTCGACCGCATCTTCGACGTGCCCGAAGCGTACGACGAGCGCGAGCGACGCCGCTACAAGATGGAGCCGGCGATGACCGACGCGTTCCGGAGCGACCACGAGGAGCTCATCGAGCGTATCGTCGACTGGCGCCTCGATAGCGACGCCAGCGAGCAGGCCCTCGCCTGGCAGGCCGCCGCGGTCGACGCGTTCGACGTCCACGACCGCATCGACGAGATTCGGGTGCCCACACTGGTAGTACACGGCACCGCGGACCGGGTCGTCCCCGTCGAGAACGGCCGGTTGCTCGCCGACGAACTCCCGGACGCCGAGTACCACGAACTCGACGGCGCACCACACCTCCTGTTCATCGAGCGGGCCGACGCGGTCAACGAGTACCTCCGGGGGTTCCTGACCGATGTCTGAGTTCGTGTCGGGCCCGCAGGCGTGGGTGGGCGCGTGGAGCGAGAAACGGGCCGAGCTATCGCCCGACCGCGTGGGGCTGGTCGACGCGTCGACGGGTCGCCGGTTCAGCTACGCCGACCTCGACGAGCGGGCGAACCGGACGGCTCGACTGCTCCGCGCCCGCGGCGTCGACCGCGAGGACCGGGTGGCCGTCGTCTCGCGGACCCGCCCCGAAGTCGTCGACCTCTTCCTCGCGACGGCCAAGACCGGCAGCGTCCTCGCTCCGCTGTCCCACCGGCTGGCCCCGCCGGAACTGGCCGCCCTGCTCGGACGGGTCGACCCGGCGCTGCTGGTGGTCGAGGCCCCGTTTCTCGAAGGGACGCGGACGGCGCTCGACGAGGCCGAGGGCGTCGAGACGACGGTCGTCGCGGTCGAGGCGGCGGACGACGAGGCGTCGCCGGCCGCAGACACACCGACCTACGTGGAGACGGTGCCCACCGACGACGGTCCTGTCGAGACGCCCCCGCTCTCGCCCGACGACACTCACCTCCTCCTGCACACCGGCGGGTCGACCGGGACGCCCAAGGAGACGGTCATCAGCCACCGTGCGGTCGTCTGGAACTCGCTGAACACCATCGCCTCGTGGGGGCTTCGACCCGACGACGTGACGCCGCTTACCTTCCCCACCTTCCACACCGGCGGGTGGAACGTCGTTACGGTCCCCGTCTGGCACATTGGCGGCACCGTGGTCATCGCCCGGGAGTTCGACCCGGGGCAACTACTGGCGACGGTCGAGCGCGAGGGGGCGTCCGTGCTCGTGGCGGTGCCGGCCGTCCTCCGGATGCTGACCGACCACGACGACTGGGCCGAGACGGACCTCTCGACGCTCCGCGTCGTCAAATCCGGCGGCGGCCCCTGTCGCGACGCCGTCATGGCGGCGTGGTGGGACCGCGGCGTCGACCTCTCCCAGGGGTACGGCCTCACCGAGTGCGGGCCGAACAACTTCGCGATGCCGGACGGGTGGCCCCGCGAGAAGGCCGCGACGGTGGGCAAGCCCGCGATGCACGTCGACGCTCGCGTCGTGGCGGACGGCGAGCCGGTCGAGCCGGGGGCCGTCGGCGAACTCCAGCTCCGCTCGCCCCACGCCGCGGCCGGCTACCTCGACGACGCGGCCGAGAGCGAGGCCGCGTTCGGGTCGGGCTGGGTCGCGACGGGCGACCTCGCCAGCGTCGACGCGGACGGCTACTACACCATCGAAGGGCGGAAGAAGGACATGTTCGTCAGCGGGGGCGAGAACGTCTATCCGTCGGAGGTCGAAGCGGTCCTGGCCGAACACGACGCTGTCGACGAGGTAGTCGTCGTCCCCGTGCCGGACGACCAGTGGGGCGAGGTCGGCAAAGCGGTCCTCGAAGGCGACGAGTCGCTGACGCTCGCGGACGTCGAGTCGTTCTGTGACGGCCGGCTCGCCCCCTACAAGGTCCCGAAACACATCGCGTTCGTCGAGTCGATGCCGACGAGCGGCCCGGAGAAGATCGACCGACAGGCGGTCGCCGACCGGTTCGGCGAGCGTTAATCCAGCGACCGGACGAACAGCGCGACGTCGCTGTCGGCCAGTTCGAGCGGTTCGTCGGCGGCCGCTACACCGAGGCCCGGCGAGGCGAGCGCGAGTTCCCAGCCCCCGGAGTCGACGCCGGCGAGGTCGGTCGGTACCACCGTCTCGGCGACGCCCTCCATCACCGCGACGAACAGCAGCTCCTCGCCGCCGTCGGGTGCGCTGCGGTGGCCGTAGTAGAGGACGGTGCCGTCAGTCGGATAGGCGTAGTCGAGCACGTCGTCCGCGCCGAGGTCGCCGGCGACCCAGTCGTGGTCGTGACGGAACTCCCGCACGGCGAGGTCGAAGGCGGTCCGCTCGTCGCCTTGCTCGTCGTGCCAGTGGGCGAGGTTCGCGAAGTCGGCCACGTCGCGCATCCAGTCCCGGCCGAGCTGTTCCAGCTCGTCGACGGTGAAATCGTCGCCGATTGGGGTGCCCATCGTGTTCAGCAGCGTCGCGATGTCGGCCTTCTCGTAGTCGGTCATCTCGACGGCGTCGGCGAGCAGCCCGAGGAACTCGCTCATCTCGTCGCGGCTGTCGAACCCCCACTCCCCGAGCCGCTGGAAGTGGGCGTCGTCGTCGAACTGCTCGGGCCGAACCTGCCACTGGGGGAAGTTCTCCTCCTCGGCGAGCACCTTCAGGTTCCAGACGGCGTCCGTGTCCCGGACGAACCCCCACGGCGCCCGCATGTTGGCGTGGGTGAAGTCCATCGGACAGCCCGGCATGAACGCGTGAAAGAGGACGGTCGAGGCGGGGTTGTTGTACGCCCGGTCGAGCTTCTCGGGCTCGCTGTCGCCCAGATAGCGGTTTATCTGGGGCTGGCTGAAGGGCGGTTCCGGCTCCAGCTGGGTCCCCCGGCGGATGGTGTCGTGGTTGGCCACGCCGGAAATCCAGTTCGCGCCCATGTCGGCCACCTCGCGCACACGCCACCACTTCGTCGCCCAGAACGTCTGCAGCGCGGGCGTGTTGTGCGCGAAGGTGACCGGCCCCCACTGGTAAGCGTGGGGGTGCTGGTCGATGAGCGTCCGATAGGTAGAGGCCAGTTCCCAGTCCGAGCGGGGCCACGGACGACCGTCCTCGAATATCATCCACGGCCGGTACTCGACGCCGGCCACCTCCTGTGTCACCCGGTCCATCTCGGCGAGGTACTCGTCGTCGTGCCACTCCGACTCGGCCTCGGGGTCCCAGTTCGTGAAGTCCTGGGCCCCGTCGACGCGGATACCGTCGGCGCCGAAATCCATCTTGCGCCGCTGGAGTTCGAGCAGCCCCGCCCGGACGACCGGCTGCGTGTAGTCGAGTTCCTGCCCGTACATCCCGGGGCCGGCGAGCCACGCCTCGTTCAGCAGCGGGAGCGCACCGTTGTCGGCGTGACCCAGCGCGATGTCGAAGACGACCTTCACGGGCTCGGGGAGCGTGTGCATGGTCGCGATGAAATCCACAAGCTCGTCGGGCCGTCGCGTCTCCAGAATCGCGGGGTTGACGGTCCCGAAACCGGAGATTACGATGTCGTACCCCCAGTTGACCATGTCCGGCCGGCCGACAGTCACCTGGAGGGAGTCATCGCCGACGGTCTGGGGGAGCCAGTAGCCCAGTTCGTCCTCGTTCTGTGTAATCGGTGCGAGGGGCATCAGCTGGACGGCGTCGTAGCCCGCGAAGTTCCGTTCGGCCGGTGTCAGGGTGTCGCCGTCGGCCTGTTTCTCACCGATGGTTTCGAACTGCCTCGTCAGCCCGGCCAGGGTGCCCGACTCGGTCGCAGTCCCGGGGTGGATCTCCAGCATGCTGGTCGCGGGCTCGAACCGCGGGAGCCCGTCGTCCTCGCTGGCGTGCGGTTCGACGCCGTCCCGGCGGAGACGCTCGAAGTACTCTCGGTCCGCCCGCTCCGCGTCGAGGCGGGCCGTGTCGTACAGCTCCGGCGGCCCGTACGCACCGAAGGGGAGCGAATCGGCGAAGGGGTCCGTGACGGTCTCGCGTTCGCCGTCGCTCTCGTAGGTGAGTCGGTAGAGCGTGCCGAACTGGTCGCGCGTTCCGGGCCGTGGCCCCTCGACGGCGGCCCACGTGAACTCGCCCTCCCGCCGGGTCTCGACGACGTGGCGCTCGAACTCCACGGTCTGTTCGTCGGCGGTGAGGTCGACCCCGTCGGTGGCTGTCAACAGCTCCAGTCGGACCTCGGCCGGCCCCACGTCGTCGACGAGCTCGGGCGTCCAGAAGCCGAACGCCGCGTGCCCCTCCCGCCAGTGAGCGCCGAGGTTGGTGGTCAGTTCCTTCGCCGCCTCGAACCGGTCGTCGTGGGCGTCGAGTATCTCCCGCTGGCTCTCGACGAGCGCCTCGGTCTCCGCTGAAAGCGTTGTGTACGTGGACATGGTAAATCAGACCCCGGTATCGGTTGTCTCGTACCGTCGCGACACTGGGATAAAGAGCTTTCTCAAGAAGGTACAACGGGTGTTATTACTAATTCGGAAACAGTCGTCGACGCACCCGGACAGTGCCGGGGCTCTGTCCCGTACAGCGTGATAAAAGAAGCCTCGACCGGACGCGAGCGACCGTTCGTCTACGCCTCGTCGAACAGGGTGTCGCCCTCGACCATGTGCGCCTCGACGGCGTCCATATCCAGCGTGAGGCCGAGACCGGGTTCTTCCGGGATCTCGATGTAGCCGTCCTCGATGACGGTCTCCTCGACCAGGTCCGACCACCAGCCCAGCTCGTAGGAGTGGTACTCGACGGCGAGGGAGTTGGGAACGGCCGCACCGACCTGCGCGCTGGCCATCGTCGCGACCGGCGAGGCGACGTTGTGCATCGCGACCGGGACGTAGTACTGGTTCGCGACGTCCGCGATTTTCCGGGTCTCGCGCATCCCGCCGACCTTCGGCAGGTCGGGTGCGATCATATCGACGGCCTGGCTCTCGATGAGTCGGCGCTCCTCGGTGGCCCGATAGCGGTTCTCGCCCACTGTGATGGGCGTCGTCGTGGATTTGGTGACTTCCTCTTGCACTTCGAGGTTCTCCGGCGGCACCGGGTCCTCCAGCCACCACACGTCGTAGTCCTCGATGGCGTCGGCGAGTCGCTTTGCCGAGCCACCGGAGAACGTCCAGTGACAGTCGAAAGCCACGTCGGCCTCGTCTTTGACTTCCTCGGTGACTTTCTCGACGATTTCGGCCTTGTGGCGGATCTCGCCCGGCCGGAGGTGGCGGTTCGCGCGGTCCTTCTCCAGCCCGCTCGGCACGTCGAGGTCGAACTTCAGCGCGTCGTAGCCCAGTTCGTCGACGACCCGTCGAGCTTCGGCCGCACAGGCGTCGGGGTCGGCCTCCTCTTCGGTGTGACAGTCACAGTAGACCCGCATCTCGTCGCGGTACTTCCCGCCCAGCAGCTGGTAGGCGGGCAGCTCCAGAATCTTGCCGGCCAGGTCGTGCAACGCGACCTCGATGCCGGCGATGGCGGTGACAGTGACGCCCTCGACGCTGCCCTCGCCGGACATCTTCTGGACGAGGTGCTCGTAGAGCCGGTCGATGTCCAGCGGGTTCTCGCCGACGACGAAGGGCTTCATCCGCTCGATGAGTTCGGGGACGCCCGCGCCCCAGTAGGCCTCGCCGGTCCCGACGACACCGGCGTCGGTGTAGATACGCACCAGCGTCCACGGGAAGTTCCCGTCGACCATCGTCGTCTGCACGTCCGTGATTTCCACGTCCCGGCCGCCGCCTCGCTTGGCCGTGACCCCCATCGTCTCCGCTGACAGCTCTCGCATCGTGTACTCCGCGTTGGGGTCGTGCAGGTCGGCGTAGTCGATGTCGTTCGCTTGTCCCATGGGCGGTAGCTTACTTGCCCCCTCACAAAAGTGTAGAGGATAGGGAGCTACGACCGTGGTTCTCAACTCGTTGACCGGATCTCGAAGCGCGCGCCACCGCTCTCGCTCGCCGTCACCGCGGTCGCCCAGCCGTGGACCGTCGCCACCTCGTCGACGATCATCAGCCCGAGCCCGGTGCCGGCGTCAGTGCCGGAGACGCCCTCCTCGAACAGGTTGGCTCGCGCTGCCTCGGGGATTCCGACGCCGTCGTCCTCGACGAAGAACCCGTCCGGCAGCGTTCCGATAGTCACCGTCACCGGGTCGCGGTCGACTGCGTCGTCGGCCCCCGGTCGACTGCCCGTCGAGCCGTGCCCGACAGCGTCGTCGGACTGCGTCGGATCGCTCGTTGAACCGTGTTCCACGCAGTTCCGAAACAGGTTCTCGAACAGCTGCATGAGGAGCGTCCGCTTGGCCGAGACCGTCCCGTCCGAGGCGACCGACAGCGTCGCCCCGCCGGTGTCGACGTTGCTCCACGCCGCTTCGGCGACGGCCGAGACCGACACGGTCGTCGTCTCGATGTCTGCCCCGTCGGTCCGGGTGAGTGTGAGCACGTCGGAGATGAGCCGTTCCATCCGGTGGTGCGAGTCGTCCACGTCCGCCAGAAGCTCGTCGTCACGGGTCTGCCTGAACAGTTCGAGCTTACCCGACGCGACGGTCAGCGGGTTGCGGAGGTCGTGGCTCACGACCCGTGCGAACCGGTCGAGTTGCTCGTTGCGGTGTTCGAGCTCCCGCTGTTGTTCGACCTGCTCGGTGATGTCGTTGACGAGCACGACGCGCCCGGCGAGTACGTCCCGCTGGTCGTACAGCGGGGAGATGCGGACCGTGAAGGTGCGGTCATTGAGCGTCGTCTCGAACGATTCGTCCGACCGGGTGGTCATGATCTTCTCGTAGAGCGCATCGGAGTCCGGGAACGGCGCCAGCAGCGGTTCGACTGGCTCCCCCGCCGCCGACCGGCCCTCCACGCCGAGGAGCCGGCGTCCCTCGTCGTTGCTATCGACGAGCCGCCCGTCGGTGTCGATGACGAACACGCCGGCCTGTAGCGTCTCGACGACGGTGTTGCGGGCCACCGGCGTGATATCGAGAAAGCCGACGGAGGTGATGGCATAGCCCAGCGAGAGGCCGGTGACGGCGAAGCCGACCTGCGAAAGGTCGTACTGGATCGGGGTGAAGATGTAGAGGACGTTCCCGAGCCACGGGACGAAGATGGCAAACAGGAACGCGACGACCTGCTTCTGGTAGAGGAAGTCAGAGCGGACGGCGAAGAGACCGATCATCACCACCGCCGCGACGAGCAGCGTGTAGGAGTACAGCGTATGGATCAGAAAGCCGACCTGAAAGGTCCGGACCACACCGTACACCGCCGCCGGGTCCAGCGCCGTCTCCGTCCACATCAGTCCGTGCGTGCCGTTCGTGAGCACGACGGCCGTCGCGAGCACCGGTTCGACCGACAGCAACGCCAGCGACCGGCGTGTGAGATACTTCCCTCGACCGGTGTACTCCAGCGTGAACGCGAAGAGGCCGAACACGCCGACGGTGACGAAGGGGATAACCAGCCTGAGCGAGACCCACGACAGCGGTGAGGCTCCGAGAACGGTCGGGAGCAGGGTGAAAAACGTCCAGAAGACGATGCCGACGTTCATGATAGCGAGATACGCCGCCCCCGGTTCCTCGCGCTGTTGCCAGGCGCGAACGGCGACGGCGCCGGTCGCCAAACAGACCGCTCCGAGAACACCCTGATACAACAGGTGTATCGGAGTCATAATCGGTAACTACTGGGATAATATATAAAGTCAACGTCACTGCGGTCCGAACGCCCGCCTGCCCGCATTTTTATCACTTCACCTGTTGTACCCAGTCGCATGGATATTGGTGTTCTGACAGTCCCGCTCGGCGACCAGCCACTGGACGAGACGCTGTCCTATCTCGACGATATCGGCGTCGACGCCGTCGAACTCGGCTGTGGCGGCTACCCCGGCAGTGACCATCTCGACCGGACGGCCCTGCTCGACGACGAGTCGGCACAGGCCGACCTGCGGGAGACGCTCTCCGCTCACGGCATGCGAGTGAGCGCGCTGGCCACGCACAACAACCCGCTCCACCCCGACGAGGACCGCGCCGAGGCGGCGGACACGGAACTGCGCGAGGCCGTCGAACTCGCGGCCCAGCTCGACGTGAACACGGTGACCTGTTTCTCGGGACTGCCCGCCGGCGGCCCGAACGACGAGGTGCCAAACTGGGTCACGGCGCCCTGGCCGCAGGAACACGCCGACGCCCACGAGTACCAGTGGGGCGTCGCCACCGACTACTGGGCGGACCTCGCCGACCACGCCGCCGACCACGGCGTCGACGTGGCCATCGAGATGCACCCCAACATGCTCGTCTACGAGCCCCGCGGCATGCTGGAACTGCGGGAAGCGACCAACGAGCACGTCGGCGCGAACTTCGACCCCTCGCATCTGTATTGGCAGGGTATCGACGTGACCGCGGCCATCCGGCTGCTCGGTGAGGCGGACGCCATCCATCACTTCCACGCCAAGGACACGAAGGTCTACGAGGAGAACGCCCGCCAGAAAGGGGTGCTCGATACGACGGCCTACACGGACGAAGTCGACCGGTCGTGGCTGTTCCGCTCTATCGGCTACGGCCACGACGAGAGCCACTGGAAAGACGTGGTCTCGACGCTGCGGATGGTCGGCTACGACGGCGCGCTCTCCATCGAACACGAGGACTCGCTGACCAGCGCCCGCGAGGGGCTGGAGAAGGCCGTCGACGTGCTGGACCGCGCCGTCTTCGAGACGCAACCCGGTGACGCCTACTGGGCGGAGTGAACGAGACCGATGACAGATACACCCCTCGACATCGGCGTCCTCGGCTACCGTTTCATGCGAAACCACCTTTTTCAGCGTCGGGTTCGCGCGCTGCGCTCACCGCTCCTCGAAAAACGTGGGCGAAAAAGGCCGCTCGCGAGCCTACGGCTCGCTCGCGGTACCACGGAGGCACGATGACAGCACCGCTCGACATCGGCGTCCTCGGCTACCGTTTCATGGGGAAAGCACACGCTAACGCGTTCGCCCGCCTCCCCATGTTCTTCGAGGACGCCCCCGAGCTGAACCGCGAGGTCATCGTGGGCCGCGACGAGGCCGCCCTCGACGACGCGGCCGACCGACTGGGCTTTGCCCGCACCGCGACCGACTGGCGCGACGTGGTCGACGAGGTCGACGTGTTCTACAACCTCGGTCCGAACCACGTCCACGCCGAGCCCTCCATCGCCGCGCTCGAAGCGGGCACGCCGGTGTTCTGCGAGAAGCCGCTGGCCCCGACCCTCTCCGACGCCGAGTCGATGGCCGCGGCGGCCGAGGAGGCCGGAGTCCCCGCCGGTATCGCGTTCAACTACCGGTTCGTCCCGGCAATCCAGTACGCCAAGGAGCTCATCGAGAACGGCGAACTGGGCGAGATTCACCACTTCCGCGGGCGCTATCTGCAGGACTGGCTCGTCGACCCGGAGGCGCCCTGGTCGTGGCGCAACGACGCCGAGATGGCCGGCAGCGGCGCGCTCGGCGACCTCGGCGCCCACACCATCGACCTCGCCCGGTTCCTCGTCGGCGACGTCGCCGAGGTGTCCGGCCAGCTCCGAACGTTCGTCGACGAGCGCCCCGTCGACGGCGAGGACGAGCGCTGGGCGGTCACCGTCGACGACGCCTACAGCGCACAGGTCGCCTTCGATAACGGCGTGATGGGGACGCTGGAGGCGTCGCGGTTCGCCAGCGGTCACAAGAACGACCACACCATCGAAATCGAGGGTTCGAAGGGTGGACTGCGGTTCTCGCTGGAGCGGCTGAACGAACTCGAACTCCTGCGGGAAGGCTCTCGTGGGTACGAGACCGTTCTGATGACGGACCCGGACGACCCCTACCTCGACCACTGGTGGCCGCCGGGCCATGTCATCGGCTGGGAGCACACGTTCGTCCACGAGAACTACGAGTTTCTACGTTCAGTGTCAACAGGAAATGAGTACCACCCTGACTTTGGCGATGGGCTAGCCGTCCAGCGCGTTCTTGACGCAATCCAGCGAAGTGATGAACAAGGAGAGCGGATTAGTGTTGACTAGGGATTAAATCCATCTACCGCGAGCAAATCTACAAGTTCGGCGTCTGAAATCTGCTACCCGTTGTTTTCTTGTGCTTCAGCCATCTGTCTCAAATGTTCTTGTTCCTGTTCTTTCGCCTTCTCTTTCTGTCTCGCCTTCCACCAAAACACCGCACCAAGCGGGATTCCGATGACTGTCAGACAGCACAACGCCGCTAATATTCTTAATCCGGTAGCATATGCCATGTCATGACAACATGATTTGTCAATGAAAAAGCTGCCGCTTAACCAACAGTCACACCAACACATCCGATTGTTGGTTAATACGAAAAATCTATACTACTTGAAATATTGTTAAAATATGATGATTACTAGAAAATCACTGATTACACTCTGTGTTGGGCTTATGCTAGTCGTCGCTGGCTGTTCGGCTTCGTCTCCCAATAGTGGCACTCCCTCTAATACAGAACAATCCTCCGCCACTGATACACCTTCTAACACAGAACAGCCCTCCGCCAGTAGCAATTTCATCACATACAGATATCAAAATGGGAGCCTCACACATACTGTGAGAGTCTATCCCGGAAATGACACCTATGATACTATACTTGAGAGCAATCTGGAGCCTCCGTATGGCAACTTTAGCACCAATATCACTCTCGGGATACTCTGTGAAGGGAATGAACAACTGGTATACAACCGGACTGGTAGCCAAAATGGGGTTACTGATAACGCGAGTACCTACATGAGAACCGATGAATCGGGCGGAACAAGTACCGTTCAGGGTGTTCCAAATCGCATTTACAATACTTACACACCGCGAAGGGTAGAAGCGGCTGTTTATACAGAGAACGGAACCACAGTTCTTGAAAGCTGTACTGTTGACGGGAAAGGCTCATGGGAATTTGATTAGTTCTTTTCTCTCCAAAATCAATTCACTCCTCAGACAGTTCCCACACTGTATTAATCAAATCGGGCGGAATGTGAAACGTTCTGTCGTCCTCTTCGCACCGATACAGGTCTTCAGACGTATCAACACACTCCCAATCATGACTTAGCAACCCAGCCACAGTATCGATTACAGGATACTCGCCTGAGTCAGCCTGTTCCATCGATTCAACTTTCTGCGCAATCTCGCGTTTACTCTTCCGGGTCATTGTCAGGTTGTAAGGCTTCGGCCCATGCGTCGCCTAATTCGTCGTTTGACGGGTCCGCGTATTCGTCTGAAAAATACTGTTCTATCGGCCCAACGTTGTCAGGAACGTCTGTCTGTTCAATCTCATTCAGTGTGGTCTCAATCTCTCGCTTAGATTTCCGTGTCATTCTGATTCAAGTTCATCAAGCCGCTGGGATAGTTCCTCAAGGTCCCTGTCGTTCTGCATTTGCCGATGCACGTTCGCTGCATAGGCTAACGCGCGTATCCACTTGATTCGGACCTTCTCATTCTCAGGGTCGTACACTCGCCCCTCTTCGACTTTCCTGTGAGCCTCGCGGATTCCGTCCTCTAGCAGCTCAAGAATCTCGTCACGATTCGGTAATTCCCGCGCGGGCGCACTCGCTGTCTCGGCGTCAGACATGGCTACCACCGGGGGGTGCAACCCGAAAACTGGCGTTAGAAGGGTTTTGAGAGCGATACATCACGTTCGGAAGCGTAATTGGGAGTTGCTTAGTCACGGTTACATCACCGTTGTAGTCCCGGCCAAAACACCGCTACCGGGATACGAAAATGAAACTGCAACCGAAGACTCAGAGGAGACAATTACCTCGCCGGTGTCTAATCCGGGTCATTGGCAGTTTGATTACTGGCCTTCTCTTACAGGGACAGCTCCTCGCTCTTGCGAAGATAGTTCACAAACTCTTCCTGACGGCCAATACCCCCAAGCGACCGGAGGTATCCCGCCTCATCGTCGTGGCCTTCGCTTAGGAGAGTTTCGTACATTTTCACCGCTTTCATGCGCTTGTCGTTGTTCGGACTGTCAGTAGCAGGGTCGAACCCTTCAGTTGGGTCAAGCGTCTGACTTCCGAAGTCACCTTGTTTCGCAGCAAAGGCCTCACACACTGCACTCCCTGCGAAGTCAAACTGTTCTGACTGTGCTTTCTGTACGGCCTTCGCACTCGGCGCTTTCTCTGCGAACTGCCGGCGGCTGCTACTGTCCACAATATACTTCGCGCTATCTGGCCGGTCTACCTCAATCACACCGCCTCGCTTGTCGTCGTGGGGTTCAATTTCGTGTTGCTCGCCAGTTACCGGGTCCTCGATGTGGCCGGCACTCGTCTTAGTTTCAATTCGATACGTCTGTTCGTTGTCTAGAATTGCACTCATAGCTATGAAGTGTCTCTGTGGTCGGATTCCGCCGACCGTCCGTTACGCTCCTACCAAGTTGCTCGCCGTCTCCGGGTCATCGCCCACACTGCTACTCGGCTGTTCTGTCCGTTCTATAGCCGTCGACCACTGCCGGAACCGTATGCACCGACCCAATCACCAACACGGACAAGGAACCGTCTGCATGGCCCGACAGAACCAACACTGCGATAATCACCGACACAAGAATCGACTCAGATACGACCCATCGACAAAACTCTTTCAGTGAAATCATGCTGATTTCTCAAGTCATGCTCGCCCATACTGGGGTCATCGCACCAAATGACGGCAATAGCCTCCTACTGTTCCAAGTGTTCCATGTATTTTCCAATGTGGCTATTATTCACAGACGGTCTATTCTTTCTGTAAATAGCTACCACTCTGGCGATAAGGTGGAACACTTAGAACGCTACTTGAAAGAGTCAATGCCAGCGTTCCGGCTGGAATTTTCTTGTGGGTCGGACCCACCGGGCGCGTCGTCTGTAAGAACGAATCCGTTGTAGCCATACCGGAGTGTTCCATCAATCCGGCGTCGGGTCTTGCTCACACCGTCACGACGCTTTAGCTCAGACGTGAATTTGCTATCAGTTTCCACCTCTAAGCCGTTCTGTCGGGCATAGGCCACGTATGAGTCATACGCACCAAGAGCCTCACCCGTGGATTCCTTCGGTGTGAATCCATCTGGTTCCTCTTCGGTGCAACGGTCGAACCATTGGGAGATACTATTCCCGTACCGTTCCCATTTCTCCCGGTTCTGATACGGGAGTGGTTCGTTCGTAAACCGACCTTGCTCCTCTAATCGCTGGTAGCCTTCAATCGCCCAGTTCAGGATTCCGGGTAGCTCTTCGAGGAGTTGTTCATCAAGGTCGTCAATCTGTTCATCGTTCGGTATCGCTTGCGGGAATACCACAGTCAGCCAGCGGTTCCAGAACGCCTCATCATCGACACTCCGGTTCGGGGCGCGGTTGGCCGCGAAGATATGTTTCGCCGTGGGCTTGAACTGGAACACTGGCTTTCGCTTCCGTTCCGCATCAAGACTGTCACCGGCGATTAGCTCTTTCACCTTCCCTGTGTTCTCAATTGAACCTTCGCCCAAGTCGCTCCGAGTATTCAGGGCCGTGTTGACCAACCGGGCCGGTCCCCATCGCTCATTGGCGAGATATTGGACGCTTGTGCTACTCGTCGCCGCACTATCTTCCCCACCGAATAGGGCTTCTATCACGTCAACAAAGACGGATTTACCGGCGTCGGTCGGCCCCAATAGCATTAGCGCCTTCTTGCGTTTCACGTCCCAATGCCGAAGGCAATAGCCGATGTACTCTTGGAGTAGGGGAATGTCGCTTGCTTCGACCACTTCCCCAAGAAACTCCCGCCACTTCGGACAGTCAGCAGTGGGGTCATGTTCCGTTGCTAGTGTCCATCGGATATGGTCGGACGGTTGTATCTCCCGCGTAATCTCACCGGCGTCTAGGTCAATCAAGCCATTCTCTGCCGCAATCTGCCCGGGTGGACCACCGCCGAACCGTTGCTCTTTGACTTGGCTCCTCGCTTGGAGTTGGTCCATTACTTCCCGCCGAATGTGGCCGGAGTAGTACGGCCCCAGATACTCGTCTAGCCATTTCCGAATCTCGCCGTCACCATTGAGATTCCATACCCCATCATCACACCATAGCCATATCTCCCGCTTCGGAAGATAGGCGATTCGGTGGGTGGGCAACTCGGCTAGAGCTGTGTTTTTGATTTCGCGGGTAGACAGTGGCTCAAGGTGCGCGTATGCATCTTCTTTACCGGCTTCGACCGTCCAACCGTCCCCGGCGTCGTCTAGGAACTGTCCACCGGCGTCAATTTCACCAATTGCCCGAATAGCCTCATGCCCACAGGCTTCGAGGATATTACTGGGGTTCTGGAACACGTCGGCTAGTTCACCCGCCGGGTAGCTTTCAACTGGTTGGACAGTGACGGTCTTATCCGACTTGTCGAACCAACTGCTATCAATGGCTTCAACTAACGGTTTTGTAGGTGTGTTCTGTCGGGTTCCACCCTTGGGGTTAGACCGATTAGGAACGTCCCAACCAGCTTCTTTAGCGGAATGAACCAGTGTCCCCACAGTTACACCGTCGCCTTCGCTTGCGGTCGACCAGATGGCCTCAATATTCCGCATCGCTTGAGTATCCCACTTACTCCCGCCCTTCGACCACTGCTCGAAGAGCCGCTTTCCGCTTGGACCACTATCCCAGTCATGGACCGCGAAGCCAAGTTTCAGCCAGTGGTCATATCCACAGTCGGGTTTGATATGGCTTAGTGCATCCTCAATATCAGATTCATCAAGCCATTCGTCGCCGTCGTAATCAACACTCTCGGCGTCACCGCTCGGGGAGAGACTAGGCGCTTCGCCGTTTATCTCCTGATATGCGTCAAACAGGAATTGCGTGGGGTCGGCTTCCGTTGCGCTGTCGCCAGATACCGATAGCTGATTCCCGGTAAAGGCACAGAACTTGTTTGTGAGAACATCAACCCCTTCATGTTCTCCAAGTTGACAGTCGGCCCACCACTCCGGTATCTCATGCCCGACAAAGGGAATGTGCAACCCTTCACCGCTGGCACTATACTCAATGTATGCCCCACTGTCAGTGAATTTCTGAATCTCTGGAAGCCAGTCTTTCGGCTTCTCTTGGTGGGCTTCTCTCAGACACCCATCAAGGTCTAAGCAGCCGTATAGACCGCGCGGGTAATCATCATTCTCCAAGGCCATTACATAGCCAATGCCCCAACTCTCGCGTTCCTTGGCGGCTTCAATAGCCTCCTCGAAGGTGTGCCAGTCGTCTGGGTCGGACCAACTAATTCCAAAGTCACCGTTCCAGTGTGGACGGCGCGGAGTGTCGGCTGATTCGTCCCACATGAGCCACTGTGGCCGGTCTTGCAACTCTTCGGGGATTGAATCATATTCTCCATCAAGGTCGTCAGAAACCGTCTGTGTTCGGCTCATTAGCTACTCACCCGAAAATACGCTTTCCGGTGGGTCCGGCAGAGATTCACACCGTTTACCTCAGTCACGGCTTTGTGCCAGCAGGTATCACAGAACGGACCGGTGTTGTTAACTTTCTCCGGTGTGTTGTTAACAACAGACGGCCCCAGACCGTCTTTCTCCCATCCCTTCATTCGTTGACAACCTCCAGCAGAGCTTCGGCCACAGGTGCCACAGGAAGGTCGGAGTTGGCCGCCCGTTCAATTTCCTCGCGCCGGTTTTCTATCTTAGCGATACCACTATCTTTCGTAGTTTGTGTAACAGCCATATTAGTAACAATATCAGCAGTCGGATTCCGCCCGATAGACCGCCGTCACTCGTCAAGAAGCCGGGTAATCACACTATCATATGTGTCGTTCGGCCCCTCTTTTTGTTCAAATAACTTTTCGCGCGTCTCTGGTCGGATGGCGATTTGTGCTTCGCTCTTTGACATAATCTGAAATCTTCTGGCTCGCTGGTTTTGTGTCGATACACCATTGCGACCTGTGGACACCTTCGACTGTTCGCCTCGGGTCCCCACCTACCACCTACTCCCGTTTCGCCGGTGGCTCATTTCGCAAAACGCGGCTACGTTTTGACCTTCGCCTCCACCCTGTTTGGCTTCACTGGCTAACCGCGATAGCTTATATCAGATTCCATCTTGACGGCGGACCGCAGGGGTGGAATCCTCACAATCTTCTGTTTGTTCGGTACTTTATTAGGCATGGCTGTACTACACAGTGTGTAGTCAAACACTTCACAATGTCCGAAGACTCAAATTCAGAACGTAGTCGTGCGATGCTCGCCCCGCAAGACCGGAATTATCTACGAGGAGTGTCGGAATATCTTGATGGACTTAGCAGGAAAGCCAAGTACAATCGCCGGGTTGCAATCATTGAGCGGGTTACTGGCGCTGTTGAGGATTTCAAAACGACTCACCGCGAAATGAGTGAAAAGATATGGTCTAACCTCATTGATTTGGAACGTGAAGAAGAACGCCGGTTCAAAAATGGCATGATAGCAACAATCGCTTTCTTCTATGAATACTGTGAGACGAAAGGGTGGGATTTTGAATATATCCTTGAGCGTGGTGTCGAAGAGGCGTACTGCTATGGGACCAAGCGAGATATGCCACGACGAACTGTTGATGATGTCCGATTTGAAGTTGATGCGTCCGAGGCGGATGTAACCAGAGATGCACAATCCCGGATTGAAGAAAAAATTGAGCGTGGTGATAAATTGACTCTTCAAGAGAAGGGCATTGTCTACGAAATGGGTGGGACCCTTTTGGAAAAGTTTGAAGCCGCCAAATCAGATAGGGACCGCCGTCATAGCCTGCAAAAGCGTGAGCAAGAGGCTCTTAAACGGGTTAACAAAGACCTTGAAATGCACGGCGAGCCAGACGAATAGACTGATATTGTATTACTAGATTCTGGCTTTAGCCAGCGAAGTAACGTCTCTATTTATCCAACCTATCGGCCACTCTGTCAGCCACCTTATCGACCACCTCATCATTCTCAAGCAACTTATCTAACACGTCAGGGTTATCAAGCGCCTCATCAACCGCCTGCACCGCTTCGACCTGTTCCGGGTTGGTTGGGTCAACTTGTTTGTACGATTCTCTCACACTGTCCTCCATGTCCTCTCGAAGCCCCTCAGCGTCAGGGGAGTAGACCGTCCCACAACTAGGGCAGGCTTTGGCCGACCCGGGGAGTGGTTCATCACAGGTATGGCAGGTCGGCGGAGTAAACGCCGATTCCTCTTCAACCTCATACCCCACCTTGGCTTCGACGTTCCGCGCCACTTCGGTATCAGACAGATGCGAATACGTTGTTTCCATCACACGGGAATCCGGCCCGTGGCCGATAAGGTGCTTAATCTCGGAATCTTCAAGCTCGTAATCACGCTTACAGGTGGTTACGAAAAAGTGCCGGAAAGCGTGGGGGTTCACGTCTTTGTCCACGCCAGCAGTATCAGCGATGCGAGATAGCCGAACGTGGATTGATGAACGGTCTAGGGAGTCACCCGGTGTAAGTCCACCCGGGGCCGTAGCAGTCGGGAGAGACGTTAGTAGATAGTCGTCAGGCTCGCCGGTTGGGTGCGCTCGAAGCCACTCCCGAACAGCCTTCTGAGCGCCAAGAAGTGGGCGCGTCGTCGCCGTCTTATCAGCGCCCTTCAACCCTTCCACGCTATCGTTTAGTTGGTAACTGCCCGATGCGCCAGCGTCAGGGTCTACGTCTTTCACACGTAGCGTTTGGATAGCGCGGATACGCTGGCCCGTGTAGGCCAGCAGGTCGACAAGACACCTATCACGGTCGTTAGAACAGGCATCACGTAGCGCGTTCACGTCGTCGCCCGTGAGAACAGTATCAGGGTCTAATGAAGAGCTTGTATCGACGTTCACAAGCACTATCCCCTCGGTATCAGCAGCAGCGTCAGAGTGATAGCGTAGGAATTTCAGCAGGGCGCTTTGTCGTTGTTTCACCGTCTGGCCGGACAAGTCGTCGCTCCACTTGTCGAAAATCTCATTGAACCTGTCGGTTGGGGTATCAAGCAACGGGTCGTCAATTTCCTTAGCTAACAACCGAAGGGCGCGGCCATACGAGGTTAGTGATGAAACGGCGAGCGTCTGCTGTTCGCCGTCAACCACATGGTTCGTAGTGTGGTCCTCCGCATCTAAGGCCCGCAATAGTTCTTTAACAGGGCGAGCGTTCGGTTCGCCCATGTTATCAAGACGTTCGTGTTCACGTCGATACCGGGCGCGGGGGTCGTCAGATTTCACCATACATACCAATGCATCACCAAGTCCCTTGTATTTTTTCGTTAACGGTGTTCTGCATATCTACGAGTTCCTCTCGGCCGTCGCCGGCGACGGGAGCTACGAGCCGAACTTCGCGGACGGGCTCGCGGTCCAGCGCGTCCTCGATGCCGTCGAACGCAGCGACGAGCGCGGCGAGCGCGTGTCGCTGTAGCGGGCGGTGCTCCGGCCCACCTTATCGCGCGGCTTTAACGGCCACCCCTCCGTTGGGCCGGTATGTCACTCACTGCTCGACTGGACGCGTATCTCGCGAGTAACGACCTCGACGCGGTGTGGTTCGCCCGCCCCGGGAGCTTCGCCTGGCTGACGGGCGGCGTCGATGCCAGCGGTGCCGAGTCCGGCGACAACGTCGTCGACCGGGGCGGCGATATCGGCGTCGCGGCCGCGGGCTACGACGGGGACGGGGTGACAGTCGTCACCGACAACATCGAGGCGCCGCGGCTGCGCGACGAGGAGCTCGCCGACGGCGTCGATATCGAGACGTTCCCCTGGTACGACGGGTCGCTCGCCGCGACCGTCGCGGCCGTGAGCCCGTCGCCCGCCGCGGCTGATTTCGACGTTCCCGGGCTCGATTCGCTCGACGCCACGCCGCTCCGGCAGCCGCTGACCGACCGACAGCAGACGCGGTATCGGGACTTCGCGACCGGTGTCGCCGAGGCGGTGGAGACGGTCGCCCGCCGGGCCCACAGCACGGACCGCGAACGTGAGGTCGCCGCGGAGTTGCGCGGGGAGCTGGCGGCTATCGACGCCAGCGCGCCGGTCGTCCTCGTCGGCGGCAGCGAGCGCGCTCAGCGGTACCGCCACTACACGCCGAAAGCAGCACCGCTGGACGAGTACGCCCTGCTGTCGGTGACGGCCGAACGCGACGGGCTCTACACCAGCTGTACCCGGACGGTCGCGTTCGACGCGCCGGAGTGGCTCCGCGAGCGGACCCGCGCCGCGATGCGCGTGGAGGCGACGGCGCTGGCCGCGACGCGAGCGGTCGGTGCCGACAGTGGCACCGCCGGCGACGTGTTCGACGCGATTCAGCGGGCCTACGACGCCGTCGGCTGGGACGGCGAGTGGCAGAACCACCATCAGGGCGGTGCCGCGGGCTACGCCGGTCGCGAGTGGATTGCGACCCCGGAGAGCGACGCTCCGGTCGCGGTGCCCCAGGGGTACGCCTGGAATCCCACGGTCCGGGGCGCAAAGAGCGAGGACACCCAGCTGGTGACTGAAGACGATATCACGCTGCTTTCGGGGACGGGCGAGTGGCCGACGGAGACGGTAGCGGCCGTCGGGTACGACTGTTCGATGGAGCGCCACAGCGTCCTCGACCGCTGACTGGCCACCGGCCGGCCTTCATTTACAACACCTGTTGTTGCCGCTGACATAGATTTAAGTGACGGTTCCCACAACCGTCCTGTATATGCACGAGGAGCGTTCCTGGTGGAAGGAAGCGGTCGTCTACCAGATCTATCCCCGGAGTTTTGCCGACAGCGACGGCGACGGCGTCGGCGACTTGCAGGGGATTATCGACCGGCTGGACCACGTCGCATCGCTGGGTGTCGACGTCATCTGGCTCAACCCTGTCTACGAGTCGCCACAGGCCGACAACGGCTACGATATCAGCGACTACCGGGCCATCCACGACGAGTACGGCACGATGGCCGACTGGGAGGCGCTGCTGGAAGCGGTCCACGACCGCGACATGAAGCTCATCATGGACCTCGTGGTCAACCACACCGCCACCGACCACGAGTGGTTCCAGCGGTCCCGGCGCGACGAGGACGGCTACCGGGAGTACTACTACTGGCACGACGGCGAGGAGCCGCCAAACAACTGGGAGAGCGGGTTCGGCGGGTCGGCCTGGGCCGACGACTCCGAGGCCGGACTGCAGTATCTCCACCTCTTCGACGAGACCCAGGCCGACCTGAACTGGGACAACGACGACGTCCGCGAGGACGTCTACGAGATGATGAACTGGTGGCTGGAGAAGGGCATCGACGGGTTCCGGATGGACGTTATCAACCTCGTCTCGAAGCCCGATGGGCTACCCGACGGCGACCCCGACAGCGACTGGGTCGGCATCGAGCAGTTCGCCAACGGCCCCGACGCCGAGACGTACCTCTCGGAGATGGCCGCGGCCACCTACGACGACTACGACACGATGACCGTCGGGGAGTGTCTCGACGTCGACCCGGAGACGGCCGGCGACTACGTGAGCGAGGACGGACCGCTCGATATGCTGTTTCACTTCGAGCATATGTTCGTCGACGCCGCCGACGGCTGGCTCTCGCCCGCCGAGTGGGACCTCCCCGACCTCAAGGCCGTGCTGTCGAAGTGGCAGACGGAGCTCGACGGCTGGAACTCGCTGTACCTGACGAACCACGACCAGCCCCGCATCGTCTCGCGCTTCGGCGACGACGGCGAGTACCGCCGCGAGTCCGGCAAACTGCTCGGTACGCTCCTCTTTACCCTCTCCGGGACGCCCTACGTCTACCAGGGCCAGGAGATCGGGATGACGAACTACCCGTGGTCGAGCCTCGACGAACTCGACGACCTCCAGTCCATCGGGAAGGTCGAGGCGGCCATCGAGGCCGGCGAGATAGACGGGTTCGAGGACGTACGGGAGATTGTCAGGGCCCGCTCGCGGGACAACGCCCGGACGCCGATGCAGTGGTCGGACGACGAAAACGCCGGCTTCACCGACGGCGAGCCGTGGCTCCCGGTCAACCCCGAGTACGAATCGGTCAACGTGGCCGCCGCCGAGTCCGACGAGGACTCGATACTCCACTACTATCGGGAGCTCGTGGCACTGCGGGAGCGCCACGAGACACTGGTTTACGGGACGTATAACCTTCTCCTTCCGGACCACGAATCGGTATGGGCCTACCGGATGGAGCTGGACGGCGACGCCGTCCTCGTGACCCTGAACGTCGACGACAGCGAGACGACGGTGACCCTGGAGGACGCCGCCGGGACCACGGAACTGCTGCTCTCGAACTACGCCGAGCCGACGGAGACGGGCGCCACGCTGACGCTTCGGCCCTACGAGGCGCGTGTCTACGAACTGGAGGCACAATGACCGACACACAGCAACAGACCGGTCGGCTCGTCCCGGAGGACGAGCGCACGTGGTGGAAGGAGTCGGTCGTCTACCAGATTTACCCGCGGAGTTTCGCGGACAGCAACGGCGACGGCGTCGGCGACATCCCTGGTATCATCGACCGGCTGGACCACGTCGCGGACCTGGGCGTCGACGTCATCTGGCTCAACCCGGTCTACGAGTCGCCCCAGCGTGACAACGGCTACGATATCAGCGACTACCGGGCCATCCACGACGAGTACGGGACGATGGCCGACTGGGAGGCGCTGCTGGAAGCGGTTCACGACCGCGGGATGAAACTCGTGATGGACCTCGTGGTCAACCACACCTCCGTCGACCACGACTGGTTCCAGCGGTCCCGGGCCCGCGACCCCGAGTACGAGGACTACTACATCTGGCGCGAGGGCGACGGCGACGGGCCGCCCAACAACTGGGAGTCCTTCTTCGGTGGCTCCGCCTGGGAGTACGACGAGAAGCGGGGCGAGTACTACCTCCACCTCTACGACACGTCCCAGCCCGACCTGAACTGGCGCAACCCCGCGGTCCGGCAGGACATCTTCGACACCATCGAGTGGTGGCTGGAGAAGGGTATCGACGGCTTCCGGATGGACGTCATCAACCTGCTCTCGAAGGCGCCGGGACTCCCGGACGGCGACCCGGACGGCGAGTGGGTGGGGTCGGAGCACTTCGTCGACGGGCCGGAGATGCTGCCCTATCTCGAAGCGCTCGACGAGCAGGTGCTCTCGAACTACGACATCCTGACCGTCGGCGAGATGCCCCAGCTGACCGTCGAGACGGCCCGCCGGTACGCCGGCGAGGACGGGCCGCTGGACATGGCCTTTCACTTCCAGCACACGAAACTGGACTACGACGGCGGGGAGCGGTGGGCCGTCGGCGACTGGGAGCTCCCGGAGCTCAAGGAGATAACCCGCCGCTGGCACCGGGGGCTCGACGACGACGGCTGGAACGCCCTGTACTGGGAGAATCACGACCAGCCCCGGGTCGTCTCCCGGTACGGCGACCCCGAGAACTACCGCCACGAGTCGGCGACACTGCTCGGCACCTTCATGCTGACCCGCTCGGGGACGCCCTACGTCTACCAGGGCCAGGAGCTGGGCATGACCAACGCCGACTGGGAGTCCATGGAGAGCCTGCAGGACGTGGACGCCCAGAACCACGCCCGGAAGCTCCTCGACAGCGGCGACCACGACGAGTTCGACGATATCGCGGACGTCGTCGGCTACCGGTCGCGGGACAACGCCCGGACGCCGATGCAGTGGTCGGACGACGAAAACGCCGGCTTCACCGACGGCGAGCCGTGGCTCTCGGTCAACGCGAACTACGAGACCGTCAACGCCGCCGCGGACGGCGGCGATTCGGTCACGGAGTACTACCGGTCGCTCATCGACCTGCGAGACCAGTACGACTCGTTCGTCTACGGCCGGTACGACGACCTCCACCCGGACCACGAGCGCCTCTACGCGTACACGCAGACGCTGGACGACGCCGACGGCAGGGTCCACGAGCAGATGCTCTCCGTGTTGAACTTCTCGGAGACGACGGCGACGGTCGACCTCCCCACGACCGTCGACGGGGCGTCGCTGTTGCTCTCGAACTACGACCGCGATGCGGTGGCGCCGACGACGGACCACGAGCCCTACGAGGCCCGAGTCTTCCAGTTGGAGTAGCCCCGCCCACGACGCCCACCTGAGCCGGTCAGCGGTCGACTGTGCGCCGTTTCCGGTCGCTCAGGCCGACGACTGTTCGCTGCCGACCCGGATGACCTGCAGCAGCGAGTACACGGGGACGCCGTTGATGTCCTCGATGCCGCGTTTGTCGGCGAGCACCACGCAGGCGATGGGGTTTCCGCCCTGCTGCTGGATGGCCTCGACGGTCTCGGTCATCGTGTTGCCGCTGGTGATGGTGTCGTCGACGACGTAGCAGTCGCGGTCCCGAATCTGGGCGAAGTTCCGGGAGAAGGAGCCGTCGGAGGTGTCGCTCTCGTCGTCGTCCCACTGGTGTTTCGACGGCGCGTAGGTGCCGAGGTCGGTGTCCAGTTCCCGGGCGACCGTCGTCGCGAGCGGCGCGCCGGCTTTCTCGATGCCGATGGTGAGGTCCACGCCCTCGCCCTGTTTCGAGAGCAGGTCGGCCATCGCACAGCCGATGTGGTGGAGGCGGTTGCTGTCACGGCCCAGCGCGGACCAGTCGACGTGGATGTCGTGGGGGCCGCTCTGGGGGACTTCCTTGGGCGTCGTGCCGGTACCGCTGCGCTCGACCAGCCAGCTCGCGGTCTCGCGGGAGACGTTCAGTTCGTCGGCGATCTCACCTTTCGAGAGCCCTCGCTCGGCGAGGTCCGCAGCACTCTCGACGAGGTCGTCGATGTTCTTCATACATCGATATCTGTCCGGCAGGGCTTAATAGGCAATGTCTTTCCCCGGGGTGTCCGCTCAGTTCGGGAACGTATAGAGTCGCTGTTCGCAGGTGGGACAGACGAGCAGGTCGTCGGGCTCGGTCTGTGGGTCGGTGTAGCCGCCACAGCAGGACACCTCCGAGGACTGGGTCAGCGCCGTTGCACACACCGGACAGCTGTCGAGGAACATCCGGAACGCGCGGGCGCCGGCGAGTCGGACCCGCTGGTCGGTCACCGGGTCGGACAGCGCCCGGTAGGCCGCGAGTTCCGCCACGGCGACGGGACGAGCGATGAGCGCTCCCTCCACGGCGAGCCACTCGCTATTGCCGTCCTCGAAGGGGTCTGCCGTCGGGATGGTCGGGACGGTCGCAGCCGTTTCCTTGGCGAGTGCGGCCAGCGGGAGCTCGGCCAGTCGGTCCATCTCCCGGTGCCAGGCGTCGTCGACCGGCTCCGCCGGCCGTATCACCTCGCCGTCGGCTTCGATAGCGCCGGCCGTGGCCAGTTCACCCAGTATCGTCTCGCCGTCGAGGTCCGTCGCAGTCAGCGACGCCCGTTCGAGGCGCGGCGAATCCGGCTCCTTCTCGAAGGGAGCCGTCGGGACGGGGAGGGCGGCGACGAGTTTCGGCGCGAACGCCGGCGTGTACGGCACCACGTAGCCACGCAACGCGACGGCCAGGGACCCGGCGACCACCGCGGCCAGGCTCGCCAGCCGCCGGTCGCGCCGGTAGAGCCACAGCGCCAGCAGCCCGACGAGCCCCATGTTCACCGTCGTACACGGCCAGCATCTGTTCGAGCCGGTGTGGGCCGGCCGGCGGAAATCGTCCAACTTCATCGGACACCTCCGGGGCACTGCGAGCGACCTGTCACTGTGGGATACAACGGGTGGACGTTCATGCACTAGTATTTTACAACAGGCATTGTTATTGAATCGCACGGCTTCCCGCCACGACTACCAAGGGACGTGGACGACGACCCCACCGCTGGGGCCGGTAATCGACGGGCTTTCGGTACCGAAGTACGGAAGTACCCGCAATCACGTCTCAAAAATAACTGCACAGGGTGTGAAATATGCAACTACGAACCAGTAACCGGACGACAGAGGAGCACAGAGAGGAATGGACGACGACGAACTGACCACAGTACTGGAAGACGCCGGGCTCTCGCCCTATCAGGCGGAGGCCTACGTCGCACTGCTCGGTCTCGGGACGGCCTCGGCGACAGACATCGCCGATGCGTGTGACGTTCCGGACCCGCGTATCTACGACGTCCTCCGGGACCTCGAATCGAAGGGATACATCGAGACCTTCCAGCAGGACTCCCTGACTGCCCGCGCCCACGACCCACAGGGTGTCCTCGAAAATCTCCGGTCCCGGTCGAGCAGGTATCTCGACGCCGCGTCGGACATCGAGGACCGGTGGAACCAGCCGGAGATAACCGACCACGAAGTGAGTATCGTAAAGCGGTTCGATACGGTGCTCAAGCGGGCGAAAGAGCTCATCTCCTCGGCCGAACACCAGATACAGCTCGGCGTCGACACCGAGCAGTTCCGGGCGCTCCGGTCGGCGCTGGAGGCGGCTCACGAGCGAGGGGTGAACATCAAGCTCAGCATCTGTACCGAGCCCGACGACGACATCCCGGACGCAGCGGAGATAGAGGGGACGTGTACGGAGGCGCGCCACCGTGACATCCCGTCGCCGTTCCTCGTGCTGGTCGACCGGCGGTGGACCTGCTTTGCCCCCCACCGCCAGTCCGTCAACGAGTACGGCGTGCTCGTCAACGACCGCACGCATACGTATCTGTTCCACTGGTTCTTCCTCACCTGTCTGTGGGAGATCTGGGAGACAGTGTACACGGTCCGGACGCCCGAGACGCCGACGACGTACGTGGACCTGCGCCACGCCGTCCGCGACCTCGAACCGATTCTGGCCAAGGGCGCGACCGTCGAGGCCCGCATCGTGGGCTACGAGACGGAGACGAACGAGCCGGTCGACCTGACCGGGCGGGTCGCCGATATCGACTACACCGGAAGCTCGATGGGGCGCCAGGAGCCCGTCCCGCTGGCCCAGCTGGCCGGCCGCATCACCCTCACACTCGACGTCGACGGCGAACTGTACGATATCGGCGGCTGGGGGGCCGTCATCGAGGCCATCGAGGCCACGGAGATCACGATTACCGACGTTCGCTACGAGTAGTGAACACGGCAGTTATTTGATGTTTCCCCGCCCGTCAGCGGCGCCCGCGTGCCGGTGAATAAACAGTAACTCAGTTTGCGCGTTTGAGCTTTTCCAACTCGGAAACACCGCGTACCGTTCCAGTGCCTTTATATAATGATTGTTGGGTTCAAACGGCAAATATCAGTAACAATAGTTGTTGTACCCGGATATGGAACTCATTAACAACGGCTGTGGTAAATTATGGACAATATTTAAGTAGTGCCCCATAGGACGACTGAACAGACATGTCGGATAATGACACGCGCGACACACGCTCGTCCGGAGTATCACGACGGCGGTTCGTTCAGGCCGCCGGGATATCTGGTGTCACAGCCGGGTTGGCCGGCTGTGCGGACCTCATCGGTGGCGGCGGGGGGAGCGGACCGGGCCGGACGGTCACGTGGGGCTTCGACCCCGTCGCCGTCCAGAACAACGGCGATGCCATCAAACAGGCGCTGCACGACAACGGGCTCTCGGAGGACATCTCCATCGAGTTCGTCCCGCGGGACCAGGATACGGGCGCGGCCCGAGCGAACTACAACCGCCTCCTGAACGCCGGGGAGACCGACCCCGATATGTTCCTGATGGACAACGGCTGGGCGAACATCTTCGTGCAGCGCGGCCAGCTCCAGAACCTCTCGGAGACGCTGCCCGAGGACATGCTCACCGACGTCAACGACAACTACTTCAGTGCCTTCACGGACACTATCCGCGACCCGAGTAGCGGGAACCTCTTCGGCGTGCCGGTGTTCCCGGACTTCCCGACGATGCAGTACCGCAAGGACCTCGTCGAGGAAGCGGGCTACAATCCGGACTCGAACAACTGGGCCACGGAGCCGATGACGTGGGAGGAGTGGTCGAACATCGCGGAAGACGTCAACGACAACGCCGACACCGACTACGGCTTCACGACCCAGTGGGACATCTACGAGGGGACCGCCTGCTGTACGTTCAACGAGGTCATGTCCTCGTGGGGTGGCGCCTACTTCGGCGGCCCCGACAACCTCTTTGGGCCCATCGGCGACCGGCCGATAACAGTGGACCAGCCCGAGACCATCAGCGCGCTGAACATGATGCGGAAGTTCGTCCACGACGAGGACGCGGAGAGCCAGTTCAGCAGCTACGGTGGGGGCTTTACTCCGACCAACATCCTCGGCTGGATCGAAGAGGCCTCCCGCGCGCCCTTCGCGGAGGGCAACTCCGTCTTCCACCGCAACTGGCCCTACTCGCTCGCGCTCACCGGGCGGAACCCGGACAACACGGACGACCCGGCGCTGGGTCAGGACCTCGGCGCCATGCCGATGCCCTACGCCGTCCCCGAAAGCGAGGCGGCCCAGCCCGGCACCGGCGGCACCACGGCCGCGCTCGGTGGCTGGCACATGACGGTCAATCCGAACATCCAGAACCAGGAGGACGTCATCGCCGTCATGCGGGCCGCGATGCAGCCGGACTTCCAGCTCGAACTCCTGTCCATTCAGGGATGGCTGCCGCCGCGGCCTGAGCTGTTCAACTCCAGCGACGCCCAGAACGTCGACGTCGTCGGCCGGTACATGGACACGCTCAAAGTCGCCGGCGACAACACGATGGCCCGCCCGGTGACCGCCGTCTGGAGCAACCAGTCGAGCAACATCGCACAGCAGGCCAACCGCGCCGTCGGCCAGGAGACCTCCTCGGCCGACGCGATGGCGACTCTCCAGAGCGCGCTCGAAGACACCGAGTCCCAGTAACGCTCAAGGCATAAAGAAACACAATTAATGATTATGGTGTCGAACCATCACAGAGGGTCACGCCGATGAGCACCGAGACCGGACGGGAGTCACGCCGCTCGGGCGTCCTCGTCAACGTCATGCGATGGATGGAGAACCTCAGCGATACGCAGTACGCGTATCTGCTGCTCGGCCCCGTCTTCGTTCTCCTCGGTGTCGTCGCGCTGTACCCGCTGCTTCGGACCTTCGAGCTGTCGCTGTACGCCGTATCGCTGGATCTCACGAGTTCGAGTTTCGTCGGGATAGATAACTACGTTCAGCTGTTCACCGGGGGCAAGAACCGGTTCCTGCCGGGCGGGACGACGTTCGTCCCGTCGTCGCTGTCGTTCGAGGCCCTGCTGAACAGCGCGCTCGTGGTGACGATTATCTTCGCCGTGGTGAGCGTCCTCTTCGAGACCCTCATCGGACTGGGACAGGCGCTCATCCTCGACCAGGACTTCTACGGGCGACGGTGGGTCCGTGCGGCCATCATCATCCCGTGGGCGGTGCCTATCGTCATTCAGGGGATGATCTTCTTCCTGATGTTCAACTCGAACGTCGGCTTCGCGACGCCGCCACTGGCCGACCTCGGCATCCTGGCCCCGACGAACACGCTGAACGACACCGCGAGCGCGACGTTCATCATCATCGTCGCCGACATCTGGAAGACGTCGGCCTTCATGGCCCTGCTCATCCTCGCCGGGCTCCAGAGCATCGACCGCGGCCTCTACGACGTGGCCAAGGTCGCGGGCGCGAGCAAGTGGCAGCAGTTCAAGCTCATCACGTTCCCGCTCATCCTGCCGACCATCGGCGTCGCCGTGCTGTTCCGGTCCGTGCAGGCGATGCGTGTCTACGGCATCATCGACACCGTGTCGAGCTGTGCCGTGGTCCCGTCGCTTTCCTGCATGGTCGTCGCGACGTTCAACACACGTCAGGGAACCGCCGCGGCCATCGCCTTCGTCACGGCCGCCATCATCGGCATCGCCGTGATGGGACTCATCGCCTGGCAAGGGGAGGACGCGATATAACATGGCAACCACAACTGAAGACGACTCGAAGGGACCGCTCGAACGGTGGACACAGAGCGCCATCCAGAACCCGGAACGGGTGTACAGAGGCCTGTTCTACGCGGCGATGGCCTTCTTCCTCGTGACGACGCTGTTCCCCTTCTACTGGCTGCTCGTGCTGGCGGTGACACCGGAGGGGAACCTGCTCGCGGGGAGCTTCCTGCCCACGATCAACCTCTTTGGCGTCAGCGGGACGTTCCCGCTGCCTGTCCCCAAGGGGTTCAATCCGGCGGCGTTTATCACCGTCTTCGAGCAGGTGCCGTTCCACCTCTACATGTTGAACAGCTTCGCGCTGGCGGTGACGACGACCGTCATCGTCATCGTGGTGGCGAGTCTGGCCGGCTACGTCTTCGGCCGACTCCGCTTCCCCGGTCGGGCGTTCCTGATGCTCGCCATTCTGGCTATCAGCTACTTCCCGCCGGCGGCCTTCGTCATCCCGCTGTTCCAGGCCTTCGCCGGGAACGCCCCGATAACGCTCCCCTTCACCCAGATTCCGCTGTTCACGCCGCCGCGGCTGCTGAACACGCCGGGGTCGATGGTGCTGCCGTTCAGCGCGCTGTTCATGCCGCTGTCTATCTTCATCCTCACGACGTTCTACGGCCAGATTCCGGACGGCTTAGAGGACGCCGCACGCGTCGAAGGGACGACCCGACTGGGCGCCCTGTTCCGCGTCATCATGCCGCTTTCGGCCCCCGGTGTGGCCACGGCGGCGGTCCTGACCTTTATCGCCGTCTACAACGAGTACTTCTTCAGCTCGATCATGGCGACCTCGACCGAAGCCGCGAAGTGGTCGCCCATCGTCGGCGGTATCCTCAGTTACCAGACCCAGTACACCACGCAGTACAACCTCATGGCGGCCGCGAGCATCATCGGGGTCCTCCCCGTCGTCATCCTCGTCATCGTCGCCCAAGAACGCATCGTCAGCGGGCTCACCTCAGGGGCACTCAAGGAGTAACACAATGGCAAAAGTCAAACTCGAACACGTGACGAAACGCTACGACGACCAGGGTGAGGTAGTCACCGCGGTCGACGACATGAACCTCGACATCGACCACGGGGAGTTCATCTGCTTCGTTGGTCCCTCCGGCTGTGGGAAGTCGACCACGATGGAGACTATCGCCGGACTGACCATCCCCAGCGAGGGGAACGTCATCATCGGCGACCGGGACGTGACGGACCTCCCGCCGAAGGACCGCGGCATCGCGATGGTGTTCCAGAACATCGCGCTGTTTCCCCACATGGACGTCTACGACAACATCAGCTTCGGCCTGCGCCTGCGGGACTACCCGCAGGACGAGATCGACCGGCGGGTCGAACGGGCCGCCGACATCGTCCAGCTGGAGGGGATGCTCGGTCGCATGCCCGAGGAGATGTCCGGCGGGCAGCGCCAGCGCGTCGCCATCGCCCGCGCCATCGTCCGGGAGCCCGACGTGTTCCTGATGGACGAGCCGCTGGCGAACCTCGACGCCAAACTCAAGGTCCACATGCGGACGGAGCTCCAGCGCCTGCACAAGGAACTGGACACGACCATCATCTACGTCACCCACGACCAGGAGGAGGCGATGACGCTCTCGGACCGCATCGCCGTCCTCAACAGCGGGAGCCTCCAGCAGATAGACCCGCCGCTGACCTGCTACAACGAGCCCGACAACCTCTTTGTCGCCGGCTTCATCGGCTCGCCGTCGATGAACTTCGTCGAGGGAACCATCGAGACCGAGGCCATCGAGACCAAGAACTTCTCGCTCTCGTTCGACCCGTCGAGCGTCGACGGTGTCGGCGTCGGCGACGAGGTGACCATCGGTATCCGGCCCGAGGACATCTACCCCGGCGAGCTCCGCGACGAGATCGCGGACCCGTCGTCGCTCATCGACGCCCGGACGGATATCCTCGAACCGATGGGCGACGAGATATTCGCCTACATGTTACTCGGTGAGGGCGAAACGTCGATGTCCCAGGAGCAGGCGACCAACGACCAGCTGCTGATGAGCGTCGACCCCGACTCCGACATCGACGAGGACGAGAACATCCAGGTCGCTATCGACCGCCGGAACGTCCACCTGTTCGACACCGCCTCGGGGAACGCGATAACTCACCGGCTCGGCCCGGTGTTCAGCGGGAAAGACGTCTCCGGGAGCGAGGCCGAATCGGACGACTGACCATGGCATCCACACTCGTCGCGACGGTCTACTGGGGCGGTCTGTTAGTCCTGTTTTTCTTCTGGGCGTACGGCATCGGCTCGTTCGCTCTGGACCTGAAGAACAAGATCATCCCCGGCATCGTCCGGTATCGCCGCGGTCGGCGGGCCGAAGCGGCCGAGAGCGAACGCGAACAGGAGCGCGAAGAGCGCGAACAGCAGCTGTACTAACCGGAAAAATATCTGTCTCCGGTACCTCTACTAACATAATGAACGAGGAACATTCAATAGATCTGGGTTTTATCGGCCTCGGGAACATCGCCAGGCTCCACTGTGACCGCCTCCAGAAGGCGGGCCACGGCGACCTGGTCACCGCCGGGCTCGACGTAGAGCCCGAAGCCCGGGCCCGGTTTGCGGCCCAGTACGACACCACAGTGTACGAAGAACAGTCGGAACTGTACGACGCCGTCGACGCCGTCCTCGTGACGACGCCGAACAAGTTCCACGAGGAGTACGTCGTCAGCGCGCTGGAAGCCGGGCTGGACGTGTTCGTCGAGAAACCGCTCGCCCACACCGTCGGGAGCGCCGAGCGCATCGCGGCGGCCGCACGCGACGCCGAGGGATTCTGCATGGTCGGGTTTCACAACCGCTTCCGGAACCCGGTCCAGGCGCTGCTTGGCTACCGCGACGACGGGACGATGGGCGATATCGGCCACATCGAAGCGAACTACATCCGCCGACGCGGGGTGCCCGGCCGCGGGTCGTGGTTCACCCGGAAAGCCCTCGCCGGCGGCGGCTCGCTCATCGACATCGGCGTCCACGCCATCGACCTCTCGCTGTTTCTGCTTGGCTTCCCCGAGGTCGTCGAGGTGTCCGGACAGACCCGAGCCAACTTCGGGAGCCGCACGGAGTACTCCTACGTCACGATGTGGGGCGAGGACCACGGGTCGGCCGGCTTCGACGTCGACGACTCCGCGTCGGCGCTCATCCGCTGTGCGAACGGCGTCACTATCTCGCTGGAGGTGGCCTGGGCCACCAACCGGCCGGACAGCCAGGAGTACGTCGTCCGCGGCTCGGAGGCCGGGGCCAGACTCGACCTGAGCGACGACAAGATGGAGCTGTACGAGACCGTCTCGACCGGCGTGGACCACCACCGGACCAGCGAGATAGAGACCGCCGGCGACGACGCCCACGGTATCGAACTGGAGCGGTTCGTCGACAGCGTGGCCGCGGGCGAACCGCCCGGCGTCAACACCGTCGAGCAGGCGCTGACGGTCCAGCGGGTGCTGGACGCTATCTACCGGTCGAGCACGCAGGGGCGGGCCGTGACCCTCGAGGAATAGCCAGCAAGCAAGCCTTTAACCATCTTACCAAGGAGATTTAGATAGACAATGCAAGCCATCGGAGTCACTCGCAGCGGGGACGAACCGGAGTTACTCGACGTCGAGCGACCGGAGCCGGCGCCGGGAGAAGCTCTGGTCAGGACGCTCCGTGTCGGCGTCGACGGGACCGACCACGAGGTCATCGCGGGCTCACACGGCGGCTACCCCGAGGGCGAGGACTACATGATACTGGGCCACGAGGCCGTCGGGGTCGTCGAGGACGGGAACGGCTCGGGGTTAGAAGCCGGGCAGGTCGTCGTGCCGACAGTCCGGCGCAAACCCGACGGCGAGACGAACGAGTACTTCCGTCGCGGGGAGCCGGACATGGCGCCCGAGGGGGAGTACGTCGAACGCGGTATCGTCGGCGACCACGGGTTCATGGCGGAGTATTTCACCTCGCCCGCCGACAATCTGGTGCCGATTCCGCCCCACCTGGCCGAATACGGGATGCTGGTCGAACCCGTCTCCATCGCCGAGAAGGCGAACGACCACGCCTTCGCCACCAGGGAGCCGTTCCAGTGGCGGCCCGACGCCGCCTGCGTCCTCGGTAACGGCTCGCTGGGCCTACTGACGCTGTGGATGCTCGAACAGCGGTTCGACCGGACCTACTGTGTCGGCCGCCGCGACCGGCCCGACCCGACCATCGATATCATCGACGAACTGGGCGCGACGTACGTCGACTCCCGCGAGACCGCCGTCGACGAGATTCCCGACGCCCACGAGGCCGTCGACTACGTCTTCGAGGCGACCGGATACGCGCCCCACGCAGTCCAGACCGTCCACGCGCTGGCGCCCAACGGCGTCGGCGCGCTGCTCGGCATCCCGGGCCCCTGGGAGTTCGAGATAGACGGCGGGCGGCTCCACCAGGAGATCGTCCTCCACAACAAGTGTCTCATCGGGACCGTCAACTCCCACGTCGAGCACTTCGAGGACGCCGTCGAAACGCTGGACTCGATGCCCGACTGGCTGCTCGATGCCCTCGTGACGACGGTCGCGACGCCGGAAGAGGCCACACCGGCCTTCGAGGACGACGACGACCAGATCAAGGGCGTCGTCCAGTTCGACACGCTGTGAGTCGGGTGCGAACTTCTTTGTAGCGCTCCGGCCAACCCTCTCCCATGCCACCTGACGACCTGGAGGCGTCTCTCGAACAGGTCATCTCGCGGTTCAACCTCGGGGAGTACGAGATAACCGCGTATCTGGCGGTCCTGCGACACGGGGAGCTGACGGCCTCGGAGATCGCGGAGCGGACCGACATCCCACAGCCCCGCGTCTACGACACCGTCCGGAGCCTCGGCGAGGTGGGGCTGGTCGAGCTCAAGGAGTCACGGCCGATGAAGATACTCGCCATCGACCCGCGCGAGGCCTTCGGCGACATCCAGAGCTCGCTCGACGAACTGGTAGAGGACCTCTCGACGCGGTACACGGCTCCGGCCCGCGAGCCCGAAGCCGTCTCGTTGGTCAAGTCCCGGCCGACCATCCTCCGCTATCTGGAGGACATCGTCGACGCGGCCGAGTACGAACTCCTGTTGTCGCTGACGCCGTCGCTGCTCGACCGCTTCGAGAGCAAACTTCGGAGCCGACGCGAGGCCGGTATCGCGACGGAGATACTGCTGTCGCCGGCCGCGGACGCTCCCGACCCGGCGGCCTTCGAGTACGACGCGGTCGCGGCCACAGTGAGGGGCCGTCGGGGCATCACCACGCCGGTGGTAGCCGTCGCCGACGGGAACTACTCGATGTACGCCACCCGCGAGTCCGTCCGCGGCGACACGGACCGCTACGGCGTCATCTTCAACCGCTCGGAGCTGGGCTTTCTCGTCTCGGCGTTTCTCAACACCGTCCTCTGGACGACGGCCGAACCCATCGCCAGCGACGACTCCGAGCTCTCCTTCCCGCGCCGCTACGGGACCATCCGCCGGTGCATCTCGGACCTCGAGTCGCTGGCGGGCGACTTCTACGCGACTATCGAGGGACGGCACGTGGAGAGCGGCGACAGCTGGGTGGTCCAGGGGCGGGTCGGCGAGGTCTCTTTCGGCCCGAACCGCGAGGTGGCGACGCTGGTCGTCGAGACCGACGACGGCCCCGTCGACGTGGGCGGGCAGGTCGCCGCCTACGAGGACATCGAGGCCTACGAGATTCAGGTCGGCCGCGACGCCCCGCCGAGCGCCTGAGCCACCGGTCCGGCAGCGCGGTTTCGGTGTCGGCGCGTGCCTCGGGAGAGGCCGAGAATGTCAGTTCAAGCCACATATTTTTGGCGAACCTAAAAATACAAAACCCCGGGGCAGAGAGATAGCGTAATGAGTACACAGCAGACCCGAGACGGTAGTTCGGCGTACACGTTCGACGACCTCGCCGTGGTGATGGGAACCTACAACGAGGAAGACGCCATCGGAACCGTCCTCGAAGATATCGCCGCGGTAACCGACGACCGGGCCGAGGTGGTCTGTGTCGACGGCTCAAGCGACCGGACGCCCGACATCGCCCGCGAGCACGGCGCGACGGTCGTCGAACAGGAGCCACAGGGGTACGGCGTCGCGGTCCGCGAGGCCGTCCTGACGCCGGAGCGGCCGGTCGTCGTCACCACCGACTGTGACGACACCTACCCGATGGATCGCCTGCCCGATTTCCTCGACGAGGTAAACGACGGGGCCGACGTGGTCAGCGGCGACCGCCTCTACTTCGGCGCCGAGGAGATGCCCGACATGAACAAACTCGGCAACGAGCTCTTCGCCCTGCTGGCCTCCGTCGCGATGGGCAAGCGCGTCCACGACACGACGACGGGGATGCGGGCCTACCGCCGCGAGGTCCTCCAGAAGATCCAGTGGACCGAGAACACCGGCCTCTCGGCCGAACTGCTGATGCGCCCGCTGATGCGTGGCTACGACGTGCGCGAACGGCCGATTGAGTACGACGAACGAAAGGGAGAGACCAAGCTGGACCCCTTCGAGGGCGGCGCGGCTATCGCGAAGTCCATCGTGAAAGTGGCCGTCGAAGAGCGGCTCCGGTGAGCGACCGGACCGCCCGGTCGTGGCAGAAACGATATGTGAAGTGATGCGCCACGTTCGGTATGGTCTCCCGCGAGAACAAAGTCATCGCCGCCTATCTGGTGGCCACCCTCCTGGTCCTGTTCGTCGTTCTCGAAACGTTGTCACCCCCGTTGTGGGTCAGTAGCGCCCTCGTACTCGGTCTGGGCGTCGTCGCACCGACACTGACCAACGAGTACCTCGACAGGCGGGCAGCATGAGAGCGCGATACAACGGCGCGACCACCTGAACGTCTTTCAACCAAGCCGCCCAAGCGAGTCCATGCTCGTCACGGAACACGACGGCCGCCTGCTCGCCCGCATCGAGACTGACGAGATGGTCTTCGAGGTCAACTTCGACCGGCTGGAGGCGACGGACGTGACGCTCCGATTTCTGCGTGACGGCGAGAAAGTCGGGAGTATCTACAACGACGACGGGACCGAGCGGACCATGGCCCGGCTGGTCGTCGGCGACGACACGCCGGATTTCATCAGCGTCGCGGTCCCGAAGGCGTTCGTCACGGAGATACTGGACACCGCCGTCGACGCCGGTCGCGTGGCCGACGAGACGGCAATCGAGGGGTACCGACTCCGGGTGCTGTAGCGGCCGGTCACTCGCGTCCCGGCGGCTGCCGATAGCTCTCGGTCCCGCCGGGGTGGCCCTGCGGGTTCTCGATACCCACGAGGGTCCCGCCGGTCGGTGAGCTGTAGAGGCCGTACAGCAGTTCGTTGACCAGATAGTACCGGACCCGTTCCCGCGGCGCCCCGTCGGGCACCGGGTCGGCCGTGTCGACGCCCATCGACCGCAGCGCCGCGTCCTGCGTCTCGGGACCGAGCTCGGCGAAGTCGCTGCCCTCCCACTCTCGGGCGTAGCTGTCGAGCGCGTCCACGGCCTCCAAGATGCCGTCGGCGCGCTCCGGGTCGGCCCCTATCCGCCGGGACACGAACCCGTCGACGAACGACCCGACGCCGTCGACTTCGCTGGGATAGACGGTCTCGGCGACCGCCCGCAGCGTCCGTCGCTGGCGCTCGTCGACTGAGTCGCTCTTCTCGCTCCATTCGAGCAGCGCTGCGCCGCCGCCGACGGCGATGCCGGCCGCCCCGAGCGCCTTCAGTACGTCGCGTCTGTCTAGTGCTGTCATCCTGTTGTCTCCACTGTCGCGTTGAGTTGCACGCCGTCCCGGTGGGTCCCGGGGACGTACGCGGCCTTCCCGCCACAGAACCGCTCCGACCAGCAGACCTCCAGCCGCGGCGTCAGTGCCCGGACGCCGGTCGCTGTCTCGGTCACCGGGAGCTCCCAGCGGTACTTGACCGCGCGGTCGGCGCCGAAATCGACGAACGCGACGACGGTCACCGTCCCGCGTCTCGGCGTCGGGACGGAGACGGCCTCGTCGACGCCGTCACCGGTCAGCCGCGTCCGGTTGGCGTCGGTCCGGAGCCCCAGCGAGAGCTCCGTCGGGTCGCCGACGGTCGTGTAGTTGCTCGAACTGGTGTTCGCCGTCCCGTTCGTCAGCCGGACGGTGACCGACTCCGCCGACTCGGGCACCGTCGCCGAGATGTCGGTGGTCACGCTGTCGCCGCTGGCGACGGTCACCGGCTGGAGACGGGGCTCGACCGGTCTGTCGAGGAACGGCGCCCACTCGCCCCGGAACACGTACCGGTAGTACGTCCGGTCGGGGTAGCTGTCGACGACGGCGAACTGCTGGCGCTGCATCGCGTACACTGTCTGGCCGTCGTAACCGGGGTCGTTGCGCAGCAGCTGGAACGGGTGGTTCAGCCAGTCCCCGTAGGTCCGGGGGAGAAAGACGACGCTGTCGTCCAGCGCACGGCCCTCGAAGGGCTCGTAGGCCTGTTCGTACTGCTGGGTCACGTCGTAGTTCTCCGCGACCGGACTCCCGACCGCGGCGACGGCCGACCCGCCGCCGACCGTCGCGGCGACGAGCAACAGGGCCGCCAGCGCCGGACGCGCGCGGTCGTCGGGGAGCCGTCTCGGAACCGCTTCTCGGCTCCACTCGACGGCCGCCAGCAGGCCCACGGCCCCGAACGCCACCGTCGGAACGAGCAGGTCCGTGTGGTAGTACGGCCCGAAGAACGCGATGAGGCCGTCCGAGGGGTCGGACAGCTCGCCCAGGATGTTCAGGTTCCCCCAGAAGAGGACGTTCCCGAGCGGTATCGTCAGCCCGACGCCGGCGAGAGCGAGCTGGCGGTCGTCGAAGCCGCGCTGCCGGACGGTCCAGACACCGACCAGCGCAGCGAGCGTCCCCAGCGGGCCGGCGACGACCCACTCGGTCGCGTACACCCAGAGCACCTCCGCGTTGGCCCGCAGGGAGAGCGAGGGCGTAAACGTCCGGGAGTAGCCGGCAATCTCGCGCCTGCCGAAACCGAGCCCGTCCAGCGGCGCGAACGCCTGATACGGGAACAGGAACGGGTCGCCGGTGACGACGGCGTTGTACCCGAGCGTCGCCGCGACGCCGACGAGACCCAGCGCCGCGGTCAGCCCCAGCCGTTCGACCGCCGGTCGGTGCAACTCCCGCAGCGACCACAGCGCGTGGAGGATGAAGGGCGTCGCGAACAGCACCGCCGTGTAGGGCCGGGCGAAGAAGGCGATGCCGACGGCGAGACCGGACAGCGCCGCCGTCTTTCGGCTCCCCGTCCGGTCGGCGTGGAGATACGACGCCGCGAAGACGAGGTTCCAGAACATCGTCGGCACGTACGAGAGGAACACGGACGCCTCCAGCAGGAACAGCGGCGACGCGAACATGAGGGCGCTGGCGACGACGCCGGTCCGGGCGTCGAACGCTTCACGGACCGTGTGGTAGGTGCCGGCGAGCGCGCCGGCCGCGACGAGTCCCAGCGCCACCCGGTAGCCGCCCAGCAGCTTGCCGACGGCGAACATCGCCGCCGTGGGCGGCGTGTACTTCGAGTACAGCCCCCGTCCGCTCTCGACGAAGAACCACGGCCGGAACGGGCCGTCGACCGGCGGGCGGAGGAACAGCTGTCCCTCCAGCAACATCGCGGCCTGCTGGAGATACACCGCCTCGTCGTGGTTACTGGTGTGGTACGGAAAGACGACGTGTGCGAGAGCGTAGACGACGAGACCGCCCATAACTGCGACGACAGCCGCCTGCGTGCGAGGCTGTCGCAGGCGGTTCATTCTGCGGGGTACCAGGCGAGTTCGTGGTCGGCCGCCAGGTCCACTTCGACCGGCTGGCCGGCCTCGAAGGTCTCGACGTGGTTGTGCATGCAGTGGACCACGTCGCCGCTGTGCAGCTCGACACGGTAGATGAAGGAGGGGCCGTTGTACTGGCGGTGGACGACGTAGCCGTCGGCCTTGGCTTCGGTCGTCGGCATCGCCTGCAGGTCGTCCGGTCGGACGAGCACGTCTATCATCGCGCCGTCGTAGGCCTCGATGGGGCCGTTCAGCAGTTCGAGGGGGAACGGACCCAGCCCGGTTTCGAGCTTGTCCGTCACGCGCGCCGAGAGGAAGCTGGCCTGCCCGAGGAAGCTCGCGACGAAGCGGCTCTCGGGGTTCTCGAACACCTCGCCGGGGTTGCCTATCTGGGCGATGGCCCCGTCGTTCATGATAGCGACCCGGTCGCTGATAGAGAGGGCCTCCTCCTGGTCGTGAGTCACCGAGATAGCGGTGACGCCGGCCCGTTTGAGGATGCGTCGGACCTCCTCGCGCATCTCGACGCGCAGGCGCACGTCCAGATTCGAGAACGGCTCGTCCAGCAACAACACGTCGGGTTCGGGGGCCAGCGACCGGGCCAGCGCGACGCGCTGTTGCTGGCCGCCCGAGAGCTGGCTCGGCATCTTCTCGTCGTGCGCTTCGAGGTCGACGAGTTCGAGCAGCTCGGCGACCCGCTCGCCGGTCTCGACGTCGTCCATCTCGTCGAGGCCGAAGGCGATGTTCTCGGCGACGGTGAGATGGGGAAAGAGGGCGTAGTCCTGAAAGACGATGCCCACGTCGCGCTCTTCGGGTTTGCGGAAGGCGCCGTCGTCGGCGGCGGTCACCGTCTCGCCGGCGATGGTGATGGTCCCCTCGCTTGGCGCTTCGAGGCCGGCGATCATACGCAGCGTCGTCGTCTTCCCACAGCCCGAGGGCCCCAGCAGCGTCAGGAGCTCGCCGTCGTTGACCGACAGCGAGAGCTCCTCGACCGCGAGCTCGGCGCCGTAGTCTTTCGAGACGCCGTCTATCGAGAGGACGGTCTCCTCGGGGTCGTCGACCGCCGTCTCTATCGTTTCGAACTCGGAAATCCGCTGTGATGGTTCCTGGTTTGCCATAATTACCCCTCCTGTCTGAGGATGACGAGCATCGAGAGCCCCGAGACGCCGACGAGAATCAGCGCCGGGACGGCTGCCTGTCCTTGGTATGCTGCTCCGCGGACCAGCCAGATGTACGTTACGATGGTCTCGAAGCCGATGGGGCGAAGCATGAGCGTCGCCGGCAGCTCTTTCATCGTCGTCAGGAAGACCAGCGCCGCCCCGGCGGCGATGCCCGGCGCGACCAGCGGGAGGACGACCTTCCGGAACGACGTTATCGGCCCGTAGCCCAGCGAGCGGGCCGCCTCGATGTAGCTCGGGTCGACCTGCAGAATCGAGGACTCGGTCGTGCCGACGGCCTGTGGCAGGAAGCGCACGACGTAGGCGAACACGAGCACGAAGAGGCTCTGGTAGAGGAACGGGACGAAGCGGAGCGCGAGGTAGATGAGCGAGAGACCGATGACGACGCCGGGGACGGCGTAGCCGACGTAGGACACCCGCTCGGGCAGCGAGGAGAGCTTGCCGTCCCCGCGGGCCGAGAGATACGCTATCGGCAGCGCGACGACGACACAGAGGCCCGCGGCCCCGGCGGCCAGTCCGACGGAGTTGACGACGTGGGTCGCGGTGAACTGAAAGCCCGACGGGGCGCTCTCGCTCGCCCGGAGCAGCCACTGCGTGAGGATGCCGACAGGGAGCGCGAGACAGAGCGTCGCGATGGCGGCACAGAAGGCCATCGCGGGGTACTTCCAGTAGCCGAGCTCGATCTCGCCCGCCCGGCGGTCACCGCTGGCGACGTACGCGCCGTCGCGGCTCGCGCCGATACGCGACTCGACGGCCAGTATCGCCATCGCGAGTACGAGCAAGAGCAAGGAGAGGACGGCGGCGGCGTCCAGATTCCGGGCCTGTTCCTCGACGAATATCATCCGCGTGAACACGTCGTAGCGCATGATAGCGGGCGTCCCGAAATCCGAGAGCGCGTACAGGGCCACCAGCAGGGCGCCGGCGGCGATACCCGGGGCGATCTGGGGGAGCGTGACACGTTTGAACGCCTGCCAGCGCGTGTGGTTCAGGGTGCGGGCGGCCTCGACGACGGTCCCGTCGAAGGAGATGAGCGACGCCCGCGTGGTCAGGAAGACGTAGGGGTACGTAAACAGCGTCAACACGAGGACCGCGCCGTGGAGCCCGTAGATAGTCGGAATCTGCTCGACGCCCAGCGGCGCGAGCAGGTCCGCGAGCTCGCCGCGGGGACCGAACGCCGAGACGAACGCGAAGGCGCCGATGTAGCTCGGCACGACCAGCGGCAGGGCGGACGTTATCGTCCAGAACCGCTTGAACGGGAGGTCGGTCTGGACGGTGAGAATCGCCAGTGGAACGCCGACGAGCACTGACATCGCGGTGACGGTGGCGACGAGCACGACCGTGTTCACCGTGACCGTGGTCGTCGTCTCGCTGAGGACGAGTTCGACGAGGCGACCGGTCGGCATCTCGCTCGCCGTGATGAGAACCCACGCTATCGGCGAGACAAGCAGGAGCGAGATGGCGAGGACGACGACTGCGAGCACCGTCGGCTCGCTGGCGTCGCGGCCGCCGACGCCCGCTTGCTCGCGGAGCCGTTCCAGTCGGTCGCTCGTCCCCATCTCAGATGGTGAGGCCGGCCTCGCGCATCAGGTCGACGGTGCCCGAGATGTCGGCCAGCTCGGTGAGGTCGATATCCGGCGGATTCAGGTCGTCGATGCGCGGGAGTCCGCCGACCGGCTGTACCCCGGAGATCATCGGGTAGGCGTAGGCTCGGGTGGCGAAGAACTCCTGAGCCTCGGAGGAGAGGACGTGCCGGACGAAGTTCGCCGCGAGGTCGGCCTTGCTCGTCCCGTCGAGGATTTCCAGCCCGGAGACGTTGACCAGCGCGCCCGCGTCGCCCTCGGTGAAGGCCAGTTCCAGCGGCGCGTTCGGTCGGCCAGAGCGGACCCGCAGAGAGTAGTAGTGGTTGGCGAAGCCGGCCGCGAGCTCGCCGTCGGCCGCGCTGTTCGAGATAGCGAACTCGTTGCCGTACTCGGTGACCCCGTGGTCCTGCATCGACTGCAGCCACGATCTCGCGGCGTCGTCGCCGCGGTTGAGCCGCATCGCAGTGATGAACGACTGGAACGCGCCGTAGGTCGGCGCCCAGCCCATGGCCCCCTCCAGAGCGGCGGTGTTCGGGAACTCCTGAACGGAGCTGGGGATGTCCGATTCGGAGAGTCGGTCGCTGTTGTACGGAATCGCCCGCGCTCGGCCCGCGAACCCGACCCAGCGCCCGTCCCCGTCCTGGAAGCTGCCGGGCACGGCGTCGAGGGCTTCGCTCGGCAGGGACCGGGTCGCACCGGCGTTCGCCACCGCGCCCAGCGACCCCGCGTCGACGGACATGAACACGTCGGCCCGTGTCGCGTCGTTCTCGTACTCCGAGACGATGGTGTTTGCGAGGCTGCTCGACCCCTCGACCTTGTGGTTGACGGTGAAGCCGCTGTAGGCCTGCTCGAACAGCGAGAGGAGGTCGAGGTAGAGCCCGCCTTCGCCGCCGCCGACGTAGACGGTCAGGTCGCCTTCCAGGGGCGGGAGGTCAGTGATAGAGGTGCCGCCGGGCTGGCCGCGCTGTTCGACCAGCGGACCGGAGCCGCGGAAATCGGACAGCGAGACGCCGACCTGAGTGTTGTCGTTGTTGAACAGTCCGAAACAGCCCGCCAGCGAGCCGGCAGCGGTGGCGCCACCCAGCGCCAGGAACCGCCGACGTGAGGAACCGCCTGTGGAATCAGTCATCGTTGGTTGAGTATGTTTTAGGTTTACCTAAATGGCTTGCGTTTTTCAGTCGTCCGCCGCGGGCGCGGTCGGTTTCGCCGTCCGCGCGGCCGCCACTTCGTCCAGGCAGTCGAGCCAGTCGCGCATGTACTCCCCGCAGTGGTTGAGGAAGGCGCCGTTCTCCCAGTCCTCGTAGTCGCCCTCGGCCAGACGGTCGGCCATCGCACGGAACACCGCTTCGTAGGAGTCGGCGTCGTCGCCGACAGCGTCGACCTCTTCCCAGACGTGTTCGTTCAGTTCGAGGCCGTGGACTTCGTTCGTGAGGTCCGAGAACGTCGACCGCGGGGCCTTGTTGTGTTCACAGAGCGGGTCGCCGTTGTATATCTTCCCGCCCAGCACGTCACAGGCCCGTTTGAGGAACAGGCCCGACCAGATGTCGTCGAAGCGACCCACGTCCCACTCGTTGTCGTCCATGGGCAGCTGGTAGAACGCGGGGACGACCTCCCGGCGGAAGGCGAGGTTCATCGAGCAGACGGTCAGGTAGTGCCCGTCGGCGGCGACGAAATCGCCGTCGAAGTCCGCGTCCGAGGTCCGGGTCTGCGCCTGGCCCTGCAGGTCGCCGTCCATCAGGATGCGGACGGCGTCGAGGTCGGGCACGTTCGTCCAGAGGCCCTGCGAGGCGACCACGCGCTCGACTTCGGTGGTGTCCATCTCGACGGTCTCGTCCATCGCCGCGTAGGGATAGCCACGCGGGTAGAGGCCGTGGTCCTCCTCGTTCTGGTAGAGGACGTTCACCCAGTTCTCGTCGGAACGGACCCGCTCGATTTCGCCCTCGAAGGCGAGATTGTCCATGTGGGTCCCGAAGAAGTCGACCGAGTCGTGGGGCGCGGTGTCGTCGTCGATGAAGACGCCGTACTCGAACTCGTGGGCCCACAGATACAGCAGTCCGAACGAGGTCTGGGCGTGGCTGGCCGCGGGGACCAGATGCGAGAACTCCTCGATGCCCTGTTCGGCGTACCACTCGCTGCGGGCCTCGCCGTCGAAGACCGTCCCGTCGACGCCTTCCGCGTCGAGCATCGCCTGCATCGACTCGGCGTCACAGAAGTCTTCGGTGACGAGAACGACGAACAGCCGGTCCAGGTCGAACCCGTGCTCGCGGGCGTTCTCGAAGTATTCGGTCATGCATTCGGGGTTCCGAATCGTCGGAACCATCACGCAGATGTCCTGCTCTGTCATGGTGCGGAATCTTTAGGCCACCCTAAAGAATGTTCTGTTTTAGGTTGGCCAAACAATTTCGCGCTTTCGTCGAATCCGTCAATATAATTCCTACGTGAGAACCAGTCGGGACGGCAATTGACAACATTCGACACGATAATAATATTTGCGCGTCCGCCCTTACCCTCGTTTAAGGCGAACTATTATCTGGCTGTGCTTTGGCTCACTAGTCGAGCAATGAGTACACGAATCGACGGGGGTCGTCCCACGGGATGAACCTCGAAAACCAGACCTGCGTGGTGACGGGCTCGTCGCGCGGGATCGGCCGCGGGATCGCGACCGACCTCGGCGACCACGGGGCGAACGTCGTGGTCAACTACCGCTCCTCGGAGGCAGAGGCCAACGCCGTCGTAGAGCAGATCCGCGAGAGCGGGGGCGACGCCATCGCCGCCCAGGCCGACGTCGCCAAAGCCGACGAAGTGCGGGCGATGCGCCGGGAGGTCTCCGACGAGTTCGGCAACGTCGACGTGCTCGTCAACAACGCCGGCATCACCATCGACAAGAAGTTCGAGAAGATGACCCGGGAGGACTGGGACACGGTGATGAACGTCAACCTCGGGGGCGTGTTCAACTGTACCGACATCTTCTACGAGGACCTCAAACGCGCGGACCACGGGCGACTCATCAACATATCGAGCGTCGTGGGCCAGCAGGGCAACATCGGGCAGGCGAACTACGCCACGACGAAGTCGGGGCTGTTCGGATTCACGCGCACGCTCGCGCTCGAACTCGCCCACACCGGCGCGACGGCCAACTGCGTGGCGCCGGGCTTCGTGGAGACGGACATGCTCGACGAGGTCCCGGAACGCGTCCAGGAGAAGATTCTGCGCGAGATACCGCTCGACCGGTTCGCCACCGTCGAGGACATCGCCGGCATCGTGCGCTTCGTCGCCAGCGAAGAGTCGAGCTACATGACCGGACAGGTACTCGGGGTCAACGGCGGGATGGAGTGGTAACATGAGCAAACAGGAAGAAGACGAGACCGAGGCGATTGACGACCCCATCGAGGAGCTCCGCGAGAAACGCCGCGAGGCCGAACTCGGCGGGGGCGAGTCCCGCATCGAGTCCCAACACGAGAAAGGGAAGATGACCGCCCGCGAGCGCATCGACTTCCTCGTCGACGAGGGGTCGTTCAGGGAGGTCGACACCTTCGTCGAACACCGCTCGACGAACTTCGGGATGGAGGAGAAGCGCTTCCCCGGCGACGCCGTCGTCACCGGCTACGGCGAGGTCGACGGCCGCAAGGTGTTCCTCTTCGCCCACGACTTCACCGTCCTCGGGGGCTCCGTCGGGGAGGTCGTCGCCGACAAGATCTGCAAAGTGATGGACAAGGCCATCGAGAACGGCGTCCCCGTCATCGGACTGAACGACTCCGGCGGGGCCCGGATTCAGGAGGGCGTGGACTCGCTCGTCGGCTTCGCGAAGATTTTCGAGCGCAACACCAAGGCCAGCGGCCTCATTCCCCAGATTTCGGCCATCATGGGCCCCTGTGCCGGCGGCGCGACCTACTCGCCGGCGCTGACTGACTTTACGTTCATGGTGCAAGACACCAGCCACATGTTCATCACCGGGCCCAACGTCATCGAGACGGTCACCGGCGAGCAGGTGTCGAAGGAGGAACTCGGCGGGGCCAGCTCTCACTCGACGAAGTCTGGGGTCGCCCACTTCTCGTACCCCTCCGAGGAGGAGGCCTTGGAGAACATCCGCCGCCTCCTGTCGTACCTGCCCCAGAACAACATGGAGGAGCCCCCGCGGGTCGAGCCCTGGGACGAGCCCGACCGCGAGGTCCCGGAGGTCACGGACATCGTCCCGTCGGCCCCGCGGAAACCCTACGACATGTCACAGGTCGTCGGGCGCATCGTCGACGAGGAGTCGCTGTTCGAGGTCCACAGCAACTGGGCGCGCAACGTCATCACCGGCTTCGCCCGGATGGACGGCCAGTCGGTCGGTATCGTCGCCAACCAGCCCCGCGTGAGCGCGGGCACGCTCGATATCGACGCCGCCGAGAAGGGCGCCCGCTTCGTCCGGTTCTGTGACTCGTTTAACATCCCCATCCTCACCTTCGTCGACGTCCCGGGCTTCATGCCCGGCACCGACCAGGAGCACAACGGCATCATCCGCCGCGGCGCGAAGCTCATCTACGCCTACGCCGAGGCGACGGTGCCGCTGCTGTCGGTCGTCGTGCGTAAGGCCTACGGCGGCGCCTACATCGTGATGTCGTCGAAGTTCCTGGGCAGCGACGTGAACTACGCCTGGCCCGGCTCCGAGATGGCCGTGCTGGGTCCGCGCGGGGCGGTCAACATCCTCTATCGCAACGAGATAGCCGAGGCCGACGACCCCGACGCCAGACGGCAGGAGCTGATGGACGACTTCCGCGAGGAGTTCGCCCATCCCTACGGTCCGGCCAAACGCGGTTATCTCGACGACGTCATCGAACCCAAGGAGACGCGCAAACGGCTCATCGACGACCTGGACCTGCTCCAGCGCAAGCGCGAGGACAGCCCGCCGAAAGACCACGGCAACATCCCACTGTAATGTCATCACTCGAACAGACCGACGACGGGACCGACGGCACGGAGGCGGACGCGCCAGCGGAGGCGGCCGCCCAGACGGAGATTCGGGTCAGTATCCCGGACGACGCGAGCGAGGCCGAGGCGGCGGCTATCTCGGCGGCGGTCAGCGCCCACATCACGGACCGTCAGCGGGCCGCCGCGGCGGCGGCAGCGGCGAGTGAATCCGCGGAGTACGTCGACGAGTGGACGATGGCCGGGCGGCTGGCCAGGTTCGGCAAGCGGCGTCGGCCCCGGAACGTAGAGCGGGGCGAGGAGTGGAAGGCGGCGGCGCGAGCACGGTACTGACTGCGATCCCCGATTGTCAGGCCTAATTCAACAGAGTTTTACGCGATATTTGGGATAGTAGCGGCCATGGCAACGATTCGGTCGTTAACGGAGTCGTTCGGCGTGTTGAAACGTAATCCCGTGGTGTTCGCGGTGGGGCTGCTGTACGCGGTTATCGTTCTCCCACAGACGGCGATGTCGTTGATGGGTATCCCGCTCGTCCCGCGGCTGTTCCAGATTGTCACCTTCTTCATTACGCCGTTCGTTCTCGCCGGTCTGCTGGGGATGACCTACGAGGGGCGAGTCAGGGCGACGGGCTTCGGGACGTTCACCAAGATAGGGAAAAAGAAGTACGTCTCGGTGCTGGCCGGGAACCTGATCAACTTCGTCATCACCGCGGTCTTCGGCTTCGTCACCTTCATCGTGGTGGTTTTCACTATCGGTCTCACCTTCTCGGCGGCCCAGAGCGAATCGGTGCTCAGTTCCATCGGTATCGTCTTCGTCGCGGTGTTGGCCGGGCTGGGACTCGTCTACCTGCTCGTCATGTTTTTCCTGCAGTTCTACGCGCCAGCCATCGTCACCGACAACGTCGGTGTCATCGAGGGATACCGGCGCAGCGTCGGGCTCGTGAAACGCAACATCGTCCAGACGCTCGGTTTCGGTGTCCTGAACCTCCTGCTGGGGCTGTTGCTCCTGTTGCCCGCTATCGCGCTCGTCGTGGTCACCATCTTCGGCGCGGGCGCACTCGGCGCCGGGGCAACTGCCGGAGCCGGGAGCACCGGTGCGAGCGGCATCTCCGGGTCGACGGGCGGGACCGGACTCAGCCTGGTCCTGATAGCCGGCATCATCGGGTACTCCTTTATCACGACGGTACTGATGACACCGTTCCGGGCGGCCTTTTCGGTGTCGTTCTACGACAATCACCGCCCTGCCCAGTGGGAGTAACCGAGCTACGCGTGGAACTCCCGCAGTAGTTCGAGGTCGCGAGTCGTCTTCATGAACTCGGACAGCGACCGCTCCGCGCCACAGTCGTCACAGGTGTACCGCGTGTCGGGGCTGGGGAGATCGGTCGGCGCCGCTTCCCAGAGTTTGTCGCAGTCGGGACAGTGGAGCTGAAGCCAGGCCTCCTGCATGTGTAGGTGTCACAATGGCACGTCTATATATCTTGTGTCGGCCACGGACGACGTCGTATATAATGAACAATCGTGATTTATAATTGTCTGAAAATGGGAAGCTTTTTCAGTATTAGGTGGCCCTAAAAATGATATGCAACGACGCGATTTCGTGGCGGCCAGCGGGGTAGCAGCTGTAAGCGCGCTCGCCGGGTGTGACGAGATGGATTCCGGTTCGGCACCGACTGGGGACCAGTACTCGGTGACCATGGAACCGGTGGGCGAGGTCACTTTCGACAGTGTTCCGGAGACGTGGGCGACGTACACTCCCGGCTACGCTGAGATGGGACTCGCTCTGGGGCAGGCCGATGGGCTTCAGAGCATCGGTAACAAGCCCCGGTTCCACACTGACTGGTACACGCAGTTCGGCGTCGACATCGACAAGAGCTCGCTGCAACAGCTCTACGATGGCGGTGTCGGCAAGGAGCAGTTCATCAACATGGGCTCCGACGTCCACCTCATCGACCCCAACTGGCTCATCAACAACTTCAAAGGGTGGGAACAGTCGGATATCGATAACATCGTCCAGACCAGCGGTCCGTTCGTCGGGAACGTCATCTTCCGGCAGACGGACGGCTGGCACGATTACCCGTACTACAGCCTGTACGAGGCCTTCGAGAAGGTCGCTGCGGTGTTCCAGCAACAAGAGCGCTACGAGGCCTTCGCCTCCTTGCATGAGGAGTACGTCGAGGGCCGGGTCGGGGACAATCTGCCGCCACAGTCAGAGCGGCCCGAGGTCATGCTCGTGTTCGGTGCCGGCAACGAACCGGCGGAGTTCTCGCCCTACCGTCTCAACGAGGGCGGCACCGGGACCAAGCACCTCGACGACCTCGGTGTGCAGGACGCACTCGAAGGGAGCGACGTCGAGGGGCTCAGTTCCAGCAACCGCGAGAAGATCGATTTCGAGACGATGCTCGACGTCGACCCCGACGTCGTTCTCATGAAGGGCCACGAGAGCCAGTCGGCGGCGGAGTTCCGGGACACCGTCGTCTCGTATATGGAGTCCGACGACGTCGCGAGCGAACTCACCGCCGTCCAGAACGGCCGTGTCTACCGCGGTGGACCGGTGTATCAGGGCCCGCTGTCGAACTTCCTGCTCGTCGAACGGACCGCCAAAGACCTCTACCCGGAGACCTTCTCCGGGGAGCTGTTCGACCGCGACCGAGTGACGGACATCATCGCCGGGAACAACTGAACCGGGCATGGCGAGAGAGACCACGAGCCACAGCCGGCAGGAGTCGGGCTTTGGAGGGTGGATAGACGCGTCGCTGGTCTCACTCATCGGCGTGAGCGTCGTCGTGACAGTCGTCGCTGGACTCGTGCAGGTCAGCTACGGTCCGTTCAAGATGACTCTGTCCGAGACCTGGCGAGCCGTGTTCAATCCTGCGGTCATCTTCGACCTCGGTGCTTGGCGGGCGTTTCTGCTCGGCGGGGACGTCCCGGACGTCGGGCGGCGCTCTATCGTGGTCTGGCTCCTCCGACTCCCCCGCGTCTTCACCGGCGTGCTCGTCGGCGCGAACCTGGCGATAGCGGGCGCGATATTTCAGGCGGTCACGCGCAACGAACTCGCCAGCTCGCAGACGCTGGGGGTCAACGCGGGCGCCGGGCTTGCCGTCCTCCTGACGCTGGTCGTCTACACCGAACTCGCGCCCCTGCTCCCGTTCGTCGCCGCGCTGGGTGGCGCTCTCGCCTTCGTCGTCGTCTACGCGATATCGTGGGACGGCGGGACGAGTCCAGTCCGCCTGATTCTGGCCGGTATCATCGTCGCGACGGTGTTCAACTCGCTCCAGACAGCCCTGTTCTTCTACGCCGATAACCTCGGGGTAGTCCAGTCCGCGCTCCAGTGGACGACCGGCTCACTGACCGGGGTCGACTGGGAGCAGGTTCGCACCGTCCTCCCGTGGACGGCCGTTCTCGTGCCGGTCGCGCTCGTGGGCGGCCGACATCTCAACGTGCTCGTGCTCGGCGAAGACACCGCACAGTCACTGGGGATGAACGTAGAGCGGATGCGCTTTGGACTCTCCGGGGTCGCTATCCTCGCCGCGAGCTCCGCCATCGCCGTCGCCGGCGTCGTCGGGTTCGTCGGCCTCATCGTCCCGCATCTGGTCCGGACTATCGTCGGGAGCGACTACCGGCGGGTCCTGTTAGGGTCGGTGTTCGTCGGCCCCGCGCTGATGACGGTCGCCGACGTGGGAGCGCGACTGGGTCCCGCGATTCTGGGCTTCGGTGTCGGGGTCGGCGCCGTTCTCGTCGGTGTCGCGACCTTCGTCGGCGGCAGGGCGGGCCGGCGCCGTATCCGGGTCACGCTGGGTGAGGGCTACACGCGGTTCACGGCTCTCAGCGTCGGTATCGGAGCCGTCGCCCTCGCGGTAACGCTCGCCACTGGCGGGCCGACGGTCACAGACACACAGCTCCCGGTCGGCGTGGTGACGGGGCTCGTCGGTGGACCCTACTTCCTCTACCTGATGCGACGACGGCAGAAACTGGGTGATATCTGATGGCAACACAGCAAACAGACGGAACGGAGGACAGCACTGCTGAGGCGGTGTCGGGCGTGTCCGCGTCGGACAGCGCTCTCTTGGCGACCGATATCGAGCTCAGCTACCCGAGCAGCGACGGTCCGGTGGTCAGTGTCGACCGCCTCGACATCCCCGAGGGCGAGATAACGGCACTCGTCGGGCCAAACGGCAGCGGGAAGAGCACCGTCATCAAGGCGCTCGCAGACCAGCTGGGTCCCGACAGCGGCGAGATACTGCTGGACGGCGAGGACATCGCGAGCTACGGCGGAAAGGAGCTGGCCCGGGAGCTGGGCCATCTCTCACAGGAGAACGACGCCCCGGGGTCGGTCAGCGTCGAGGACCTCGTCTACCACGGTCGCTACCCGTACCGGAGCTTCTTCGGCGCCGTCGGTGACGACGACCGTCGGGCAGTGGAGCGGGCCATCGACCTCGCCGGCGTCGACCATCTCCGCGAGGAGAACGTCGGCAATCTCTCGGGCGGCCAGAAACAGCTCGCCTTCATCGCGATGGTCCTGGCACAGGAGACTGACGTGCTCTTGCTCGACGAGCCGACGACCTATCTGGACCTCCACCACCAGCTCCGCGTGATGGAGACCGTCGAACGACTCAACGACGAGCGCGATGTCACGGTCGCCGTCGTGCTCCACGACATCGCGCAGGCGGCCCGCTTTGCCGACTACATCGTCGCGCTGGACGGCGGCGAACTGTACGACTGGGGGCCGCCGACGGACGTGGTCACCGAGGAACTGCTCAGGGACGTCTTCGACGTGGAGGCGGCCGTGCGCTACACGCCCGAACCGGAGATAACGCCCGAGCGCTCGCTGTGACAGGTCGCGTCGGCCGGACTGTCGGATTTCTGTCGCCCGGTCGAGCGGTTGATATTACGCCGGTGAGAGCCGCCCGACCGTAACGAATACACGACAGCCACGAGAGCACCGAGTTATGGGAGTCGCAGTAATCGGCGCGTCGATGACGAAGTTCGGCCAGCGCGACGCCTGGCTCCGGGAGCTCCTCTCACAGGCGGGCGAGGAGTGTCTCGACGACGCCGGCGTGACACCGACGGATGTAGAGCACCTGTACGTCTCGAACATGGCCAGCGGCGAGTTCGAGGGCCAGACGGGCGTGATGAACATGCTGGCCCACGACCTGGGCGTGTTGCCCGCGTACAGCGAGCGGGTCGACCAGACCTCCTCCTCCGGCGGGGCGGGCATCTACGAGGCCTGGCAGTCGGTCGCCTCCGGCGCCAGCGAAATGACGCTGCTCGTCGGCGGGGAGAAGATGACCCACAAGACCACCGGACAGGCGACGGACATCATCGCCTCCATCACCCACCCGGCCGAGTACAAGCACGGTATCACCCTCCCCTCCTTTGCCGGCATGACCGCCCGGCACTATCTGGAGCGGTTCGACGCCCCCCGGGAGTCGCTGGCCCGCGTGGCCGTGAAGAACCACAGGAACGGCGTGGACAATCCCCACGCGCAGTTCCAGAAGGAGATAACGATGGAGGAGGCACTGGAGTCGCCCATCATCGCGGACCCGCTGCGCCTCTATGACTTCTGTCCAATCACGGACGGCAGCGCCGCCATGCTGTTCACGACCGAGGAGCGCGCAGCGGAGATGACGGACGAGTACGCCGTCGTCTCCGGCATCGGCGGGGCGACGGACACCCACGTCGTCCACGAGCGCGACGACCCGACCGTCATGGGCGGCGTCGTCGAGTCCAGCAAGGAGGCTTACGGGATGGCCGGCCTCGGTCCCGACGACCTGGACGTGGCCGAGCTCCACGACATGTTCACCATTCTGGAGTTCCTCCAGCTGGAGGGTATCGGCGTCGCCGACCAGGGGACCGCCTGGGAGCTGGCGGTGGACGGTACCACGGCGAAGGACGGCGACCTGCCCATCAACACCTCGGGCGGGCTCAAGTCCAAGGGCCACCCGCTGGGTGCCAGCGGCGTCGCACAGGGCGTCGAGATTTACGAACAGCTCGTCGGCGAGGCCGGGCCGCGGCAGGTCGAGGCCGACACCGCGCTCGCGTGTAACGTCGGCGGCTTTGGCAACTGTGTCATCACCACCATCATGGAGGCAGCAGAATGACCCTCGAGGCCGGTATCTGTCCGAACGGGCACGTGTCGTACCCCACGCATCCGCGCTGTCCGGAGTGTGGCGAACCGCAGGAGGAGACGATGGACCTCTCCGACGAGCGGGCGGAGGTCGTCACCTGGACCACCTCGACGGCGACGCCGCCCGGCGTTCGCGAGCCAAACACCATGGCCATCGTCGAGTTCGACATCTCGCACCTGGACCTCGAAGACACGTTCGTCCGAGCGCTGGGCCAGGTGACGAGCGACGACGTGGAGACCGGCGACGTCGTCGAGCCGGTGTACGTCGAGGAGCTCCGTGACCCCGACGTAGGGCTCAAGAGCGGGAACCCGGAGAGTCAGGAGTGGGGCGGCTACCGCTGGGACCCCGTCTGAGCCAGCGGTCGGACGACTACCGCTAGGCCCCCGTGTGAGCCAGCGGTTGGACGACTACCGCTAGGCCCCCGTGTGCGCCAGCGGTTCGCCGCTGCGTAGCGCCGATTCGACTCTGTCGAGCCCGTCGGCGACGGTACAGTGGCCACACGGGCCGACGTGCGGGAAGACCCCGCGGAGTTCGTCGTCCTCCCAGTAGGCCACACAGACGACCGGAAGCGTCACGACGGAGTCGCTCCCGAGGAACACGCTGTGTCGGTCGTGACGGTCGAGCGTCGGCGCGAGCGTACAGCCGTTGTCGGCGGCCCACCGTTCCAGCGCTTCGATGTCCGAGCTCTCCTTCGGGTCGACCCCCGTCGACAGGCGCTGCCAGTACGTGACCGCGACCTCGTCGACGAACGCCTGCCGGCGGAGCGAATCGACCCGCCCGAGAACGCTGTTTTGACGCTGTTCGGTCCCTTCAGGGACCGGCGAGCGGAGATACACCGACAACTTCGTGTTGTGACTCATGATACTGTACACCTGATGAGTGTCCTACGACGGTCCCGGAGATAGCCGTATCGGTGTACATGACAGATATCCTCAGTCCGCGGTCGAAAAGGTCATTCCGCCGGCCGGCATCGGTGCCCCGCTCGCATCGAGGTCGTCGAGACAGTCCTCGATGGAGTGTGGCGTGCCGCCGCGGGCGAAGGGGGCGACCTGAACTAGTTCGTCGTCCTCGTAGATGGCCAGACACAGCGCCGGCATGACGAGTTCGGTGCGCTTCCGGCCGGTCTCCCAGCTGTAACAGAGGCGGGTGTCGAAGAAGGGCGCCAGCGAGGCCCCGGCGTCGGTGGCCCAGTCGACGAACTCGTCGTAGCGGCCCCGCTCCGGGCAGTCCTCGTCCCCGACCGGGACGCGCTTTGCCCAGACGGTCGTCCCGAACTCGTCGATGGCACTCACGTCCCGGAGCTGGGACAGTCGGTTCTCGATGGCTGCTCGGCGTTGCTCCGACGGTGTCGGCAGGTCCGACCTGACGAACAGTTCCGCTCGGCGCGTCTGTGGACACTCTGTGGTGGGCATCTGTACCGAGTGAAGTACCTCGGACATAATAAAACATTATGTTTATTAGATTATATTCCTCGCCCGAGCCGTCCGACCGCGGCTCAGTCGCCGGTGTCGTCGGGTCCGTCACTCACGTCGTCGATGTCGTCCTTTATCGACTGGAGCTCCGCGTCGACGTCCACCGGAACCTCCGTCCCCTCCGTTGGGACTGAATTATCCCCGTCGCTGGACAGTTGCTCGGCGAGGTCCGCCCGGAGCTGGCGCGCTTCCGATAGGAGCTCGCGGGCCTCCTCGTCGTCCGGTCGGCCCTCGACGGCCCCCTGAATGTCGGTGAGCGCGTCGTCCAGCCGAGCGAGTGTCGCCCGGCTCAGGTCCGACGCGCGCTCCTGTACTCCCTTCGGGGTCGACGCCGTCGCCGGCCGCCCCTCGGCGAGCCTGAGCGCCCGGCGGAGCAGCTTCAGCGCCTCGATGTTGGTCTTCAACACGAGAATGGCGGCCGGAATCGTCACGTCGCTGGTAAAGCGGAGCAACTCCCCGGGTGTCGGCGGCCGCGGGCGGCCGCTGTCGGTCCGTGGCTCGACCTCCGTCTGCAGGTCCTGTAGCGTCCTGACGAGTTCCCCCAGCAGGGCAGTGACGTCGTCCTCTGCGTCGCTCATACTCCCCCTTGCGCGGTCGGACACAAAAGCCCGCCGCGGGAATTAGGTAGACCAAAACCCTTTTTGCTTTAGGCAGACCTAATCGACAGTAATGGCAACACAGGGCGAGAGAGTTTCGGTCCCTGACGAGGAATCGGAGGAGCGACCGACCGTGACGGCACACGAGAGCCGCACAGACCGGACGGTGTTCACCGAGTCCGGCAACAAAGAAGGGTGGATTGCGACCGACCTCACTATCGAGCGCTGGCGCTGACCGACGCCGCTGCTTTTCTCTTCTCTAGTCCATCACGAGCGTGTCGCCCGCGAGGTAGTGCTCGATGTGGTGGGCGTCCTCTTCGACCTGAACCAGAATCTCCCGGAGTATCTGGGCCGTCGCGTGGTCCCCGAGGTTCTCGGCGAGTTCGATGTGGTCGCGCGTCGATTCGATGATGTCGCCGTACACTCCGAGGTCGTGTTCGAGCGACGTGCGGATGTCGTAGATGTCCTGGCCCTCGTACTCGACCGAGGCGTGTTCTTCCTGTGCGGCCGGGCCGGAGATGGGCGTTCCGCCGAGCGCCTGTGCGCGTTCCGCGAGTTCGTCGGCACCTTCTTCGAGGTGTTCGGCCGCCTCACCGAGGAACAGGTGGAGGTCGCGGAACTCCGCGCCCTCGACGTTCCAGTGGTGCTTTTTCACCTGATGGTAGAGGACGTAGGTGTCCGCCAGGTCCTGGTTCAGGGCGTCGATAACCTGCTCTGCCTTCTCTACGTCGAGCCGGAGGTCGTTCTCTTCGACGGTTCCGAACTCGCGACTGACGTGTTCTTGCGTAGCCATTGTCGTTCTATCGTACTCGCGGAACCCACTTAAAACTTCGCTTGCTGAAAAACTATTTTACGAAAGAAAAAACCAAGTTTCCGATATGGCCATGCATCTGGTCGCCACTGCAAAACTGTCGGGGTCAGTGACGGCCGGCGACGAGGGCGGTGTGGCCCTCGGGTATCGCCGAGACGTCGACGGCATCGGTCCTGATAGTCTGTTCCTGATGGACGGCGGAGACGGCGGCCAGACGGTCCGGCTCGAAATCGAGGTACTCGCCGTACTCCTCCCAGACGGTCGGTGTCACTGCGACGACGAACAGGTCCGGAGTGCGGACCAGAACGGGGTCGTCGTACTGCTTGCGCCACTCGTAGACGAGGTCCTCGACGCCCGGATTCTCCCGCATCGTCCGCTGGTGGTCGGCCACGGCGTTCTGGAGGGCTTCGAAGTCGATATCGTTGGCCGCGGCGACCTGCCTGAAGACGTCGTCGTCGAAGGGAGCGAGCAGCGTGTCGTCTGTCATGGGGCCGCCTTCGACGGCCACCCCCAAAACACCCGCTCTCTGCAGTGCCCCGTTCTATCACGAACGATAGTTATTATGCGGGATTAAGCCTGTCAATCCCCGTGCTTCGGCAGCTATTTCCACGCGGAATCGCAATTTCAAGCGAGAGGAATGGGACGATTATCGACGCTGTTTGGGCCGGAACGGGTCGCCGTGATCGGCGCGTCAGAATCCGAGGGTTCTGTCGGTCGCGCCATCACGGAAAACCTGCTTGCATCGTACGACGGCGAGGTTCTCGCGGTCAATCCGAACGCCGACGAGGTCCTCGGACTCCCGTGTCACGACGATATCGGAGACGTCGACTCCCCCGGGAGCATCGACGTGGCCGTCGTCGTCGTGCCGCCACACATCGCCGTCGATGCCATCCGCCAGTCGGGCGAGGTCGGCATCGGGAACGTCGTCGTCATCACCGCCGGGTTCGGCGAGACCGGTAGCGACGGGGCCGCCCGCGAGCGGGAACTCCGCGAGGTGGCAGAGGAGTACGACCTCAACCTCGTCGGTCCCAACAGCCTCGGCGTCATGTCGACGCCGAAAGGACTCAACGCTACCTTCGGCAACGAGATGGCCACCGAGGGGGACGTCTCCTTCATGAGCCAGTCCGGGGCCTTCGTGACGGCCGTGCTGGACTGGGCCGCCGAACGCGACGTGGGATTCAAGGATATCGTCTCGCTCGGCAACAAGGCCATTCTCGACGAGGGCGACTTCGTCGCCGAGTGGGGGGACGACCCGGACACCGACGTGATTCTGGGCTATCTGGAAGATATCGACGACGGCGAGGAGTTCATCCGCACCGCGCGCGAGGTGACACAGGACACGCCCATCGTCCTCGTCAAGTCCGGCCGGACCGACGCGGGTGCCTCCGCCGCCGCTTCCCACACGGGCGCGATGGCCGGCTCCGAACGCGCCTACGAGGCCGGGCTCGAACAGGCCGGCACCCTCCGCGTCGAATCGGTCCAGGAGCTGTTCGACTACGCCCAGATACTGTCGGGCCAGCCCCTGCCCGACGGCGAGGAGATCGCCATCGTCACGAACGCCGGCGGCCCGGGCGTGATGACGACCGACGCCGTCGGCGACTCCGACCTGTCGCTCGCGGAGTTCACCGACGAGACCTTCGAGGAGCTCCGCGAGACGATGCCCGAAGCGGCGAACATCTACAACCCGGTCGACATCATCGGCGACGCGCCGGCCGAGCGCTTCGAGCAGGCACTGGAGACGGTGCTTTCCGACGAGAACGTCTCGATGGCCGTCGTCGTCGCCTGCCCGACCGCCGTGCTCTCCTTCGAGAAGCTCGCGGAGGTCGTCGTCGAGCAGCAACAGGAAAGCGGTCTGCCGGTCGCGACGACGCTGATGGGCGGGAAGTCCGTCGGCGCCGGCCAGGAGATACTCACCGAGGCCGGTATCCCGCAGTACTTCGACCCCGCCCGCGCCGTCGGGAGCCTAGACGCCCTGACCGAGTATCGGAACATCTCGGAACGCGAGTTCGAGGCGCCCGAGCGCTTCGACGTGGACCGCGACCGCGCCCGGGAGATACTCCAGTCAGCGAGCCGTCGAGAGACGAACCGTCTGGGCGTCGAGGCGATGGACCTGCTCGACGCCTACGGCATCCCGACCCCGCAGGGGGCCGTCGTGGACTCCCCGGGCGAAGCGGCGGCCGTCGCCGAGGAGATCGGCGAGGAAGTCGTGATGAAAATCGTCAGCCCGGATATCCTCCACAAGTCCGACATCGGCGGCGTGGAGGTCGGCGTCCCGCCCGAGGAGGTCCGGGACACCTACGAGGACCTCGTCGTCCGCGCGCGGAACTACCAGTCTGACGCCACTATCCTGGGCGTGCAGGTCCAGGAGATGGTCGACCTCGACTCGGGGACCGAGACCATCCTCGGCATGAACCGGGACCCGCAGTTCGGCCCGCTACTGCTCTTTGGCCTCGGTGGTATTTTCGTGGAGGTGCTCGAAGACACGACCGTCAGGGTCGCACCAGTCAGCGAACCCGAAGCCAGAGAGATGCTCGACGATATCGAATCCGCGCCGCTGCTGCAGGGAGCTCGCGGCCGTGACCCGGTCGACGAGACGGCCCTCGTCGAGACGGTCCAGCGGCTCTCACAGCTCGTCACGGACTTCCCGGCTATCGTCGAACTGGACATCAACCCGCTCGTCGCGACGCCAGACGGCGTGCAGGCGGTCGACCTGCGGCTCACGCTCGACCAGGAGGAACTATGACCGACACGCTACTCGTCACATCAATCGAAGAAGGAATCGGCAAGACAGCTATCACCCTCGCTCTGGGTAAAGCAGCGAAGGAGGCCGGCAAGACGGTCGGCTACATGAAACCGAAGGGGACCCGGCTCCAGAGCGCGGTCGGGAAGACGCGCGACGAGGACCCGATGCTCGCCCGCGAGCTACTCGACCTCGACGCCGAGATGCACGAGATGGAGCCCATCGTCTACTCGCCGACGTTCATCAGCGAGGCCGTCCGGGGCCGCGAGAACCCGGCCGAGCTTCGCGAGCGGGTCGTCGAGAACTTCGAGGCGCTGTCGGCCGACACCGACCTCATGATGGTCGAGGGCAGCGACCGGCTCGACACCGGCGGTATCGTCGACCTCACGGACGCCGACATCGCCGAGGCGCTCGACGCCCGCGTGATGCTCGTCTGTGGCTACGGGACGACCGGCGACGCGGACAAGGTGCTGGCCGCGGCCGACCAGCTCGGCGACCGCCTCGACGGCGTGCTGTTCAACGGCGTCACCGACTCGGCGATGGACGAACTCGTCGACGACGTCATGCCGTTCCTGGAGAGCCACGACGTTCCCGTCTACGGCGCGCTGCCGCGGGTTCAGGACCTCGCCGGTATCACCATCGGGGAGCTCGCCCGGAGCCTCGGTGCGGACGTGCTCACGAACGAGGCGTCGACGGACACCCACATCGAGCGGTTCACCGTCGGCGCGATGGGCGGCAACAAGGCGCTGGACCAGTTCCGCCGGACCCGGGACGCCGTGATGGTCAGCGGCGGCGACCGCTCGGAGGTCCAGACCGCCGCGCTGGAGGCGTCGGGTATCAAGGCGCTCCTGCTCACCGGTGGGTTCCGCCCGGCCAGCGCCGTGCTGGGCCGCGCCGAGGAGGAGAACGTCCCCATCCTGCTCGTCCAGTCGGACACCCGGACCACCATCGACCGCGTCGAGGACGTGCTCCACTCCGGCCGGACCCGCGACCCGGACACCGTCACCCGGATGCAGGGGTTGCTCGCCGACGGCGTCGACGTGGATTCGCTGCTCGGGCTCTCCGAGTAGCCACGGTTTCCGCTGCGGTTCCAAGCTGGGAAAACCAGTCACAGCGCCCTCACATCTAGTTATCTCCAGACGAAACGCACCTCCATCTTTTTAGTGTCTGACGCAGTTTCTCTACACGGAGCCTATCCGGCTCCGTAGTGTCACACGTTCGGGGACTCCCTTTCCCCGACCGACCCTTTGTACGCGTTCGTTACGCTTCGCCGATGTACGAACAGAAGAGCAGCCCGTCCGTCTTCAGTTCGTACTCGACGGTCGTCGTCAGGTCGGTGTAGTCGAACGGCGCCGTGACGAGGTGGTAGCCGTTTGGCGTCTCACGGACGAGTTCCACGGTTGTCTCGGCCGCTAGCCGCTCCCGCAATCGGTCGGCGTCGGCCGCCGACGCGTCGTCGAGGTCGAAGATGAAATAGCTCTCATCGCTACAGCGGTCGGACTGGAGCACCGATTTGAACTCGCTGTCGACCCGCCGGAACTTCGCGGCCACCTCATCGTTACCGTGGAGCCGCATCTCCAGCCAATCGTCCATCCGCCGGCGAAGCTCGAAGGTGGCGCCCAGCGTGTCCCTCGCGTTCACCGAGAGATAGAGCCGGTACCGCTCTTTGAACCGGCTGACCGCGTGGTCCAGTTGATCGACTTTCCGCCGGAGGTCCGCCGGCCCCTCCACGATCTCACGTATCGTCGGCGGGTCCCTGTGGCTCGTCTCCGGGTTCTCTTTGCGCCGCGCGATAGCTACCAGGAGGTAGACGCGGTCGGGGCCGAACGAACAGAACGACCGGAGTTCCTCGACATCGACTGCCATAGTCGATGGTCCGGTATCACGGTCTTAACGCTGTCGTGGGTTCGACAGCGGCTGACGACAGTTCGTCTCAGTCGTCGGACTGGAGCTCGGACTTGCTCTGGGCGCTACCGGCCGCGGTCTCCGGCGCCGCTGCCTCCTCGCCCCGCTCTTTGACCCGCTCGGGGTCGAACTCGTTGGTGTCGGTGTTTGGCTCCAGCCCGGCTTCCTCGACGATTTCGATGTCGTCGGCGGGCGACTGGCCCTCCGTCGTCAGATAGTCGCCAGTGAGGATACCGTCGGCGCCCGCCTCCAGGGCGGCGACCTGTCCGTCCGTGTCGAGGTTGACCTCGCGGCCGCCGGTGAGGCGCACGCGGGCCTCCGGGTGGAGGAGCCGGTAGACCGCGATGGTCTTTACCACCTCCTCGGTCGTGATGTCGGGGAGGCCCCGCTCGGCCAGGGGCGTCCCCTCGACGGGGTTGAGGATGTTCACCGGAAGCGAGGAGACGCCGATGTCCTGTAGCGCCATCGCCGCGTCGACGCGGTCGGTCGGTGACTCGCCCATCCCGAGGATGACGCCGGCACAGAGGTCCATGCCCGCGTCTTTCGCGACTTCCAGCGTCGCCACGCGGTCCTCGAAGCTGTGGCTCTGGACGATTTCCGGGAAGTACCGCGGGGAGGTCTCGATGTTGTGGTTGTAGTGGTTCAACCCCTCGTCGGCCAGAATCGCGGCCTCCTCCTCCGTGAGGATGCCCAGCGAGGCGTCGACCTCTACATCAGTCTCGTCCCGGACCAGCCGGATGGCTTCGAGTACCTCCTCCCACTCCTCGGGGCGTTGCTCCTTCGAGACGCCCTTCTCGGCGAGGACGATACCGAAGCGCTGTGACCCGTCGCGCTCGGCCCGCTTTGCGGCCTCCAGAATCTTCTCCGGACCGAGGAAGCCGTAGTTGTCGATGCCGGTGTCGAAGTGGACCGACTGGGCACAGAACCCACAGTCCTCCGCGCAGTTGCCGGCCTTGGCGTTCACGATGGAACAGGCGTCGACGGTGCCGTCGCCCAGCTGCGAGCGGACGTAGTCCGCGCCCGCGGCCAGGGCGTCGACGGGCTGGGCGATGAGCGCCAGCCCCTCCCGGCGGCCGAGTCGTTCGCCATCCAGTACGCGTGTGACCGCGTCGTCTACCGTTCGGTTGCCCGTCTCGTAAACCACGTTCCCACTGTCTGTTGACGGCCCGATAAAGATTCGGGTGCCGGGACTCACTCCTCCCGGAAATCCCGAGCCGTCGGCCCGCTCCGGACGACGTGCCCGTACTTCAGCAGCGACACGAACACCGTGCCGCCGACGGCGTTGCCCACGGTCGAGAGCCCGAGGAAGCGGCCGAACGCCATCGGACCCAGTTCCGGACTGACGAGCACCCCGGAGGTCACCTCGACCGAGCCGGCGATGCAGTGCGGGAGATGCGCGATGCCGATAGCGGCCGCGATGAGCCAGACGACGAGTAACCGCGCAGTGGTGCTGTCCGCGCCCGCGACGAGCCAGGAGAGCAGCCCCATCAACCAGCCCGCCAGCACGCCGCCGCCGAGCAGGCCGACTGCCGGCTGGTCCGTGTACACCCGCGCCAGTTCGACGAGCACCGACGGTTCGACGATGCCGATGGTCGGCCCGACCGCGACGATGAGCCCACCGAAGAGGACCGCGCCGACGAGGTTGCTCACGTAGACGATTATCCAGAGCCGTGTCAGTCGGCGCACGGTCGCCTGACGGTCGAGCACCGGCAACACCGCGAGCGCCGTGTGCTCGGTGAACAGTTCCGAGCGGCCCAGCACGACGAGGATGAATCCGACCCCGTAGGCGAAAGCGAGCAGCAGCTCCTTCGTCAGTTCACCGGTGCCAGCAACGCCGGCTGTGGTCAGGAGCACCCCCATCAACAGCGGGCCGAAGCCGATATCCAGCCCCGCGGAGAGCCCGGACAGCGAGAGCCCCGTCGTCGGTCGCTGTAGTTCGCTCAGCCCTCGCCGTATCTCGATGTCGAGGATGTCCTCGCCCTCGGCCTGTGCCGACTCCGAAGATTCAGCCACCAGCCCGGCTTGCGCCGCTCGTCGTTTCAGTGTTGGCCTCTTACCCCCGATAACCCGTGGTTACCCACCGTCACGACCCGCTTCAGTAGAGGTCGTCTATGTCCTCGGCCGACTCGGCGTGTTCCCGACTCGGGAACTCGCCTGACTCCACGGCCTCGACGTAGCCGTCGACGGCCGCCCGGATTTCCCCGCGGACGTCCCCGAACTGTTCGGCGAAGGGCGGCGACGATTCGGCCAGCCCGACCACGTCGGTAAAGACGAGTACCTGGCCGTCACAGTCGCCGCCGGCACCGATGCCGATGGTCGGGATGTCGAGCGCCTCGGTCACCTGCGCGGCCAGGTTCGCGGGGACGTGTTCGAGCACGAGCGCGAACGCGCCGGCGTCCTCGTGGGCCCGCGCGAGGTCGAGCAAGGCTTCGGCGTCCTCGCGGTCGGTCGCCTGTTGTGCGTAGCCGGTCTGGTTGACGCTCTGGGGCGTGAGCCCGAGGTGGGCCATCACGGGAATCCCGAGGTCGGCCAGCCGTTCGGTCAGGTCGACGGTGTGGGGTCCGGACTCCAGCTTGACGGCGTTGGCTCCCTCCTCTTTGAGCATCCGACCGCAGTTACGGACGCTCTCGGCCTCGTCGGCGCCGACCGAGAGAAACGGCATGTCGGCGACGACGAGGGCGTCGTCGGTACCCCGAGCCACCGCGCCGACCCGGGCGGCCATCTCGTCGAGGGTCACGGGAAGCGTGTCATCGTGGCCCAGCACGGCGTTGCCCATGCTGTCACCGACGAGTACGACGTCCACCCCCGCCTGTTCGACGAGCGCCGCCGTCACCGCGTCGTAGGCCGTCAGCATCGTGATCTGTTCGTCACCTGCCATCGCCTGCAGGTCCCGGACGGTGGTCATGTCCGTGGCCGGGCGCCCCGGCGTATTACGTGTTCGGGTCGCCGTCGAACAGCCCCATGTCTTGGCCGATGCGGTCCGTCAGCGCGTCCAGCACGTCGGGGTCTACCTCGGCGACCGCTTCCCCGTCGTGTAGCTGTTCGTTGTGTCGGGAGACGGCGGCTTCCACGTCGTCGAACGGGACCTGCGTTCGCGTCTCACACGCCGTACAGACGACCGGTATCTCCGGCCGCTCTTCGTCGGCAGTCATAGCGCTCGATTGACCACGGGCCGTCAAATAACGCCCGGAACCGCAATCGCCTTGCCACACCGCTTGGAACCCACACCCGTGCCAGCAGTCGAGAAGACCGACCCCGACGGCGTGGACTTCGGCTGGGTGATGCAGGTCACCTTCGTCACGACTATCCTCGCGGGGTCGCCTATCGTGGCCGCAGCCTCCATCTGGACGACGCTCCCGACGTGGACTGAGCGCGCGATGTTCGCCGTCCGCGTCGGGGCGGTGGTCTGGATTCTGACCGCCACCGCCGTCTACCTCTACGCCCGGTACCGGCGCTGATCGAACTCGCTCGCCCACGCGAAGTCGGTTCCGGCCCGCCGCGCCGTCTCAGCGTCCCGCTCTGAGTCACCGACGAAGACCGTCGAGTCCGGCTCGGCGTCGAGGTCGTCGACGACCGACAACAGCCCTTCGGGGTCCGGCTTTGCCGACCCGACCGTATCGCGACCGACGACAGCGTGGACCGCGCTCTCTATCTCGTGGACCTCGAGGGCCAGCCGACAGGCCGCTTCCGCGTTCAGCGAGCAGACGCCCACGGGGATATCGTGTGGGAGCCCGTCGGCGAGCGTGAGCCGCCGCGAGCTGTGGGCGCCCGAGCGCTCGTACTCCGTGATGGTCGCCTCGACGATATCGCGGTGCCCGGTCTCGTCGGAGCGCTGCAGCATGCCCCACAGCCCGCCGGTCCCGGTGTCGACGCCGCGCTCTCGGAGGGCCTCCGCGACGGCACTGGTGACCGTCCCCCAGTCGACGTCGAGTTCCACCAGCGTTCCGTCGAGGTCGTAGACGACTGCGTCGTGGCTCACGGACGGCTGTAAGGGGGCGGTCTGCAAATGCGCTTCGCCGAGGGAAGGGCAAGCGGCGTGGACGCTCCGGAAGACAAACAACGGCAACGCCCCACGACGGTCGCTTTCAGCGACTCGCCGGAATCGTCGGCACGCTCCGCTCGCGAGTGAACGCCGTCTGCGTGGTCGGGACGGGACCTTCAGCTCGTGTCCGCGAGTTCGATATCGAGAAACGCCTCGATGGCGGCGATGGTCGAGCCCTTGACGTTCGCCTGTGTCGCCCGGCCCTGCTCTACGGCCAGCACGTCGTCTTCGGGGAGCTCCAGTTCGTCGGCCAGCTCGCCCGTCTGGAGCCCGCGGTCCTGTCGGGCCTCCGTGACGCGCGTGCCGTAGTCGCTGACCAGATAGGGGAGCTGGTCCCCGTCGTAGTCGGCGCCCTCCTCCCAGTGGGAGGTGTCGGTCGACTGCGAGTCCTGTATCTTCGCCGTGTTCTGTGCCGCGCGCCGCTTTCGTTCTTGCTCGTCAGGAGCGTCGGAACTCGTCGCCTGACTGTTCTCCCCGTGTGTCTGTACACAGTCACTACAGAGTTCGAGAGTCGCGCCCGCGACGCTGGCGGTCTGTGTGTCGCCACCGTCGGCACCGCAGAGCTCGCAGCTCCCGCCGGCGCTGTCGCCCCCGCTGCCGGTCGAGTATTTGGCCATGCCCCCGGTAGCGGTTTCGTCATATTTGAAACGTCCGATTCGGTGGGATGCCAGTCCCTCTCGCGGCGCGGCGCAAACGAAAGCCCTTTTATCCGACCGCGGGATACGATTTATTGCAGCAAGACGCAGTGAGCGTGGGTAGCCAAGCCAGGCCAACGGCGCAGCGTTGAGGGCGCTGTCCCGTAGGGGTCCGCCGGTTCGAATCCGGTCCCACGCATTTTTGCCACGAGCTACTCCGCGAGTGGCAAACTCGTCCAGCGGATTCGAACCAAGCAAGTCGCAGCGGCCGAGCGGTACGAGGCGCGACGGGAGGAGCGCCTCGGGAGCGAGGTCGACTGTCTTGCTCCGGTTCGAATCCGGTCCCACGCATTTCTACTGAGCGCGAACGGACGTGAGCGCTCTGTACATCGAACGGAGCGGATTCGAAGCACGGAACGAGCGAGCGTAGCGAGCGACGTTCAGGCGGTTCGAATCCGGTCCCACGCAGTTCTATCGAGCGCGACCGGACGTGAGGTGTCCATCGTGGACCGCCACGCCGACAACCGCAGACTCAGAAACGATAATTGGAGCAAAAACTTTTTAAATTAAGACCACCATCTATCCGACATGGCACCGTTCTGGTGCCACTACCCCCCACCCCCCACCCCCACTTTCAATACTTTACACGTTCCACCAGCGACGCGTCGAGCGGGGTCAACAGAACGGGAGGGGCGCGATTCGGGCGCAGAGAGACGGTCGCTCACTTCGTTCGCGACAGAGTGGAAGGGGCGGGATTCGAACCGGAGCAAGACTCACTCCGTTCGCCTTCCAGGGCTCGAATCCCGCATGTACCATCGGCTCCTCACGTTCGTTCGATGGAAGGGGCGGGATTCGAACCACGCGGAGCCCTGCGAGGGAAACTACCAGGCCGTTTTCTGGCATTTTGGCTGGCAGCGCTCTACCACTGAGCCACCCTTCCGAGCGGGTATCCGTTAGCACGGGTCTGTGAAATATGTGACGGGGTTGCCCACTCATGGACTGCCCCGGGCCGCGTTCGGAGAGCGGCTGGTCGTCGTCGCGCCCCTACTATAGGTTCAGCAACATTTATTTACCGGCTGCGTACGAACCGTTCGGCCATGAGCTACACGCAAGTCAACTACGAGGACGTAGCGCCCGTGGGCGGTGGGATGCATTTCATGCGCGACCCGCTCGAGTGTACAGAACTGGGCGTCACCATCGTCGAGTGCGAGCCGGGCTGGACCGGCAAGGAACACGACCACGCGGGGAAGAGCCAGGAGGAAGTGTACGTCCTCGTCGAGGGCGAGGCGACCGTGCAGGTCGGCGGCGACGAGATAGCGATGACGGCCGGCGACGCGCTCAGAATCGACCCGGACGCTCGCCGGCAGATCCGAAACGCTGACAGCGAGAGCCTGTTCGTCCTCGTCGGTGCGCCGTAAGTCGGGGCGACCGCGATAGAGCGGTTCAGTAGCTCCGCTCTTTGGGCTCGTAGGTCTCCTCTTCGCCTTCGAGGATGACCGGCTTGTAGTACAGCTCCGGCGTGCCGTCCGACCAGGCCAGCATCGTGTGTTTTATCCACTCGTCGTCTTTGCGCTCCTGGTGTTCCGCGCGCCAGTGGGCGCCCCGGAACTCCTCGCGGGCGAGCGCGCCGAGCGTGATGGCCTCGGCCACGTCCAGGATGTTCCGCGTCTCGATGGTGTGGATGAGGTCGGTGTTGTAGGTGCGCGACGGGTCGGCCACCGCCACGTTCTCGTACTCCTTGCGGGCCTCGCGGATGTCACGCAGCGCGTTCTTGACCGCCTCTTCCTCCCGGAAGACGTTGACGTTCTGGGTCATCGTCCGCTGGACGTCGGCGCGGACCTCCGCGTGGTTGATGCCGTCCTCTTCGAGCAGCGTTTCGATGCGCTCTCGCTCGTTCGAGACGGCGTTCTCGATGACGGCGGTCGGCTCGATAGCCGCCCCGTCGGCGACCACGTCCTCGCTCGAACTGTCGATAGCGCCGGGTTCGACCGGCGGTTCGACGGCGCCGTCCTCGCTCTTTGCCGAGGGACCGGTGCCGATTTCGGCGGTCTTCATCTCCTTGCCGGCGGCGTGGTAGCCCGCGCGAGCGCCGAAGACGAGCAGTTCGGGCAGCGCGTTCCCGCCCAGCCGGTTCGCGCCGTGGAGCGAGACACACGCCGTCTCGCCGGCGGCGTAGAGGCCGCTGATGCAGGTCTCGCCGTTCTCGTCGCACTCGACGCCGCCCATGGCGTAGTGCTGGCCGGGTTTGACCGGCATCGGCTCGTCGAGTCCGTCGACGCCCTCGAAGTCCTCCGCGAGGTGGAGGATGTTCTCCAGCCGGTCGAGGATGCGCTCCTCGCCCAGATGGCGCATGTCGAGGTCGACGTACTCGTCCTCGATACCGCGCCCCTCGTTGACCTCCGTCAGCTCGGCCCGGGAGACCACGTCACGGGAGGCGAGTTCGCCGGCGTTGTTGGCGTACCCGTGCTCGTACATGAACCGCTCCTCGTCGTCGTTGTAGAGGATGCCGCCCTCGCCGCGGACGCCCTCGGAGATGAGCACACCCGTCGACGGGAGCGTCGTCGGGTGGAACTGAATCATCTCCATGTCCTCCATGGGCGCGCCGGCGCGGTAGGCCATCGCACAGCCGTCGCCGGTGTTGGCGATGGCGTTCGTGGTGTGGTCGAAGGCCTGCCCCAGTCCGCCGGTCGCCAGGACGACGCCGTTGTTGGCCCGGAAGCCGTGAATCTCGCCGGACTTGATGTCGTAGGCGACACAGCCGTGACACTCCCGGTCCTCGGGGTCGTCGTGGTCGGTCACCGCGAGGTTGGTGACGTACCACTCGTCGTACACCTCGATGCCGCGCTTGACGGCCTGCTCGTACATCGTGTGCAGGAGATGGTGACCCGTCTCGGCGCCGGCGTAGGTGGTTCGCGGGAAGGACATCCCGCCGAAGGGGCGCTGGGAGACGCGGCCGTCCTCCTCGCGGGAGAACGGCAGCCCCCAGTGTTCGAGCTGGATGACTTCCTCGGGCGCCATCTGGGCGAAGGTGTCGACGGCCGGCGCGTCGGCCAGATAGTCCGACCCCTTCATCGTGTCGTAGGCGTGCAGGTCCCAGGAGTCGCCGTCCCGGAGGGCAGCGTTGATGCCGCCCTCTGCCGCGCCGGTGTGGCTCCGGACCGGATGGAGCTTGGTCACGAGGGCCACGTCGGCACCCTCCTCGTCCGCTGCGATAGCCGCTCGGAGGCCGGCGCCACCCGCACCGACCACGATAACGTCGTGTTCGTACATTGTGAGAATATCTCTTGGCGTGTGTCGGCGTTAGGAGTAGCCGAACTTAAGCCTCCCTGTTGGTCTATTCCACAGTAGCGTCGGAGACGGACACCGACCGTCCAACTCGGCCCCGTCGTCGGGAGTCGCCCACTCGGAACGGGGCGACGATAGCTTCCGTCGAGGCTCGAACACCGCGACACCGGAGTGCACTACTCGGCTCGAATCTCGCCCAGTACTGCATGCGTCCCGCTCAGTATCTCACGTCCCTGTTCCGGAGTGACCGGTGGTGTCGCCGTGGACTCCATGGCGTTCAGGTGTTGGTCGAGCAGGGTATCGAGCCCGAACGACGCCTCCCCCTGCAGCGTGCGCGCTCCGGACTTCACCACGCCGTACCCGAACTGCGCGATACCGGAGAGAGCTGTCTGTAGCACCTCCCGCGGACTGTGTTCGCTTTCCTGTCCGACGTGGACGATGGTGTCGCGGAAGATATCCACGACAGCGAGGCGTTCGGTGCCACAGATGACGAAGAACCACTCGGAAAGCGGCGCGTCGTACACTATCGACAGTTGCCCCTGGCGCTCGTTGGTCCCCTCGAACGTCGCAGTCACCGACTCCAGCGGCTGGCCGGGTCCGTCGCTCTCCGTGGCAGTCGCGTTTACCAGTTCGAGACCCCCGATGAACGCGTCTACGAGGTAGAGATGATGCGGTGACTCGTCGAAAAACAGCCCACCTGGCAGATCCGTATACCAAGACGGTAAATCACGACGTGAGCTGCTGAACTGCACTCCCTTGACGTAGCGAATGTCCCCGAAATCGCCGTTGTTGACCAGTCGAGCGGCCTTCTGGACGGACCGTGAGTACAGCAGATTGTGTACCATCCCGAACTCCGCCTCGGAGTGTTCCGCTGTGGAGACCATTCGCTTTGCCTCTTCCAGCTCGACTGCCATCGGTTTTTCACACAGAACGCTCGTGCCGGCTTCGAGCGCCGGCACGGCGTATTCCGAATGGGTAGGGGGCGGTGTACAGATAGTGATCAGGTCCGGGTCCGACGCGAGGACCGACTCGAAATCGTCATATGCGTTCTCGACGCCGTGCTCTCTGGCAGTGTCCTCCGCAACAGACCGATGCTGGTCGAAGACTGTCGACAGTGAAACGCGTGGGTTCGACTTCAGTACGGGGATGTGTCGGTCGTTGGCGTTTGCGCCACATCCGACGACACCGGCCTCGTAATTAACAGTCATCGGTGGCTATCTTAACGGCCGGATATTTAATTTAGCAGTCAGTTATGCGACGAAAGGGGCGGCTAACGTATGAACTGCCGTAATATTCATACTACCAGTTCGTCAGTGTCACTTGCCCCTCCGAACTGGATTCCGGTCGGGCTGAGCCGGCCGTCCTGAACTATCGACTTCGGGCACTTTCTGTAGAAATAGCACATCTCTGCCGGTCGTACCCTCCGAGTTCGTCGAACGGCATCCCAGCCGGCGAACGGAAAACGTACCAGCGTCGGCAAACCCGACCCATCCGCGTTCGGTGACAGTTCCCGATTTCTCCGTCCGCCACTCCGGTCCGGTTATCGCGTGGCTAGTGGAGAGATTCCAAAGCGGGGGCTACCGTCACCAGAACTTCAGGTTGTTCTTGACCGCTTCGCGTTTGAGCTCCTGAATGTGCTCGGTGAGGGGGATGTCCTTCGGGCACACCTCGGTACAGGAAAACTGGGTCTGGCACCGCCAGACACCGTGTTCCTGCTCGATGATACGCAGGCGCTCTTGCTTTCGGTCGGCCCCTTCGCGTTCGTCCATCGCGAAGCGGTAGGCCTTGTTGATGGCCGCGGGACCCAGATACTCGTTGTCGCCGGCGGCGATGTTACAGGAGGACATACAGGCCCCACACCAGATACACCGCGTGGACATCTTCACTTTCTCGCGGTTCTCCCGGGACTGACGCTGCTCTTCGAGTTCGTCCTCCGGGAGTTCGTCGGCGTCGAAGTACGGCTCGACGGCGTGCATCTGGTCGTAGAAGTGCTCCATGTCCACGACGAGGTCCTTGACGACCTCCTGATGGGGGAGCGGTTCGATGCGCACCGGGGATTCGAGGTCCGAGAGCTGGGTCTTACAGCCCAGCATCTGGCTGCCGTTGACGAAGAGCGCGTCCGACCCACACACGGCCTGCCGGCAGGAGTGCCGGAAGGTCAGCGAGGAGTCGTAGCTGTCCCGGGCGTAGATGAGCGCGTCGAGGACGGTCATCCCCTTGTGGTACGGGACCCGGAAATCGTCGAAGCGCGGCTCCTGCTTCCCCTCGACCTCGGGGTCGTAGCGGAACACCTTGAGAAGAACCGTCTCCTCGTCGTCCAGCGTCGCCTCCTCGGTCTCTCGCTGGGCCTGGCGCTCGGCCTCCCGTTCGCGCTTCTGAGCGCGTCGCCGGGCGCCCGGCGACTCGACTTCCGGTTCCTGTTCCTGTTCTTCGGTCTCCGTCTCCTGTTGTTCTATCTGTGTGCTCATTATAGGAATCCGTTCATGGCGAGCGCGACTCGGGTGCCCTGTGCGACCAGCAGTAGTCCGGCCACGACGAGAACCCACTTGACCGCGCTCTTCTGTGTCCCTTCGATACCCTGGTTGACGAGCGCGTTGTACACCCCGTTGACGCCGTGGAAGGTGGCGGTGACGAGGAACAGCCACATCGTCGCGAAGTAGCCGACCTGACTCATACGCGCCTGCGTGCCGGCGAACGTGATGTCGGCCGCGTGGTTCGCAAAGTGCAACAGGAGGAAGTGGAACGCCAGCACGCCGATGAGGAACACCGCTGTCAGCCGCTGGAGCAGCCAGCGGCGACCGCCCCGCTCGAAGGAGGAGTAGTGTTCCGCCATTATACCAGCGGCCCCCCGAGGAAGGTCGGAATGCTCGCGACGACGATGGCGCCGGTCAGCACCATCGACGCGTAGAAGCTCGTATCCTGTGCCTCCAGCCCGACGCCGAGGTCGACCATCAGCAGCCGGACGCCGTTCAGGATGTGGAACACGGCGACGGCCAGCAGACCGACTTCGAGGAATCGGACGACCAGCAGTGCTTCGAGGCCTTGCAGCGTACTCGTGTACAGCTCGGCACCACCCAGCGACGTGCTCAGCACGGCGATGTGGGTGAACAGATACCCGACGAGCACCCAGCCGGTGAACTTGTGGAATATCCAGGCCCACATGCCGGCCGAGAACTCCCGCCACCGTCCGAAGTCCTCGACGGTGCCGCGGTTGTAAGACTGACTCATACAGGTGGCTTAGTCCGGGGACAGATAGTAGTTACTACCGCGTGTGCCCTTCGCCGGAATCAGGCTCCCCACCCGGTTCCAGCTGGTCGAGTGGGAAATAATGTCCGCCGAAACCGGTCGTCCGTTCAGCCCGACCGGGGCTGCTCGGGATGGGCGCTCCACACTGGCTCTTCGCGGCTTCGTTCGAGCGCCCTGAGGGTCCGCTCGTCCAGATGGACCAGGTGGCAAAGCGGGTTGCCGGGGTAGACGAGGGGGTTCTCCAGCACCCCGACGAGCAGCCCGGTGAAGGGCGCTCTGACGGTGATGCTGTCGGTCTTGAAGGGATTCGCGATTGTGCAGATGATCTCGTCTTCGTACACCAGCCCGCCGCGTTCGTGGTGCATGTCGACCAGCCCCCCGGCGTCGGCCCGTATCCACGTCTTCTCGTCGCTGTTCTCGATAACGGTTCGCCACCCCGGCCACTGTACCACTTCGGATTCGAGCATGCTGAACTCCGCGAGCACGGACCGAACGCTCTCCAGAGCGCTGTCGATGAACGACCGCTGGAACCGGTGGGCCTCGCCCATCTCGACGGTTATCGTCGGCGTCCCCGCTCGGCTCGCTTCCCGCCGCAGCGACCCGGACGGCCCCTCCGAGGAGATGATGACGTTCGAGGCGAACGCCTTGGCGACCCTGGCCACCGGCTCGTCTGCCATGTCGCCCCGGACGTGCAGCGTGTTGGTCCGGCCCCGCGTCGAGGTGTGAAAGTCCAGCCCGAAATCGCAGGGCGCGATGAAGTTCCGGAAGACGCGGTGGGCCATCCGCTTTGCGCTCGTCGAGTCGGGGTCGCCCGGGAACGACCGGTTGAGGTCCCGGTCGTAGATGGGGAGGTACCGCTCCTGTGCCAGAAAGGCCGGCACGTTCAACACTGGCAGACAGACGAGCGTCCCCGCGAGCTCGGCGAGGTCCCACTCGTGAGCGACTTCGCGGACGACCTCGATGCCGTTCAGCTCGTCGCCGTGGGCCGCCGCCGAGAGGAAGCCGGTCGGCCCCGGCCGCTCCCCGTTGACGATGGTCACGGGCGTCCGGACCGGGTCACCCATGTAGGTTTCACTCACCGTGTACCGAACGTTCTGCGTCTCTCCCGGGTCCACCCGGCCCCCGTCGTAGGTGAAGGGCTCGGCCTCGTCCATGGTGGTACAAGCGAGACACGGTGTATAAATACCCCCGGACGGCGAACCCGCCAGACCTTTGCTGGCACCGTCGGAACTAGCCGCCAATGAGTGGCGATATCACCGTCGGCGTTCTCAGCCTCCACTCCAGCAAGGAGACGAAGGCCATTCTCAACGCCGCCGACGAGATGGGGTACGACACAGCGTGGCTCCGGGAGGAGAACACGACAGTCACAGCCAGAGACGGCCGGATGAAACTGGAGCCGGCGGTAGACGTCGTCGCGAACCGGCTGCTCCTCTCCAGCGACGAACACCCCATGGAGGGTGTCGGTCTCGCGCTGACGCTCCACAACCTCGGGCCGATGCTGAACGAACCGGTGGCGGCCACGACCGCGCTGCACAAGTTCGCCAGCGCCGCGGCGCTGGCGGAAGCCGGCGTCCCCATCCCCGACGCGGTCCTCGCGCTGTCTAACGAACGGCTCAACGAGGCCCGGAGCCAGTTCGGCGAGCGCGCGGTGTACAAGACAGCCATCGGCACTCACGGCGGCGGGACGTGGATGGTCGAACTGGACGACCCGGTCAACGCGCAGGTCGGTGACCGCCACGCCTTCTTACAGGAGTTCCTCGACCACGACGAGAACCGCCATCACGACCTCCGGGTCTACGTCGTCGGCAACCGGGTCGTCGCCGCGATGAACCGCTACGCGCCGGAGGGCGAGTGGCGGACCAACGTCGCGCTGGGCGGGGACGTCGAGGACATGACCGACCGCCTCCCGACCAAGGTCCGCCGGATGGCGCTCGACGCCGTCGAGGCCATCGGTCTCGATTACGCCGGCGTCGACATCGTTCAGGGCGACGACGGCTACTACGTTCTCGAAGTCAACCCCACGGCGGGCTTTCGCGGCCTGTTCGAGGCCAGCGGCATCAGCCCGGCGCCCTACATCGCCCAGCGGGCCATCGAACGGGCCGGTGGGAGCGTCCCCGACAGCGAGGTCGACCGGCTGGCCGACCGACTCGACGACTCCCGACCGGCCGCGACGCCGCCGAAACCACAGCGCAAGCGCGCCGAGAACGTCGTCGTCGGCTACATCGAGGAAGTCGTCGTCTCCGGGACCCGGGGCAACAAGAGCGTCCTGGCCAAGTCCGACACCGGCGCGACGCGGACCAGCATCGACGCCGAACTCGCCGCCGAAATCGGCACCGGCCCGATTCTCGATATCGTCAAGATCAAATCCGGGAGCCTCAAGTCCGGGCGCTCCCGGCCGGTCGTCGACCTGGTGGTCGGCCTGGGCGGCACCCAGCACACCGTCACGGCAAGCGTCGAGGACCGCTCGCACATGGACTACCCCGTGTTGCTCGGTCGTGACATCCTCAAACACTACCAGGTGGACGTGAACCACCGCGCCGACGCCGACCACGAGGTCGAGACTGAGGAAGAGGAAGACACCGAAGAGTAACGGGAAGCCGGTCCCCGAGTTGTCTCAGTCGTCCCGGACTTCCGTGACGCTCTCGGCGATGTCTTCCTCGGCCCGCCAGAGATACAGTGTCGCGTAGCTGCGGTAAGGCGCCCATCGCTGTGCGTACTCGACCATCTCCGAGCGGTCGTAGCCGCCGCCGACGACGGTCTCGAACCCCTTGCGGACGCCCAGATCACCGACGGGGAACACGTCCTCGCGGCCGAGCGAGAAGAGCAGTTGCATGTCAGCGGTCCAATCGCCGACGCCGGTGATGGCCGTCAGCGCCTCGCGAACGCCGTCGTCGTCCATGTCGGCGAAGTAGTCCAGCGAGTAGCCGTGGTCCTCGAAGGCCTCGGCTACCGCGTTGACGTAGCGGGTCTTCTGGCGGGAGAGGCCGGCGTCGCGGAGCAGCTGGTCGTCGGCCGCACGGACGCCGGCGGGCGTCACCTCGACGGCCTCGAAGAGGCGGTCGCGGGTGGCCGCGGCCGAGGCCATGGACACCTGCTGTCGGCAGATAGAGACCACGAGCCGCTGGAAGAGGTCTTCTGCGGGGTCGAGCGTGAGTTCGCCGTGGGCCGCCACCAGCGGCCCGATGTCGGGGTCCTCGCGGAGCGCGTCGTGTGGCGAATCCGTCATCGCTGTTGGGTAGCGGGCAGTGACCCAAGAACTTGCTGCTCTCTCGTTCGCTACCCGTCCGGGCCGCAGCCGTCGGTGACAGCCGGGGACTGCGCCTCCGTCGGTTCCGCGTCGGACTCGTCGACCGGACGGGCCGGGTTGCCGACGACGGTCGTCTCCGGTGGCACGTCGTCGACGACGACGGCACCCGCGCCGACGGTCGAGTTCTCGCCGATGGTGACGGGACCGATGAGCGTGGCGTTGGCCCCGATGGTGACGCCGTCTTCGAGCGTCGGGTGGCGCTTGGTCCGCTGCATCGACTTCCCGCCCAGCGTCACCCCGTGATAGAGCAACACGTCGTCGCCGATGTCGGCCGTCTCGCCGACGACGGTCGCCATGCCGTGGTCGATGAACAGCCGTTCGCCAACGTCGGCGCCGGGGTGTATCTCGACGCCGGTGAGAACGCGTCCGAGGTGGGAGACGAGTCGGGCGGCGAACTCGCGGTCACTCGCCCACAGCGCGTGGGCGAGGCGGTACAGCCAGATAGCGTGCAGGCCGGGGTAAGTGAGGACGACCGCCGCGGCACTGGTCGCTGCGGGGTCCTTGGCCAGTGCCGTGCGGATGTCGTCGCGGAGTGTATCGAGCATCGTGGAGTCGGTGGTGTGGTCCGAAACTGTGCCATCGCGGGGAGAAAGCTGTGTCTCAACAACAGCGACGTGTCCGTCGGCGTCCCTGTCTGACGGTTCGAACGGCCGAGAGATGGCACCCACCGTTCATGCGGTACACTCACCGCCGAACGGGCTTAAAACAACGGGACCGCCCCGCCGGTCGGCGTCACTCGATATCTATCTGGTGACCGCTGTCGAGCGGTTCGACTCTGGCGACCGTAATCCGCAACACCCCGTCGTCCATTGTCGCGGTGATGTCTTCCGTGTCGGCGTCGCCCGGGAGGGTGATTCGGCGCGAGAGCGACTGGTGTGTGCGCTCCTGCTGGATGTAGGTCGCCTCCTCGGTCGTCAGCTCGTCGCGCTGTTCGGCCTCGATGGCCAGCGTGTTGTCGGTCACGTACACCTCGATGTCGTCCTTGCCGAAGCCGGGCATGTCGACCACGATGACGTACTGGTCGTCGTCTTCGGCCACGTCGATGCGGGGCTGGTCCATTCCCTGTGACCACGGTTCGAGCCCGGTGCCCCAGCGGTCGGCGGCGGTCTCGAACTGCTTGCTCATCTGTTCGAACCACGACTCCATGCTGTCGAGTGGGGACTGTCGGTCCATACGTCCAGTTGGGCGACTGCGTGTTTAGTTAGGAACCGGGTACGGCCCCAGGGCCGACAGCCCGGCAGACGAACAGCTCGGTAAGAGGCTCCTTGTCGGCGCGCTATCGCGCCCTAGCGGCCGTAACGGCGCGATAAACCCGATGGCGGTTGTTCGGGGAGAGAAACGTTGAAGCGTGGGCCGGCAGTGGGGCTACATGTCATGGATTTCGAGGACATCGAGACGGTCGCGGTGCTCGGCGCGGGCAACATGGGACACGGAATCGCCGAAGTCGCCGCGCTGGCGGGCTACGAGGTCCGGATGCGCGACATCAAGGAGGAGTTCGTCCAGAACGGCTACGACAACATCGAATGGTCCCTGAACAAGCTCGCCGAGAAAGACCAGCTCACACAGGGCGAGGCCGACGACGCGCTGGACCGCATCGAGGCGCTGGTCGACGTCGAGGCGGCCGTCGGTGACGCCGACGTCATCATCGAGGCCGTGCCCGAGAAGATGGACATCAAGAAGGACGTCTACACGGACGTCGAACAGCACGCCCCAGCGGACACGCTGTTTGCGACCAACACCTCCAGTCTCTCTATCACCGAACTCTCGGAGGTGACCGAGCGGCCCGAGCAGTTCTGCGGCATGCACTTTTTCAACCCGCCGGTCCGGATGCAGCTCGTCGAGGTCATCACCGGCGCCCACACCAGCGACGAGACGCTCGACACCATCGAGCAGCTGGCCGAGGAGTTCGGCAAGACGCCCGTCCGCGTGCGCAAGGACTCGCCAGGGTTCATCGTCAATCGTATCCTCGTCCCGCTGATGAACGAGGCCTGCTGGCTGGTCCACGACGACGTGGCGACCATCGCCGAGGTCGACTCGACGACGAAGTTCGACATGGGACTCCCCATGGGCGCGCTCGAACTCTCGGACCAGGTCGGCAACGACGTGGGGCTGCACGTGCTCGAATACATGCACGAGACGCTGGGCGAGGCCTACGACCCCTGCCCGCTACTGGAGGCCAAAGTCGAGGACGAGAAGCTCGGCAAGAAGACCGGCGAGGGCTTCTACGACTACGACGACGGCGGCGCCGACATCCCGCGTGACCGGGCCAGCGAGGAGGTCAAACACCGTCTGCTCGCCGTGATGGCCAACGAGACCGGGAAGCTCGTCGAGAACGACGTGGCCCCGGTCCGCGACATCGACGAGGCCGTGATGCTGGGCGGCGGTTTCCCCGAGGGACCGGCGAAGATGGCCGACAAGGCCGACCTCGACACGCTCGTCGAGACGCTCGAAACGGTCCACGACCAGACCGACGAGGAACGCTACGAGGTCGCCGACGGGCTCCGGACCGCGGCGAGCGAGGGCGGCTTCTACGGCAGTGACGACGAGAGCGAGGTGAGCTACGACACCATCAACGTCGAGCACCTGGCGGGCGACGTGGGCCACATCGAACTCGACCGGCCCCACCGGATGAACACCGTCAGCACGGAGATGCTGGACGAACTCGCCGATGCCATCGACAGCCTCAGCGAGGACGACGACGTCCGAGCGCTCCTGCTCACGGGCGCCGGCGACCGCGCGTTCTCCGCGGGCGCCGACGTGCAGTCCGCGGCCACGAACGCGACGACGCTCGACGGCGTCGAACTCTCGAAGAAGGGCCAGGAGACCTTCGGCAAGCTGGAGGAGTGCCCGATGCCCGTCGTCGCCGGCATCGACGGCTACACGCTCGGCGGCGGGATGGAACTCGCGACGGCGGCCGACCTCCGCGTCGCCTCCGACAGCTCGCAGCTGGGACAGCCCGAGCACAACCTGGGTCTGCTTCCCGGTTGGGGCGGCACCCAGCGCCTCGCCAACATCGTCGGCGAGGGCCGCGCCAAGGAGATAATCTTCACCGCCGAGCGCTACGACGCCGCCGAGATGGCCGACTACGGTTTCGTCAACGAGGTCACCACCAGCGAGGAGCTGTTCGACACCGCGCTGGACCTCGCGAGCGACCTCGCGGCCGGGCCGCCCATCGCGATGGACTTCACCAAGCGCGCGATGCAAGCCGGCCGCGTCGACGAGAAGGCCGGCCTCGAAGTCGAGTCCCAGGCCTTCGGCCACCTCTTTGCGACGGAGGACCTCATGGAGGGACTCACCGCCTTCACCGAGGACCGCGACCCCGAGTTCGAGGGGAAGTAGCCAGCTAGTGCCGGCAGTGCGAACCCCCAGACGGGACTCCGTGTCACCGTACCACAGGTAGTGGAGATTTCGATGGGGTTAAATTGGAGTACCCGAAATCCGGAAGTACGCTCGGTTGGTGTAGTCCGGCCAATCATCTTGGCCTTTCGAGCCGAGGACCAGGGTTCAAATCCCTGACCGAGCATCCCAATTCTACCGCCGTCTTGCGTTTTTTGAGTCGTGAATAGAGCAATGATAGCCAATGTTTCAGGCCAAGTCAGAAATCAGGATTCAGTCATCCCGGCGCAGTCTTGCGATTAGCCGCTTTGTCCCACCTACTCGATTCAAAGGACTAGCCAAATACGTCCGAATCGCAAGACGGGGGCGAGTCTAATGGACGAACTCGACGAGCTCCCCGTCGTAACCGACACGTCGGAAGAGTACCTCAACCAGCGACAATTACTCGACTACCGAGCCGAGCGTGAGGCGTGTCTCGAATGGCTCCTCACCTTCGGAAAGCGACCAGACGAGGCAGTTGGATACGCAGTGGGTACGGTGAAGCCAGGTGCGTATCGGATGGATCGATTCTATCGGTTCGTGTGGGACCAAGAGGGCGGGTACACGGTGAACGTCACGCACGATCACGCCGACGCGTGGATGAAGCATCTCGCACGCGGGGACACGGGCGCGACGAACAAGCGGAACTGCCAGAAAGCGGTCAAGCGACTGTTCAAATGGCGGCACCACGAGCACGGCCGCAGTGAATGGGATCCGGATATCACGTTCGCTGCTGATTCCAGTACGAACCCTCGGGACTTCCTCACCCGCGAGGAGCGATCTGCGGTGCGCGAGGCCGCGCTCGAATACGGCTCTGTCCCCAACTACAACAACCTCACACCGGCGGAGCGAGACAGGTGGAAGCAGTACCTTGCTCAGCGGTTCGAGAAACCGAAGTCGGAGATTTCCCCCTCTGATTGGGACCGCGCGAACGGGTGGAAGGTCCCATCGCTTGTCTGGTCGAGCCTCGATGCCGGGCTTCGACCGGTCGAGGTGGAACGATCGAAAGTCGGGTGGGTAGACACGGACAACGCGGTTCTCCGCATCCCGAAAGAGGAGAGCGCTAAAAACCGAGACGATTGGGTTGTCGGCCTCCAGTCCCGGACGGCGGAAGCACTCGACAACTGGCTCGCTGAGCGCGAAACGTACCCGGAGTACGACGACACGGATTCGATCTGGCTGACCCGGAAATCGAATCCGTACACCACGAAGACACTCCGATACCTGCTGCATCAGCTCTGCGATATCGCTGACATCGACACCACTCACCGGCAGATGAGTTGGTACACGATTCGTCACTCCGTCGGGACGTACATGACCCGCGAGGAAGATCTCGCAGCCACTCAGGCACAGCTCAGACACAAGAGCGCCGAAACGACAATGAAGTACGATCAAGTACCAGTAGAAGATCGTCAAGACGCGTTAGATCGAATGGGTTGAGCGCAGAAGCTAACGTAGCGACTACATACATCTCGTCGTATCGCTTCTTCAAATGAGTCTCAGAGGATGTCCGCTGCTGACCGCTGGAGCTCTTTAGTTGGATGGACGTATCGAGATGCTGAGGACGTACTGTTTTGCCGTAATACTTCCGCGACGATGTCGAGGTCCGTTTTCTCTTCATACGTGTAAGTGCCAAGGGAGTGCCTGAATGAGTACCAGCAGAGCTTTCGACCTTGGTGGTTGATTCCGGCTTCCTCGATGAGATTATCGAGGAGATAGTTGAGTGTGTTTGATTTGTATGGGTTACCCTTCCTTGTGAGCCACATGTGACCGGTATCGTCGTAGTTACTGCTATTGCTCCGTTGCTCAAGCCACGAATCCAGGGCTTGGGCGGCCTGATCCGAAAGATACTGTGTCCACTCTGTATCGTTTTTGACAGCGTGCTCTGCAGGAATGATAATCTTCTTTCCATCTGCATCGTACCAGTCGACTTTCATCCTATTGATGAGCGCTGGCCGCCATGCTGCAGACCTTTCAGTTGCGATGAGCGATGGGTATTTCCAATTTTTGTTGACCTTATCCCAATCCGCCGGTTTGACTTCGCTCTTTGGTTTACCGATTACCTGAGCGAGATGCCTTCGCCAGCGATCACGCTCATCGGGAGTGAGGTTATTATACATTGGGATCGACTTGTAGGTCAGTGACGTATCCCAAAGCAACTTGACTTCGGCTTTGGTGAACGGGTCTGCCGCGTTCTTTGCCGGCTCATCGTTGAAAGTAATATCCGGCTCCCAATCAGATCCATTGAATCGGAACCAATTGACCAGTGCGTTCGAGATTTTTCGTTTGCTTCCCTCGGCGTATCGATCGCCATCGCGGCGTCGGAACTCGTCGGTGGCAAGGGCTTCGATTACTTCGTCCGCTTGTTCCGGCGAGATCTCTGTAGAAATCCTGTCGTTTCTCCAGACCCATTCAATAGCTTGCAGTACTCGTGAGACTCGTGTCCCGATTGACTGTTCAGAGTACCCGATTTCTTTTCGCGGATTCTTCCCTTCTGATTTGAGATACCGCCTGAAATCTTCGAGTGTCGATTCGAAGATGACCTCTTGCCGCTCGTTTAATTGCGGGAACGACTCCTCTGAGTCATCTGCGGAATAGCTACTCATAGTCGCCACCATCCCGCGTGAGCAGCGTTCCTGGTTCTGAGTGTTAGTTGTCTTGGATTCTGTGTTCTCGAATTTGGCCCTTCGAGACGGTTATCATGTGCCGTGTGGAACGATACGAACATTGACCTACAAAATTAGAGTAACCACTTGTTTTAAAGGGTTAGTTTGGAGAATTTGATAAATCAACGCAATTGAGTAAGTATTACAAAATATTAGCGGCTGCATTGCAGGGATCGATACTCAGGGAGTATGAGTGGATTCGGATCGACATCACCGTCCTATCCCCACTGAAAACACCTATACTAACGACTTCATCGACGACGGCCGCGCCACCAACATCTCCACGACATACTCGAAACCATCGATCCAATACCCACACACCTCCAAAACGCCGGGTACGACCCGGGCCCCCACCAGTAACACCCCACAGACACACATCTCAATTCCGAGACGGAATAATTGCGAACACAGCAGCTCAACCTCCATTGACGCCCGGCGTAAGATACCACTCAGAGCGGGTCCCGGCAAAATACAACCAATTACGGACGTACCCTCTAGCGCAACTGTGACTCACTCTCCCGTCGCTTCCACACCGTCCCTAAGTGGAATGCAAGTGCCACAGCGACCACGAGCCCGACAAGCAGTAGCACTGACTGATACGGCTTTGCTGATGCATTGGAGAGCGTTCCGAGCGCACTATACGTAAACATAATCGCGGCACCGACTATAGCGAGGATTTGATACCGAAACTCGCTCATACCCTATTACTAGACTCCAAGGAATTAGTAGACACGGCCGCTCCAACGACGGAATGAGACGCGACGGGATCCTCAAACTCTCATTCACCGAGCTTTCGGCGTTTCTGTTGTACTTGCGAGTATAATCTTGTGCTCCTCTAACTGTTCAAGCGCTTTCTCTTTGCGCCAATCGGTGAGTCCCTGCCGGGTAAGCTGTCGAAGTGCTTCCGAACGGTCGGCAGTCAACTCCGCCTCAATTTCGGACAACGCCTCTTCATCTTCCTCAGGTGTCTGAATCGTACCACACACCATCGTTACGCCCCGGTAAATTCATTTAGCGAGTGATTCGGAGATTGAGCAGTCCACTTCCCGATTTGAATGAGTTCGAATTGTTCGATCGACCCGTCAAGCGCATCATCAAGGTGTGACTGCACGGCTGGTGAGAGCGTATCGACAAGAACCGCCGTGAGTACATGCTGCGTGAGGAAATAACTGCTTGCTAGACTGGTCGGTGCGACAGCGATGACGTCCGATCCCTCTGCAGCTTCGAGGGTACGTTCAGCGTCCCGATGCTGGTGGACCGTCGCATCAAGCTCCGTAATAGGAAACAATACACTCGCATCCCCGTGCGAGATGCTTTCCCCCGCCGATTTGAAATGCCCTTTAGACATAATCATTCTACAATATATGCTCAGTGGACATTAATATTGTGGCGGTAGTCAGTACCCCGGGACACGGCACTGGCATTGACACGAACTCCGACGGCGACAACTACGGCTCCCGATTGAATAGGCGATCTACGCATCCTTGCTGTGGCAGATCAGATTAGTATCTGAGTGAAGACAGCATTCAATATAAACTTTAAGTAGATAGGCTGACGAACCCTTCACTATGTCGAGCAACACGAATACTAAGTCCGGGCGCGGGTCGACTGTTCTTCTGGATATCCCGGCTCAAAACCCCGATTTATTCCGAAGTCAAGCAGTACACGACCTCCTCACATTTTTATCACGCCATCACAGTGATGCGTTCTCCATTACTAAACTCGCTGAGGCTGTGGACTACTCCCAACCCACGATTTCGAAGGCCGTCGATGTCTTAGCGGCAAATGATCTCGTCGTCGAACAACGAGACGGTACCACGCGTCTCGTCCACATCAACACGGGCCGGTTGTCCCGGCCGGATGACCCGTTTCTCGACATCCCGCAAGCAGAATTCTACGAGCCAGTCCGCATTGCCGTCGATGATCTCCTCAACGAACTCGACGATGTCCTCGGCATTGTACTGTACGGCAGTGTCGCCCGCGGCGAAGCTGACCGGCGGAGTGACATTGACATGTGGGTACTCGTCGAGGACGACCGGATGGCGAACCAACGCACAGCGAACCGCGTCCGGCAAGACCTGGAAGACCGAGAATTCGACACCGGACGATACGCCTATGAAATCGACGTCGAAGGACTCCCTGCGATACCGAATTACGCGGAAGAGATCAGGACCACGCTTAGTGATGGGCTCGTCCTCTACGAGACGGAGAAGTTCGACACCGTCAAGCAAATGATTTTCCACGGAGACCTCGATGAGTAACCCTGACCCGACAGCCGTCACGAACGCACTTGACGCCGCGATCGACGCGTTCAATGAAGCAGGACACGGCGTCCCAACACGCGAATACGCAATTGAAACTGACGCCGACTGGAAAACCCAACTCACGAAAGCCTGCCGGCTCCTCGCCGCAATCGATAACCTCGACGGGAACGGGTACTACACCGCTACGATTGAGCTGTGCTTCGGAGCCACGGAACGCTCTGTAGAGGCGTACGCGTTGGCCGAAGGCGGCGATGAACTCCGAGATTTCCACGACCACACGTACTGCTACGACCGCGCTGCAACACTCGGACTCCTCACTCCCGACACTATAGACGACCTGAAACACCTGTACAACACCAACCGGACAGACAGTTACTATGGTGGTCGCTGCCCCACTGCTGAACAAGCTACTGCAATGCGTGCCCTTTCACACTCGCTCCACACGCACGTCACTAACCAGATCCGCGAAGGCGGCGTCTGCACCTGCGAATTACCTGAGTAATTGATCTAATTCATTTGTTTCAGTTGTAGAGTCTGCGTCAGGTATCAGTGAACTCGGTGAGAGTACTTGGACTATCTGCCATACACTCGACACCTTTTTCAAGTCATTTCTCGGGTGATGCCGCTGCATGGCTCACTGAGAACGACTCATTCCTATTTTCTAGAACGATTCCTAGACACATCTATAAACTTCACTCATAGTTCACTCTCCTAGCTAATCCTCCGAAATATTCCCCTAGAGGGCCTCTTAGACCAATTTAGGAGTAACGCTTTTGTGCCCGTAGTGAGGGTGGTTTACTATGCGTGAGGAGAATACACAGACCGACCACCGGGAACTGAGTGATGCGGCAATCAAAGACCGGATGCGACAAGCAACAAACGGAGACAAAGTGCTGTTTAACAACCGGAAACAGCCATTGACCGTTGTCGAATCCACGGATGACCGAAAAGAGTGGGAGGTGTATTTTACGACGGAGGACGATACGGAAGCCGTAGAACTGTTCACGGCACTGTCAAAGAGCGATCTTGCATTTGAGGAGGGGGATGAGATTGATGCGTGGGATCCACCCTACGTGGTCAGTGAGATTGTGGAGTGCACTTCTGCTGCGAGTCAAGATTCGAATGCTCCGCGGCTCACCCTCAAAGGCCCGCAGGGTGGCGAATATGAACTCTGGAACTCATACCGCGGGCCACTCGTCCAGCGAACGTCCGGTGACACCCAAGCTTGGGGGTTCGGCGAAGCAGTCTCGTGGTTCCAAAATCAAAGCCAGTAATGATCGCCTCAGTTCAAAACACGATGCACTCGCCGAAGGCGTGTGATACTGCATGGTAGAGAACAATATCAAAGAAATCGACCTGCCTGACTGGTGGGTTAATGATCTAAACCCATTTGATGCCGTCTGTGAGGAGTGCGGTACAACGGCCCGGTTCGAGACACGCGATAACCGGTCGATAGGGGAAATGTTCCAGCACCGTTGCTATAGCTGCAATACAGGTCGATTTCTAGAATTTGGAAGCCCCACACAATTCCGCGTAACAAATCCGAGTCCCGATCCCGACTCACATCCTGCGTCACCAGCAGCTGATCTCAAAATGTACTCTTCTGATGACTCGCACTGACCATCTCTCACACCCCTCGGTTGAAATTAAATTACCATTGGATGGCGCGGATCATCGGTTTGGGATCCCCACCGATACAACGCTCTTTTGTTGGCGAGCAATCGCGCCAGGAATTGGAGACCGACTCGCACCCACTGACACGCCACAAGGGATGACTCAAATGAATCGAGAAGTACAGCTCCGGGAGAACATTTCTTGGTCGGTTTCTCTCGATGGGCAGGATATCCCGCTTCTCGATGATACACTGTATCGTAACTCGGGGTATCGAGGTATTGCTTGGTGGATTGCCAGTGACGCAGTCGAGTTGCCTGCTACCCTCACCGTGCGCGTCGAGACAGGCGAGCAACCGACTGTTGATACGGACCCACTGGTCTGCTGGACAGATAACGGGCAACGACTCCCCTGGAACCAACACATCGAGAGCACGATTGATTTGCAGCCGACAAATGATTCCAGTCACGAATTCGACACTCGTCGTGAGGAACTCTGGAACGAGCACCAGGTGTATGAACCGCTTCGATAGTGATGTGAACTACCTTACTAGTTCACGGCTGACGCCGTTCGCTCCTTGAGGGTAGGAATCCCTGCTTCCACGACGCGCTAAACAGAGACAGATGTATCGACAGGGAGTCCAGTCTCCAAATGAATTCGACAGTTCACATGAGTGGCCGCGTGGTAACTACGGACTGTTACAACGATACGTCTTCTTCTATCGTCTCCGCATAGAGCCGGTCAATTGTCGAGTACAGGTCGGGATTTCCAATCGCCCCTTGCGTGATTGCCCGGGCTAGCGCAGCGATGTACGCGTCGAAGAAACTCTCGTGTGCGTCGATCTCGATGGGGTATTCGCCGCGTAACACGTTCGATTTGTTCCCTGTAATAGAGTAGTTCGTGTCAGCGATCGCTGGCCGGATTTCAGCTGCTGCATCGGAGAACCGGGTCGCAAACCCATTATAGAACGTGTCGTGGCCAGACGGGGCGTTACGCAGCGTCACAATAAGCGTGTTATCACGGACTGCCTCGTCTCGGTTCTGGCCTAATCGGTGGACGAACCCGACTCGCGCGTTCGGTTTCGCCGTTTCTGATACCTGGCGTTGCTCGTCGAGTTTCGTCCACCACTCTTTCGGGAATGACCACGACCAGTCGGATTTCCCTTGCCGGAACGTCCATTGCCGCTGCTCGTCACCTATCGGGAGCGATACAGCAGCGTACTCAGAAGGTATCTCGGCATCTTCAACAAGCGTCGCATCGTCGAGTGCCTGCGCTAACCGCGTCCCCCACGACGATTCGAACGACGCCCACTCCTCATCGAACGCGTCCTCCAACTCCGTGATCACATCGTAGTTCTCAATGAACAGTTCCACCATCTCCTGTTGATTCTCCTCGTATTCAGTCATCGTCAACTCACTCCGAATCGTGTCAATGAACTCTTTCAACTGCGCCGTCGTCCGCGCCGGGTACTCATCGTAACTCTCCATCAGGAACGACTGCATCTCACCCACCAACCATTCCCACGATAAGTGTACGAACTCGTCCGCTTCTGGCGACGACGCATCCTCCGGTGCTAAAAATACGTAATTATGCCCATCACGCGGCACGTCATCTTTCTCCACCCCAATGCCGTCGAACGATTCAATGTCCACGTAGCGTGGTGTCTGGTCCATTCCCTCTGAAGCATGCACTTTCAATTCGAAGCACAAAAACCACTCCTCAGGTACCCACACCAACAGATCCGGCCGTCCTTGCTCAGTCACGACTTCCTGCGCAATATGGATCTCCTCAATCTCAAACCGAGAAAACGCGAACTCTAATTCAGACCGGTCAGCTAACGCGGTTAAGACGTGCTCAAGCAGCGCGTGATTCAACCCGTGAGCCTCCTCAGGCGAGAGAAAATGCACGAGGAACTGCTGCCAATCCCGTTCCTGCCCACCCCGGCCAAGCACCTGCAACGCAGTCGGCGGCGGCTCCGACGCATCCGGCAACGCAGCGATCCGTTGCCGTAATTCCGCTACCTGACTCGTAATCCTCTTGGCCATGGACCATACTCGCCTACGAGAGAAATCAAAGTACCGCCACTCACAAACTAAAATATCTCCGACGGTGCGAACAGAGCTAGTTACGATGCGACGAGGGAAAGAGATTTATTCAACATGGGTGCCTGGACAGAATTCTTCCGTATTGTAATTGTATGGCTGAAAAGTCATCATTTGCCATAAGTATATCTGCCAGTAACGAGTACACAGTTGTGTGAGTTCTGGTAACAATACGGATGCGTACGGGCGAGAGTACCGGAAGGGAGGCGGCGGCTCCGTAGGCGAGTCAATGCCAGGTACGATCGGCGACTCTGAGGGTGTTCTGCACGATGCCAACGGTTACACGCCGACCAGTACACCTGATATTGAAGTGCCGGCTGATAACGCAACGGAGACAGAGGAAAAGACGGATACAGGCGGTCTTTCGGTTAAGGAACTCGTCAAACAACGAAGCTGAGTGTCTGCGAACTGTTTTCCGAGGCGTGTTCACCTGCTTCAAAACGCTTAGCAAGGATCGGCTGACTCTGATGCATTGTTTTAATTCTGCATTATCAGTGATATCCTATTCTCTTGACGAATGAATTATATGTAAGTCCACGTATCTGCTATCTGATGCCGGATATTGATTTGTCGGTGATGGTTCAGGCGTTTTCTGCTCGATACTCACCGTCGCTCGCTGCGTTCAGCGAGCGACCTGAGAAAGTTGATGTGCTTACCGAAGACGGGGACGCGGTCGATCTTGAGGCGCTTGCTGCTGAATTCAAGCAATTCGGTGCGTTGCACCGCGGCAACAGCGTCCAGCTTCCACTGCATAAACCAGAGTCGGCAGAGCTCACCGGTGAGTTCGTCTGGTTCACGGAAGAAGACCGTCGGACGATTGTCGAGTATCACTGGTCGATGGTGGATCGGGATGATTTCCAATCAGTCCGACAAGCCGGGATGACCGAAATCGGGTGGCGGCTTCGATTCTGGACAGATGCATTTGACGTTCCAGCAACCCCGAGTTACATGCCAAGCGGGGATACGCAGGAGGAAGAGTCGGTACTTGAACTCGTCCCGGAGAAACTCACAGCGGACCATTGGGGCGAACAGCGACGTGACGACTTTTTCACCCACTTGTTAGACTTCGTCACAGCCGAGAAGCAACGTGATCGACGCGACAGCATTGAGAAATACCATTCCTTCGATCAGAACGCATACCAATCGAGGGAAGGCGGCGTGCATGATGCCGTGCCGGTATATGAAGACACGGGTGCAGACCCGACGCGGTGGCACGTCACTGTCCCTACTGAAGACGATGAGGAAGCCGATCCGACGTATATCTGCGCTGAGACGAATCTGTGGGAAGGCACGGAAATCATGATTGACACGCCGCCGTGGGCACAATCACCTACTGGCCTCCCCGTCCTCGGGGAAATCGCTGACTCCGGGACACGGGATCTGACGTTCACCATATCCGGAGACGCGGACGACCCGAAGGCTGCGACGCGGTCCCTTCGGAATATTTTCGATGACGATGAGTTCGTTATCGGTCTCTATCCGATTTTCAATGCGTTACCGTACGACCGAGAACTCGACTGTATCAGTCGCGTCCGAGACACCCCATCGAAGCACGCACCGGTCGCCGGGAACAGTGGTGTATCCTTCACGCCAGGCCGTGGACTCGACACAGAGTTCCCTGACCTGAACGATTCGCAACGCCGCGCCGCATACCACGGCGTGTGTGCAGATGATATCACACTTATCCACGGCCCGCCCGGCACCGGGAAAACCAGGACGCTCGTCACGCTCATCAAGGAGCTCGTCGACAGGGGCCACACTGTGTTAGCCTGCGCGCACTCGAATCAAGCCACAGACAACCTTCTGGTCGGCACGAGCACGCCAAGCGACCCTGAGGAGGGGTCACTCCACGAAGCCGCAGTTGAGGAGCAACTCACGATTGCTCGGGCAGGGACAGGCAGTACAAACCGTGTTGTGGAACAGAACTACTTGGGACGGCATCCGAAGCAAGCCGATGTTGTTGGCGCGACGATGTCCGCTGCTGCCGAGTTCGACACGAACGAGTTCGATGTCGCCATCGTTGACGAAGCCTCCCAAGCATCCATTCCAGCGACGTTCGCCCCGTGGCTCGCCGCAAACCGCATGATCCTCGCCGGTGACCACAAACAACTCCCTCCGTACGCGAGCGACGAAATGCGAGACCGTGACCTCGAAGTCAGCCTGTACGAACACCTCGTCCACCGGTATGGACAGGACGCCGCACAATTGCTCGACACGCAATACCGGATGCACGAAGACATCGCCGCGTTCCCAAGCAAAGCCTTCTACGACGGGCAGGTCAAGACCGTCGACCGACCAAACGATCCGTACACGCTGTGGGACCTCCCGCCGGTCACCGCACACCACGTCACTGGTGACGAAACACAACGGTACGGGACGTCCTACGCGAACGACGCCGAAGCAGCCCTCATCGCCCACCACGTCCACGACCTCCGGGATCGAGGCACGCCGTGTAAACACATCGGCGTCATCACCGGATACACCGGGCAAATCCAAACCATTCGGAGCAAACTCGACGACCTACCAGTCACCACCGATAAAATCGAGATCGACACCGTCGACTCATTCCAAGGCGGCGAACGCACCGTCATCCTCATGTCGTTCGTTCGGTCGAACGACGCCGGCCGATCCGGCTTCCTCTCACTCCCCGATGTCGGCCCACGCCGACTCAACGTCGCCTTGACACGCGCCAAAAAACGTCTCGTGCTCATCGGGAATTGGGACACACTCACCGAGCCCGAACCAGCCCGTGACGACTGCAGCGACGTGTACGCCGACCTCCGCAGCTGGCTTATCGAAAACGACTGCTTCGAAGAACCACCGGCGAAAAAACACTAACTATCCTCGCCTTCACGCTTCAATTTCTAACCATATTACGTCTAAGAATTCTGTGAATTTCGGTGAGGTAGCTCATATCTTCCCTCTTTATAATAGCTGAATTGAGGGCACTTATATTGAAATGCTATCGATGAGAATTAATTATTTTTATTTTCTATCATCCAGTATTTTCTGTTTACGTTTGGCGAGAATACGATTGGGTAAGTGGAGCAGACAGGCAAATAGAGATTGGTATGTCAAGATATTGATTATGAATTAATGGGGCTGAATGTAGACCGATTCATGAGCTATCCCCCGATATGAAATACAAATTATGTAAAATTGTGGGCATGGGTGAACGCGATACTATGGACAAACTGTGCCTATTTTCATTGTACGGTGCTGTCTTGCGGTTATGGACAGATTGTGGCCTAATTTCTATTGGACTCTATCCTGCTGTTGTCCGATCATTATGGACATTTTGTGAGTGATTTGCATTACTAGCCATCTCCAGCAAATAGATAAGATTCTAACATCTAGGAATGACCGTTAATAACTCAGACTGAGATCTCTCAATGTCAATAATAATACTATATCTCATGTCTTGCGGTTATGGACAGATTGTGCCCTAATTTACATTGGTCCAAACCCACTCGTTGTCTTGCGGTTATGAACAAATCGTGCCTAGAGTCAATGTATTATTAACACCGTCTGAAATCACCATCGAACTGGTCGAGGGTCCCTCCACTGAATTTTTGGAGAAATCCCGCCAATTCACCCCTTTGCCGTCTTGCGGTTATGGACAGACCGTGCCCTGATTTACATTGATATTATGGCTGTATGACGGGGTGTGTCTCAAGACACTGGTTTTGCTTGCAGCTTTAGAGCGCTTCAGAAACTGCAAAGTTATATCTAAGAGCGTCGATTGGGGTCTAGACCAGTTCTATACCCCCCGAAATTTTCCGAAGGGGGTTGGTCTAATAGATGGCTGAGGAGGATTTACCTCCCGTGGCATTGGAATCTCAGTTGCCGGATGGGTTACCACTTTCAAGCGCCATGTGGTTAGGCTGGTGTCTGCTTGTATCAGTTTGGTAAGGGACAGTGCTCACTAGGCACACTGTGGATGCCCGGTACGGTTCTATACATGAGTGGCGGTGAGGCGACAGGAGCTATCGTGGTGGTGTGCCAGTTACTTCGAAACGAAGGTATTGGTGAGCATTGAGAGTGACTGCTTTTTCTATCAGAATAGTGGTACGAATATGTGTGTGTGTCAGGATTCAACAAGCAGCAAAACAATGTGTGGACAAAGACGTCACACTTTCTGCTTGATCGATGCTGCTGGCGCAGGTTTCCTCGAAGACTAGGATTCGATCAACCCTACATGGTATCCCGAGCCACAGCCAACTCTAAAGAGACAGGTCGAGGAGAGACTTTGCTTTGCGTCGGCGAGTAGCATCTTGGTGAGGCGGTGTTGCCCTCACTATTTTCGAGGCCCTGAGCGATCTCCGGGCGCGACTCATTGGTCAACTTGGACATCTCGACATCCCGGTGGTTCTGATACCACCTGTACGCACCACTGACGCTCTCAGTACTGCAACCGAGTACTACGAGTATCACGCTATTCAAAACCATCCTGTCTGAGCACGGTTCGCCACAGGGCAGTAGGAAGAATTAAATCGCCTCGCTGAATATGTGTATATGAGCAGGTGGCGCACGGATCAATGATCCCTCCTTGAGGGTACTGAGTTCCGTGAGGCTACCTGGTAGCCTTTCCGAGAGCATAATTCTGGAGTTACTTCTTTGCGAACCGAAGCGGATGCAGCGTTTCGACGGCCGTTTCACAGTCTCCTTTCCGCTGATGCCGAGCCCAACTGTATGCCGCTACATCAGCAACCTGTAGCCCTGGCGCGTCCTTACTATCACGACTGTCAAATTCAATCGGCGGAATCTCATCCGCAGTACGATCTAACACAGTCGCTACCTTCTCCGCAGGGTTTTGCCACACCTCAGAATCCAGAACGACGCACATCGAATCAATCGTACTCAGAGCTACGTGCGTCGTCTGAAATACCGGGTTTAGCACGCTGCATAACGCCAGTGTCTTCAATTCTTGAACAGATTCATCGAAGTTCCCAATCACGTCTGTCAACACGTCATTGCCGATATCCGGGTTCACCGCATGCACTGACAATCGGATCGGGTGCGTAATCTCCCACGGCAACCGGGTTTGCTCAATTGTCGGGTCATCATACTCGACTTGATTCAAACACCCAACAGTCGTATTAACAACCGCAACCGGTAATGCAGATCCCTTCAGCTCAGACAACGTTCGAGACCCATGCAACGCACTCTCAGCAATCGTTTTCAATTCATCAGCCGTATGCCGTAACACCTCATTCGCCCGGCCCCGCTCAGAAAGACACCACGGAGCAGCTACTACATAGTATGACCCGTTTGATGGGTTCCCACTCTCATCAACGTGTACGAACAACGTCCGAGCCATCAAATCAACAGGATACTATCACGCAAACGCTCACGCGATATATTTCATTCCATCACTACCAAGCCGCCCCTGTCACATAACTACGTGGTTAATCATAGTCCGTGGAACTGTGAATGCGAAGGTTGCGGTGAGCCAGCACACCAGTGAACCAAGGCAACCGTATCTCCACGCCCACCATATTAACGAACTGAGTGACGGCGGGTCAGACACACGGCAACCGTCGTGGCTCTCTGCCCGAACTGCCACTACACAACCCACCACGGCGTCGATGGTGACGAGTTCAACGACCACTTACGCACGAAGATATCGCAACTGGACGACGCGTAACCTGACCGCGTGAGAGTCTACAGCGCCTTTTCGAGTTCTTCTAACGCCTCGATCGTCTGCTGTAACTGCGTTTTCGCATCCGACCACGAGATGTCTTCACCGTCTTCCTCGGTCGGTTCCTGATCGGCCTTGCCGCCATCGCTCAGCACCCCTGCTTCACCGTCAGCGCCGTCTTCCACTGCGTCGAGTCGCTGCTGCGTCTCGGCACCGTCGTCCCCCTCAGCAGGTGGCATCTCTGTTAGTGAGTCACCATCTTCGACATTGGCCGACGGTCGCCCGCCTCTGTCATCCAACGCGTTTAGAGGGAATGCGTACGCTCTCGCGCGTTTTTCCTTGTGCCACGTTGTCCGCCCCACCACACCGATCACATCAGCGACCTCGTCACGGCTACACCCGCGGTCAAGGGCTTGCCGGACACGTTCGTCCTCAGCACGCTGTAACAGGGTTTGCGGGTCATCAGGAATGCGGCCGCGAGCAGAGTTCGATATCTGCTCAGTGAGGCCCCACTCACCCGTGTCTGCGTCCTGATCGATGATTTGCCGGTCGCGTCCTTCGACCTTATTGTCGAGGCCCATCAACACCCACAAGCGCTCCCGGACTGCTGTCACGGAGAGATCCGGCGTGAGTTCGTCCACGATGTCACCTGTTCGGATCGGGCCGTGCTCTGCTAACACTTGGATGATCTCAGCGTCCTGCGGCAGTAATACCGTCGAGTCCGCTTCAGTAAGCTCGACCGGGACTTCGTCGCCCGATGGCTGGTTATGCAGCCAGTTATGACAGCGCCGGCATACTGCAGTCAGGTTCCTTAAGTCGTGCTCGTCCATCTCGTCGACATCACGCGTCGCGTGATGGATTTGCAGCGCCGCCACGCCGCCAGCACCCGGACCGTCCCGGCCACACCACTTGCAGCGATGCCCCGCAGCCGCTAACACGTCCTTCCTCGTCTCCGGATCCACCGTCTCGTTCGACACATCCTCGGTCATGCTCTCACCTCTCCGTCGATACTGCGTTCTTGATCTGTCGCCGATACGTCACCGTGATCGAACCGCGTTTGTCGTTGCATTTTGCGTTCATCAGCCGCTTGTTGGCCCCGCGTCGATACCTGGCGTCTACCTGGTGTATCGCTTCAATACCGCCTGTCCTCGCCACACTACTCGCCGTCAACTCGGCCGCGTCACCCGTGACTCGTCGGGGTTAACGATTTCACTTGGAAATCCGATTTACTGCAGTACCGTTCCGCGACGCTGCCAAGTGCTGCCGTTCGAAGCACGTCCGAGACGTTATGCTGAATCACGTCCACGAACCGTCCTTCATTGAACGCGACCACCGCCTCCTTACTGTCATCGAACGGATCGATCTCTCCGAACTCGTCACCGCACAGCACGTCGTATGCTGCCGTGAGACTCGACTGTGACTCCCCATCCACGGTCGTGTTGAACAGTTTCCTAATCACCGGGAAGAGGTCCGCGTACGGCACGTCGAGGAACGGCCAGTCAAGGCCGTTCGCCGCAAATCGGGTTCGAAGGAACGGTACATCGAAGCCACCATTCCACGTTTCACCATTGTACGCGACGAGGAGCACGTTATCATCGTAGAGGCGCATCTGCACGAACTCCGCCACCGCCTCTAACAAGGGGGCTTCCGAGTCGTGGACCGACACAATCACGTGTTCCTCAACGCGGTCCTGCACGTCCTCTTCGAGCCCGTCACGGGTTCGCTCGGCCGTCTGGCAGAACACACGCACCCCTAATGGGAGACTGAATCCGACCACGGTCACGACATCGTCGACGTCAAACCCGGTCGTCTCGATATCGAATGCGACCTGCTCTAACGCGTCGCTCACGAGGTTGCACCCCCGACACCGACGGCGCGTTCCGGCACGCGATCCCGCTTAGCTGGTCGAAGGCGGAACTCACCGAACCCGTACTTCGCATGCGTCCCCACGCGAAGCACGCCATTCTTGGCCGTTCGAACCGCGTCGGTCCCCGCGAAATCCACCACTTGCCCGTGATCCACCGTCTCAAGTACGTGCACTTCTTCACCGTTCACGAGCCGGGTTTCCCGGCGACGCAACTCACCGTCAACACCCCACCACCACGGGACGTCCTGCCCGTCAGCCCCCGGGTACTCACTCTCCAGAACGAATGGCGACACGAGCTCTAAGTTGAGCGCCGTGTCCTCAACGCGGGAGTAGTCTAATTCATCCAATTCAACGAGCTGCGTGTCTTTCAGGGACAGCTCGCCAAGCCCGTAATTCCTGGCTGCCCCGACACGCAACCCGTCCAGCACATCATCGTCGAGCGGGAGGACATCGTCGTCGTGCCCGCCGTGTACGTAGCACTGCACGAACCACTGGACTGATCGCTTCGAATTCCGGACGTTCTCGGGCCGCCCAAACCAGCACCGTGGCGCGAACGCGAGTCGCCCACCATGACTCTGGATATCCGGCACGTTATGCGCGTCCCGAGGCCGGGAATCCAGCAACCATCGTTGTGCGGCGTCTCTGTACAGGAACAAGTCCGCGTAGTTTTCGACCGCCGGAAGCGACTTCCCAAGCACCCCGGCGTACCCAACTTCGGAATGCGCAGACGGGTACTCCCCGTACTCGCTCGGGACGAACACTCCGTGACTCACCTGTAACTGCTTGCGAGCCCGGGCGTCGACACGACGGGCGAGCGCATTGAACAACGCGTTCCCCGTCACGTGATACGCGTGCCCTTGATAGTCCGACTCCAACTCGAACAGTACCTGCTGTACCTGTGTCATGCCTTCACACCCCCTGCGCTTCCAGTGGAGAATATCGGGTTCACCGTGCATCACCGTCCCCGTACACTGCGACGTAATCCTCGATGTACGCGAGCGCCGTCGACCACGACCGGACCCGCCGCAACTGCGCATCCAACCGCCGCCACCGCCGGCAACTCTGATCGAACGGATGCGCCGACAACCTGGACCACGTATCCGCAAACGACCGTGCCGGACACGACCCCAACGGAGCCGACGGCCGGTCCCCCGGCTCGCCCGTTACGTGCAGCGACATGACCGGCGACCACAGGACAGTTCGAAACGGCTCAACTGCGTCGGACCCCCGGGCCGCTGCAGCAGTCCTACCTTCGTCCGGCAGCGGGCCTGACGGCGTCGCCACGAGGTGGAGGTCTGCGAACTCATGCCCGGCCCGGTAATTATCCAGCAACGCCGCTACGAGCAGCACGTGGAACCTGAGCGAGGTGTACGGGTAATACACCGACTCATTGTACGCTGCCGCGGCCTCGCTCGTCAACCACCGCGAATGCAGCACTTCGGGATCCGTCGACAACACCAACCAATCCAGCGGCGCATCGTCCGACGCTCGAATCCGATCAGACGCTACGGCCGTCCCGCCCGTCACGAGCGACAACCGGCGCGGCGACTGGTGATTCGCCACCGTCTCATCAGGCGCGCCTTTCGGCCGCGACAATCGAGCCGCATCCCCATCAGCACCCAACGGCACCGACTCGTTCACCCTGGCGTCGCGGAACACCTCTTGAGCCGCATCATGCGACCGGCCCCGCAACTTATGCACATCATGGCGAAACGCCGCGACCATTGGATCCACATCTGACTCAGGCCCCTCGTGCGGCGACTCGAACGGCACGTCCGACGTCACGCCGCATCACCACCCGGCACCGGCAGGTCACCATCACGACGCGCTGTGCGGGCCTGGAGCGCCTCCACGAACTTGTCCCGACACCGCGTCTGCCACAGCTCATCCTTCCGCTCCATCTCGTTGGTGGGCGACTTCCGCCGATCATACATATTCGACACCTCATCCTCAGAGTACAGCGGGTTCAGGACCTGTGCGTCGACCATGCCCGCGCCGAAATTCCTCGCGCCCCCAAGTTGGAAGGCATACTCGTCACTATGCGCATCCAGGAACGCGACAGCTTCCAGCAAGAGCCCGACGAACTCAGGCTTCGTCTCCCGCAACGTGAGTTTCCACGTCCCCACGAGATTCCCGACCACGTCCCGCGTCGAGTGCCGCAGCGGCTGCCCACCATCCTCCTCGTTCCTGGATCTGACTTGTGTGTGCAGCTGGCGATAGTGCGCCTCGGCTTCACCCCTCGTGACATCTACTTGGCTACGGACCGGCGAGAACGACACTGGACGACGAATCAACTTCCCCGGTGATCCGCCAAACCCACCGAACAGATCGTACACCACACAGCCAGCATCCACATCGTCCTGGCACGACCCTTTCTCATGATACCCGGATTCCAAATCCCGGTCGTATACGTCCTCAAGTCTAAAGTTCGCATTCGACTCGCCGGGATGGCACGCAGACGCACCTGCCGCCTGCAAAACCGCCTCGCAGCCATGACGCAGCCATCCCGACAGCGCGAACGGGGAAATCTGGCCCGCAATCTGGTTCTGTGGGTCGTCAGCTTCGTAGCGATCCGACGACGCATGATGCCGATCGGTTACAATCCCATCACCCGGAGCCAGCAGCCCGGCATCGAGGCCAACGTACAGATCAGGGAGCATCAGAGCCTCCTCGACAGGTAGCTCGAACTCAATTGGGAGATCAGACGTGTCAAAATCGACCATCACGCCTCACCACCCTCAGCCGCAACCAACTCACACGCCGCACACCCTGGTGACGACCACTCACCCGAATCAACACGCAACGATTCGCGCGTATGGGCCGGCGACCACGCCACAACCTCAGGGTCAACCACCGTCACCCAATCACGCTGCAAACCCTGGTCAACCACGCGACCAACCCGGCCCTCAACCACCACTTCACACACGCCAAGCGTCGACAAAGAAGAAAGCGACGGTGGATGCCGCGGACACCGCACCTGACGAACGTTCGAACTGTACGAGTGGCAAAAAGAAGCCGCGACGCAATGGTTCACTGGTGAGAAGACGGATACGGAGCGGGGTATCGCACAGGTAGTGACTGGTGCGGGGAAGACAGTGATGGCGCTGGAAGTTTTGCGTCAGTGGCTCGCAGATCACCCGGACGGCGTAGCTACAGTTGTCGTTCCGACGAAAGTACTCATGCACCAGTGGCTGGAGGAACTCGTCGAGACACTCGGTGTCCCGTCCGACGACATCGGATGGCTAGGTGACGGGCACAAGGACGGGTTCGAAGGTGGGTGTCGAGTCCTTGTCTCGATTGTCAATTCCGCAGTTAAAGACGACGCACTCTCAGAGACGTTGCAAGCCGCAGGTGTCAGTGAGCATCTCCTCATCGCCGACGAATGTCATCGCTACACTGGCGATACGTTCTCGAACGTGTTCGACTGTGACAGGACAGCCAGCTTAGGCCTGTCTGCGACCCCGCTATCCGATCCGACCGCTGACGAGCGCTGTCCGGAAGACGAGATGCTGGTCGCTAATCTCGGCGAGATCTATTACGAACTGTCGTACGACGAGGGACAACGCCGTGACCTGATACCTGACTTCCGGATTAATTACATCGGGTTTGACCTCACCGACGCCGAACAGATGGCGTATCAGCGGCTGACCGATGCAGTAGTCGACGCGGTAACGGACATCGAGCGGCAATACCAGAACCGCCTGTACGAACTCAGTGGGAGCTTCTCACGGAAACTGCAAGTCATCCGGAACAACGCTGACAGGGCGACGCCGGCGATCTCGGACTACTTCAAATACACGCAGGAGCGACGGGAACTGGTAGCTGACGCCGTTGCTCGGCAAGCCGTAACGCTGGAACTGCTCTCAGAAAGTGTGGACAACGACCAGAAAGCGATTGTTTTCCAAGAACGAATCGAGCAGTTAGAGCGGATGGTCGCTCCGAGTGAAACACGGGGCCGTGACGTTCGAACAGGCGAACTCACGGATACGGATGTCGACCGCGCACAACTCTACGAGCGATACCCGGCGCTGAAACGAATCGATAAGAAGCTGGAAGAGCTGTTTTTCACTGCGAGTTATCGCCCCGTTATGTACCATTCGGGGCATAGGAACAAGGCCTGGAACGATTTCGCTATCGAATGGTTCGGCGACGACGGGTTTGCAAACGTAATGCTGAGCGTCAAGGCGCTAATCGAAGGCGTTGACGTCCCATCTGCTGACGTGGGTATCGTACGTGTATCTTCAGGGAGTATCAGACAGCGTATCCAGACGCTCGGCCGTATCCTTCGGACGGGCGAAGACCCGGATAAGCAAGCAGAGTTGTTCGTTCTCTATGCGCGAGACACCGTCGATGCGAACATTTTCGAGCGATACGACTGGCGGGAGGAGCTCTCACAGGCAGAGGTCCGACATCTAACGTGGGAAACTGAAGAAGACGCGATTACCGGGCATCTCAGGCAAGCGACTGACAGCGAAATTCCCGATCCCCCGGCGAGTCAAACGATTCCAGATCCCGAGGAACTAGCCCAAGGCGACCCGTATCCAGGACCAAGCGACGGGTTCGAATTCAGTGTCGATGCCGAAGGTCGACCGTTCACCAGGAGTCGAGATGGGCGGAAATTTATCGAATCAGAAAGCTATCGGGACGTCGCCTCGTTCATCCATGCTGAGAAGGGAGGCGGGAGTGTAATCGTTAACAAAGCCAATCACGCAGTGACCTTCCTCGGTGAGTCGCTTGTCTTTGTCGGCGTAGTCGAAGACCCAACAGATATCGAATATCAACAGAGCTCTGGTGGTAGCTTGACCGATGAATCGGATTTCTCCCTTGATGAGATGGGCGGATAGCATGGAACGTGTAGATTGTAAGCCAATCTTCGAGATTTTGTATAGATAGTAGAGTGCACACTACAAGTCTCTATATCCTTTTTGCCACAAGTTCAGCGATCTGTTCCGAGAGGAGATCGTTGATCTCTGTCCCGTCTCTCTCGACAAGACGTTCAAGCACCATGGCTGTGGTTCCGCTGAGACTGATGGAGAATTCCTCTTCTGTGTCGGGGATCTCCAAGTGTGTGCGAATGGCGTCTTCGACGAAGGCATCTATCGATTTGTAATCAGCATCTTCTCCACACAGTGCTCTGATAAGTGTTCGCTGTGTCCCTGTGAGTTCAACCCGTACTGCTGTTGTGGACGTGCTCGTTACCGCTGAGGTTGCAGGGTCGATACCATCGACTGCCTGTTTGAGATGCGCTCCGACCAAACTCGCAACATCGTCGGATTGCTGGTCTGAGATGAGGAAAGCGATTGTAGAATCGATTTCAACAGTGATGTTCTCGGAGGCACTAGCGTCGGTTGTGTGCCGAGTGTTGTTCGCTGGCGAGTTCTTCTCGGCGTCTTCCGCGTGATGCTGGTTCGCCCCAACGTCGTTGTGCTCGGTCCGTTCGGAGACGAAGTTCCAGAACGTGTCGGATTCTGCTCTGAGCTCTGCGAGAGCTTCCTCGGGAACGTACTGGATCTGTTCGGATGTTTCGTCGGCGGACACCGCGTTCCAGAACGTCTGCAGGTCGAGATCGATTTCGCTACCGGTCGTGCCGACAAGAAGGTAGGGCCAGGGACGGTCTGGACCGGCTACGCGAACACCATCGTCGTACTCTGCCCACAGGTCCGGTGTGGCGTTCCAATCGCGGACTGTCTGTTCGACAGTAAACGTGTGAACTCCTGTCTCCGTCTGACTCATGACGATGTCGCCGGTGTTGACGCGATTCCAGAGTGCCTGTTGCTCCTCCGGCATGCCGAGGACGTATCCGGAGTCCGCGTCAACCCCCTCGATGACGTTGATATTCTCTACCGGTGTTTCTACAGTCCGTGCGACGCCCTGAACGAGGGTGTCGTCGGTTGGCGTTACGACAAGGACACCGACGTCTGTCTCATCGGTGTGATCGCTCGCCGCGGCTATGTCATTGAGCAGGTCCTTTGCAGTATCGACCCAATCAGGGCTGTGGTTCCGGACACCGAGTATGATTCCGTGCCGCGATTTGTTCCTCACGAGGGCATCGTTCGTTTCGAAAAACGTTCGCAAAACCGACTTGGCATCGTGCTGATCATCCAGATAGTAGACGGCTTCAGTCGCCCCACCACCGTTATCAGTACTGCCTTGGCCGCTAGTCATAACGAAGCGCCACATACCGTGTTTCCGATCGCTGACGCTTGATCCGAGAGGCATCTCTGAACTCGGTGTCGGACCATGTTCACGAAGATAGCGAACATTCTTCGTGGTGTCACGGTGTTCGGGCGGCTCTACCTCACTGAAATTATACTGTGTCGTCTCGGGGTCGATGCCGGCCGCCTCCAAGGCGAGTACGTACGAACCGAACACGAGTTCGTACGTCTCGATGTCATAGTCGCCGTGATCAGCGATATGATCACCGGTCGGAGACCGATCAATTTTGGACGCAACACGCTGTAGATCTTCAACCAGCGTCTCCTGATCAACTCCCGGCGGTGAAATGTCGGCTGCAAGGCCTGCAGCTTCGAGCGCTCCATACCACGTGTCGAACGTCGAGACGTATTCTCTGATAGTCCCTTCACACTCCGCAGGGACAGTCGACACGGTGGGCGGGCCTGCCGCTTCTTTGTCCGCAGCTCGCAAATCTGCGATGAGCTGCTCGCGGCTTACACCTGTCATGCCATGCCTGATGTGATACATAGCCGTAACTATTTTGCTGCGAAATTAGCCGCAAATCGTGTCTTGGCGTACTTACAACTGAAAATTGCGCGGGAAGGTTTTTGTATTGTACTAACATCCTGTCGAGTAGTCTAAATTAGTGCGGTATACGAAAGCATACGGGACACACTACACAGATGCCAGGTAACGACCCACTTCAGTCACGGGACGATCACACGACACCGTCCGAACAGTTCAGGAAAGATAGGCTCGAACGTGACGAGATTGACCCGACGACGTATCCGGCACAGGTCGACCGAGCTGCTGCTGATATTCTTCGTGGTATCGCTGTCGGAGCAACTGATGACCCGACAGACATCGGTGGGACAATCGATAAGTTCAATTTCGATTCGGCGACGGGCCAATTCTACACTGAAGGGTTGATCGAGATCGCTGGTGAGGATTCCCCGCTTGCAGCGAACCTCCGCGAATACGATTATGAGACAATCGGAGACTTGGCGTTCCAGCTCAATTCGCTGCGGCACACGCTCCGCGAGACCGGCAGTTCGATGGATATCGACCGGGCGTTGGAAGCGTTACTCGAAAAGACGGCGGCGGCAGCAATCGAACGAAGCGTCAAGTCGGGTGGGAACGACGGAGCCGGGCTCCGGGCACTACGCGACACTGACTCTGTGAGCGATCTAACGGCTCGATTGTTTTCCGACCCGCGTGTCGATGCGTATGCACAGGCACTCGTCGAGCAAATACCGGCTTCGGACACTGATTCTGCCGAACTGGTCGAGCAATTAGACGAAGCCCGGATGACCACGCCGCTGTGGAATCATCAACGAGAGGCGCTGGAGCGATGGCACACCAACCAACAGCGGGGATACGTCGACATGGCGACAGCAACGGGGAAAACAGTGCTTGGGCTCGCAGCAATCGCATTGCGATACGGGTCGTTACATCCGACAGATACGTCGGAAGCACCGGAACTGAGAGATACTAGTGACATCCCTGCAGCCGCGACTCGCCCTCGCGTACTGATTGTGGCCGGCACGGAGCTGTTGCTCGGTCAGTGGCGGGCGGAGTTAGACGAACACCTCGATATCCCGCGTGACCGTACCGAACCGGTTTCGGATGATGATCGGATGATCGAACTCTCGTGGGGTGATATCGAGTTCAGAACAGCACAGGGACTCCTCGAAACGCCGGAGTTTACCCGGTACGATTTAGTGATTCTCGACGAGGCTCACCGGTACTCCAGTGGGAAGACTGATGGGCGCGGATGGGGGGACCTCTTCGAGGACTTGACAGCCGGAGCGGACGCGATTCTGGCGATGTCCGGGTCCGTCGACAGTGGCTGGACTGGTGACGAGACAGCTGAGAACGCCCTCGAACAACATCTGGATCAGTGTTATAAATTCGACGTCGCAAAAGCCCGCCGCGAAGGTGTGATCGCCGACTTCACCTGGCAGGTTCGATACTTGCCTGTGACGGGCGACCGCGTGGACCGCCTCGGGAGTCAGACTCGAATCACTTCGGCGAGCTACGATTCCGAAACCGGAACGATAAACGCTGATCGGCTGAACGTAGACGCGACAAACCTCCCCACGGACATCGTCGATTATAACGACTTGCGATCGTTCGTGCAATCGAACAACGGAGGCGACCTCAGATCCAGTTCAACACAGTTTGACGCGTTCGCGTCAGCGCTGCTCGCTCGCAAGCCACTCCGGTGGAACACGGCACCCGATTCGGAAGCCATCGCAGCACTCGTCGCTGAACACGCCCCGGCGCAGAAAACTGTCGTCTTGGTCCGGTCGTACGATGCCGCGGCGGAACTCCGCTCTATCTTGACAGAGCGACACGGTATCAGCGATGATGCGATCGTGGCGTTTACTGATTCCTCGGAGGACCGCCTGGAGAAAATCGAGCGGTTTAACGAGCTTTCGCAGGGGGTCATAATCGGTCCTGGCGATCTCCTCGGGACCGGTGTCGATATGCCGGACGCAGAGGTTGCGGTAAACGTCTCTCGCGGAGGGGTGAACGCGTCACTCGTCCAGCGCATCGGTCGAGTCCTTCGCAATCCGACAGGGGACAAAGAAGCCACGTTCTATCATTTAGTTGCTCAACCGCTTGAAACGGATGCAATAGATACCGTTGAGGATGGTGCGCAGCTGCTCGAACGTGCAGCGGAGTTCCGCGCGTTGGGTGACACCTTCCGCGAAGTGCCGAGCTACAAGTCACATGATGATGTGGCTTCGACGCTCGTTACCCTGGAGAATGAAGGGGTGAAATTGTTCGAGCGAATCGACGACGAAACTCAGTTAGTGACAGCTGACGAGGCGCACGAACACGTCCGCACGCTCCAAGCGATGGTCTACGATGCGGCCGCAAACGCCGACGACCCTACGGCCCGTGATCGACCGGTCCTGGAATCGTGGGGCGACGCCTCGACGGGAACTGATCAAACCAGTGAGGAAACCTTCCCACAGCGAAATGCAGCGTACGAGCGGTATCGACTCTCACTTGGCCCGTACCGCGTTGCAAAGGCCGTCGCAACGCAGTACTACGACACGGCCATTGATATTGAGGAACGGGACGGCCGTTACCACGTCGAATTCGAGGATGACGAGTTAGCTAGCACTGAGTATCACGAAGACTTCGAGCGGTGGCTCAATAGCTATCGGCAGTGGCGGGAACGCTGTGACAATCGTGACGGGAGTGGCGAACCGGGTTCGCTACCGCAGTACAAGAGTGAGTGGCCAGAGCCGCCAGAAGACAAAGGGGTAATGCTTCCACGTGAGGTCGTTGATGAAATCGGGATTTCGTACGCGGACGCTGACCCGATTTTCTTCCCATACGTCGATGGTGAGCTGTATGCGTTACCGCTACCAGACGGCCAGTATTTGACTGTCGACGGGATAACCGAAAGCCCCGACGGCCCGTCCGAGGAACCGACCGCCGAGGAAGGCGCTGGATACACTATTGACGCGGTCCTGCTGGCCGCTGCCCGAGCACGCGACGAATCTCTCGACGAGACCCTCTCACAAGCGGTCACTGGTTTCCTGAAAGAGGCCATTGAGAAGGATAGCATCGCTAGTGAGGCAAGCGAATCCAACTCCCGGGCAGAGGTAGATGTCGAACTTTCAGATAGACATGAGCGGTTACTACAGGCGCTGGCTGAAGAAGAACCAGCAATCGATGGAGTCAGTGACTTACTCGATATCGCACTGCGACAAGAGTTGGAAGAGACCAGTGATGGTGTCACAATATCACTGGACGGTGTGATGATAGCGGCAGTCCGCTCGCAGATTGATGAGGACACATCGGTCGAGGACCACGTCACAAAAACACTCACTGACGCATTAGAACGTAATCTGAACTGATTTGCCGACGGTAGAAGCGTCCTCAATCTCGGACAACCTATTGGAATCGTGCATCACACAGTTGCATCCACATCCGTTGTGGCGAGTGCTTGCGCGAGGAGTTCCAAATCATCCTTGTATTCCAGTGTGTCAAGCCACCGCTCTGGTAGCTCGTCTGCCCCGAACCTTGCACCGGCGATCGCACCTGTGACCGCACCAAGTGTATCTGTATCCCCGCCGCGGTTGACTGACGTGATAATCGCGTCTTCGGCGGTGTCTGTGGTTAGGGCATCGTACAGCGACGTCTGGAGTGTGTGGACAACGTAGCCCGTATTCTCTAACTGCTTCTCACCGACGAGGTCAGGGACGAGGCGAATCGTTTCCACGAGCTCGTCCGGGGCATCGCCCTCGATTTGTTCAATTGCATCGCTGAGCGGGTCGTCAAACCCGTTGAGATAGCCAGCTATAGTGTGATTGAGGAGTACGCACCCGTACTGACATCGTGGGTCATAGTGCGTGATGGCGGAGGACTGCTTGCTGACGCGTTCGAGTGTTTCCGGGGCGTCGGCGAACGCGATGGCGTGCGGTGCACACCGCATGATACTGCCGTTCCCGGCGTTAGAACCTTCAGCGCGTCGTTGCCAGACTTCTCGACCAGCGTCACGCCACGACGTACCGGATTGGTATTCGCTGATAGCGTCGGCGGTCATCAGGCCGACATCGAACGGCCCATCGTCGTACCAAGCTGCGAAGCGGTCAGCGATATCCTGCCCGTCGAACGCCGCTTGCTCGGCGAGGCTCCTGGCATTACAGAGTGCGAGGTCAGTGTCGTCGGTCACGGTGCCAGCGGTTTTACCGTGCGTGCCGTGACCGACCATGTCGGTGAGCGTGCCGTGCTGTTTCGTGATCTGATTCGGGGAGCGGAACTCAACAGGACGCCCTAACGCGTCCCCACAAGCAAGGCCGAGAAGCGTTCCTTTCGCAGTATCTGCTGAAACCATTGGATGTTTGTTGTATTGCATTGGTGGGTACTTGTATACAAGTATGGTAATGGGTCACTCGGCGGAAATCAGCAATAGTTGTCACAAGGTTGCTGGCTCCTCAAGGAGACGTCGTTAGTATTCGCACCGAGCCAGAGCAGTATTTCAGCGGGTGATGCGCCATATAATCATACAGATTGTAAAAAGATTGATTTGAGAAAAGGTTGAAGTTAGGAATCCAATGGGAGAGAACGGTCAAACCAATTTGACTGATTTGACTAAAAATCAAAAGGCGGTATTGAAAGTGCTAGCAGATGCTGATGGTGAGGCTCTCCGTGGTGTTGAGGTACGTCGTCGGCTGCGAGAAGATTATAATATAGAACTCACAAAGAACGGGATGAACTCGGTAATAAGCAGGCGATCAAGGTATCCAAGACATATGACAGATATCGGTTGGGTTGAACAAAGTGAGATTGAGGATAATACTAGACATGCTTACCATCGGCTCAAGCCGGAATATATCAATACAGTACGCGAGCAGCTCCAGTAAGCTACTTTGTACTATTTAAAATAAGACCGTTTAGAGCAGCTTTGCAGCTACACTGTACTGCGGAACACTATTTGTGGGTGCAGTATACATTTTAGTTACTTACGAAATGGCTGTTCTCGATGATTTGTCCGGGTTCGAGTTTGAGGATTTGATGGAGGATGTGTTCCGGAATCTCGGGTATGAGAACGTCCGGCAGGCCGAAAAAACGGCTGATGAAGGCCGTGACGTGTTGATGGAGGAAGTCGTTGACGGGACGCGCCGAGCGATTGTCGTTGAGTGTAAGCACACAGATACTGTCGGCCGGCCAGTCGTGCAGAAACTGCACTCCGCGATTTCGACGTTCGATTTCGACGGGCCCAAACGCGGGATGATCGTGACGACCGGGCGGTGTACTGGCCCGGCTCACGAGTACGTTGAGCGACTCCGGGAGAACGGTGATCCGTACCCGATTGAAATTATCGACGGGGAAGCTCTTCGTGACATCGCTGATGATGTCGGTCTGGATTTGTACAACGGCCGCATCGAAATTCTGTGTGACGAGACGCTTCGACCGTACGACCCGGCCGGGTCATCATCAGCGCCGATCCACCAGGCGTTCCGTGATATCGACAACATAGACGGTGGAGCCGTACCGGATCCGCAGTCCCATGTCACGTTCCGCCCGACAGTCACAGTCACGGCCGACACGGACGCGGTCTTCAAGACATCTGTCGGTGTTATCCATCGAATTAACGACCGGACGCGGTTCGTCATTCACGCCGACCGGGGGAATCCCACGATCGCCTCCGAGGATGTCGGTACCTTGGTTGCCGAGAATCGCCATGCAGCGGTCGAACTGACTGATGATGAGTTCGAAGACGCGTTCGATGGCGTCGAGCAAAATCGGTTCGGGCAGACACAAACAGAGTACAAAGAGTGGGCCGTCGATCAACTCCGGAGAGTGCACACCACAGACGTGACTTACACCGGCGACAACAACGTCACGTACACGAAGACGTGTGAACCGAATCTTTCAGATATCTCTGTGCAATCGATTAACGCTGTCTACCTCCCCGATGTCAGGCACTCGGTCCAGCTACAGAACTACACGTATCCGTACCAGTACTTCGCTGCCGGTCCGTCACGCGTTACGACCGAGGACGGCATCCACCAGTGCGTGCACTGCGAGACAAGTGGAGCAGGGGAACCGTACACGTATTGCTCGAATTGCGGCGCGATAAGCTGCGAGAAGCACATCAAGACTGAACGACTCGACCAGGAACCGGTGTGTACCGGGTGTGCCGTCACCGAACGGTTCGCGCTGAAAACGAAGTACTTCTACAACGACGAAAATCTCGACGAGTTCCGCGAAGAATACGGAGAGATGTCGATTCCCGAGAAAGCCATGGAAAACACAATCCTCAGTAGTGCTGTGCTGCTACTGGTCATGGCCTTCGCTGTCGGCGTTGGTATCGCATTGTTATGACAGCCAGCAGTCCCCCGATCTGGTGTTGGGAATCGGGCGACGGTTTAACAATCAGGTTCGCATGAGTATGGGTATGTTAGTACAGTTCGTGATTCACGCTGTCAGTTTGCATCGGAACCACTCGTGATGAGCGGGCAGGACAAACTGAGTGGCAGCTTGGTATCAGTCCCATTCGGTCAATCTGAAACAGAATCAGCAGTCCGAGACGAATACCGGGAGCTGCGCAACAAGTACGGACCAGAGAACGTACTCGTGTTGACGGGGTCGCCGACGAGCATGGACTCGTTTGAGGAAGTCCTCGAACCAGAAGTCCCCGGTGCAGGTGTCCCTCGTGTCTCGTCACTCGTGGTGCATGCGACTGACGTGGTCAACGCAGTGACTGACGAAGTAATTCTGTCGGATATGTTACGCCGGGAACTCGTACATCGGTTCCTCGCTGACAAGGAATGGGAGTCGGAGTATTTCGAGACCGCGGCTGAATTAGATTCCTTTGCCGGAGACGTGGCGCAACTCATGGAGACAGCGACGTGGCAAAGCGCTGCACTCGATACGACACCGGAACTAATCGAGATCGACGAGACCATCGCCGAGTTCCAAGCATGGCTCGCTGACCACGGCCACATCGAACGCGGACAGTTGCTGTCGACCGCCATCGAACAGCTCACTGACCCGGAACAGCGAGATGTCGCGGTTGATGTTGATGCGGTCCTCGCCGTCGAGTTCGAGGAGTTCTTCCCGCTTGATCGACAGTACCTGTCCGCACTGACGACAGATCTTGAGTTAGTCTGCGTTCGTGAGCGAGCGAGCAGCGTTCGCCGAACTGGCGTAGAGACCGGCCCGGTAACAGACTACGTCTCGCTGACCGACAGTGGTTCCGAGGCAGAGGCGTCGCCTGCATCGCGGCCGGCGGCGACAGCCCGGTACTTGTCGACCGGTGATGTGCCGGATGACCCGGAGAATGGTGCTGTCACCGTGATGAGTGCGGAGTCTGGTGATGAGCAGTTTGACCGGATTGCTGATGAGATCGAGCGACTCCGGGAGGTTCACGGGTGGCAGTATGACTCGTTCGCTGTCGCAACCGGGCACGGGACTGATGGGGTATCGGACGCGATTCGTGCACTCACGCAGGCAGGTATCCCGACTGAATCGACGACGGTCACCGGGTTCGGTGATGATCCGGCGATCCGGGAACTGTTGGAAGTCACGCGGTACTACGCTGCTGAAAGTGAGGGTGAGGAGACCCCGTCTGTCGACGAGAGTGAGTTCGATACGGCGCTGCTGTCGACGATTCGTGCGGAGGAGGACTCGCTTGCGGATGTGTTGCGTCGGTGGGCGACGGCGTCGGGGTTGAAAGATCGGATTGCGACGCGAGCGTCGCCGCTGGACGCGCGGTCGCAGTTCGGGAACGTCCGACGGGTGTTTTCGATGGCGAAGTTCATCGAGGACACGGAGTTCATCGAGGCGTCGTGGCCCGTATTCGTGGAGATGCTCGAACGCGCTCACGAACACGCCGAATCGGAAACGCGGACGAGTGCAACGGATCTGGACGGTGGCGTTCGCGTCGACCGGTTAGAATCGCTGAAGAACGGGTCGTGGCGCGCTGTGTTCGTACCGGATGTCGTCGACCAGGCGTTCCCGGGTGAGCCGTTCCTGACGCGACTATTCCCGCAGGACCGCGTCGTAGAGATGCCTGATTTTCCCGGTGTAACGGACGTGACGGGGAGTGAGGTCGCGGCGACGTTCCAGACGCAATCGACGGCGTCGAGTGACCCGCTCATGCAGTATCACGTCGAGCAATCCCGGCGGCGATTGGCGGTCGGTGCGAACGCCGCGTCGGAACGCCTGTATTTCTGCCTATACGACCACGAGAGCAGCGCGCTAGACGAGAAAGTACAGCCGTCACGGTTCCTCACCGATGCGTATCGGCAGTTGCCGTGGATCCAGGACGAGTCTGATGATGAGATTCGGAGTGAACGGCGCGCGGAAGAGTTCGTCCTCTCACGAATCGACCGTGCGTTAGCCGACGTGCGGCGAACGCAGAGTCTTGAAATGACAGTGTCTCTCGACGACCTGTCGGGTGATATCGGTGAGATTCACCGTGTGCTTGACGAGAGTGGCGAACGCGGTGAGGCGATGCGGGAGGCGTTGCAGGCTCGCGTTGACTTTGGGGCCGGGAGGGTGCGCCGTGAGTGACGTCGTGTCCGTGTCGCCGACTCGACTCGCAACGTACGCGACGTGTCCGCGCCAATACGAGTACAAGCACGTCCAGAGCGTCTCCTCGCCCGACGAGACGAAGCTGTATCTCCAACAGGGGAAAGCCTACCACGAAATGATTGAGCGCGTCTGTGACGCCACAGGCCGCGACGATGACCCCGGAGTCATATACGAGCGAGCGATGGACGTGTTCGATGCGACGTGGACCAAGCACATCGACCCCGAGGACTACGCGTCGAACGCTCACCAAGAGTATCAACGACGGGAGACCCTTGCTGGCATCAAATCGTTCTTCGACCCGGAGGACGGCGACGGAATCGAACACGCAGAGAAATCGGTGGCGACGGAGAAACGAATCCAGTGTGAACATGACGGCATCGGACTACACGGGTACACTGACAACGTGCTGCGTGACGGTGACACGCTGCATCTGATTGATTACAAACGGAACGTCAGAGGTGTTCTCGGGTCTTGGAGTGCTGACCGGCTCGAAGAGCACCTGAACGAGGAAGCCCACGAGGCCCAACGTGTCAAGAACGCGTTCCAGACCGCCACGTACACAGAAGGCATCAAAGACTCCTCACTGTACGAGCCAGGGATGTCCGTTCGGTTCAGCTTTTACGGGTTGTTGCACTCGACGGAGACAGAAAGCACTCCATCCGGGTACACCGTGACGGCGAGTGGCCGACCGCGGGAAACGACCGAAGCGTACGAGGAGTATTACGACACGATTTGGGATCTGATTAGAGCCGCGCACGAAGGTATTACAACTGAACGGTTCGCCCCGGACCCGTTTGACCTCATCCAGGCGGAAGCCTGCGACGGTTGTGATTATCAGTCGATGTGTGCGGATTACATCGCTACGGAGGTTCAGCAATGACTGACGGAAATGGAGATCTGCCGGCGTGGCTCCCGACGATAGAGGAGGACGTTGACCCGAAGGACCAGCAAAAGAAGATTATCAGGTCGGGGGAGTACCCGATGCGGGTGTTGGCGGGTGCGGGGACCGGGAAGACGTTCACGATGGTCCGGAAGATCGAGCACCTCATCGACGAGGAAGGCGTGTCTCCGGACCGGATTCTCGCGTTGACGTTCACGAACAACGCGGCCGATTCGATGCAGGAAAAACTGCAGGAAAAACTCGGGACCGCCGGGTACGACATTGACGCGTACACGTACCACTCGATCTGTAACGCGATCTTGCAGGACTACGCGTACACGGCCGGGATCGACCCGGATTTCGACGTGGCAACGGACGCCGAGAAGTACGCCGTGGCACTGGAGGTGCTCGACGAAATCGAGTACCGGGCGGTCAAGCCGAACGTCTACGGCCCGAACTCACACGGCAGTGGTGCAGCTGACGCACTCACCGGCTTCATCAGCTCGATGAAACGCAGCGGTATCGACCCGGACGCTATCGACGCGTACCTCGGCTCGGCTGAGCGATTGTACGAACTCGCAGACATTCCGGAAACCATCGAAGACGCCGCGAGCGACAACCTCGGCGGGCGGTCCGTCTCTACCGTACTCGATGGTCTGCCGGCAGTCAGGGAAGCACTGGTTGAGGCACGCGAAGCTATCGGCGACGATGGCGTTGAAGCTAGCATATCGGTTTTCCTCGACGGCGCCATCGCAGTGTGTGACTCGCTCATCGCGGCGTCCGAAGCCGCCGAGTCTGGCGACCGTGACCTGCCGGAGAACGCGCACAAGATTCCGAAGTACCTGTTCGGCGGGTACGCCAGTGGCGCGCCGAAAGGCATCCCGGAGGTCGGCCTGGAACTCCCCGAGTACCTCGCTGACTTTCTGGATGATTGCCTGCACGCCCGCGACCTTGTCGCCGGGTACGACGCGTACGAACAAGAATTAGCCGAGCGTGGACTCCTCGATTACGACGACCTCGTCGTCGAGACGGTCAAACTCTTACAAACTGACGCGGTCGACGATATCGCGGGCCGGTGGGACTACGTGTTCTGCGACGAGTTCCAGGACACCGACCGGTTACAGTTCGACCTCGTCACGTCCCTCGTCAGCAACGAGAACCTGTTCGTCGTCGGCGACGACGACCAGGCGATCTACGAGTGGCGCGGCGCGAACGTCGCCAACATCACTGACGAACTCGACGATGAGTTCGGCGACGCGCTTGCGGACGAACCCCTCGAACAGAACTTCCGGTCCCGACAACCGATTCTCGACCTCGCCAACGCCGCACTTGGGGAACTCGACGACCGGAAAAGCGACAAGACGCTCACCCGCGTCGACGAGCCGGACTACGACGGCGACAGCGTCGTCACGGTCGAAGAGGCCGATGACGAATCCGACCGGGCCGACCAGCTCGTCACCGTCGTCCAGAATATGCTGTCAGGAGCTGCCGGCGAAATCAACCGGGCGTACGACCCCGGCGATATCGCGTTACTCGTTCGGAAGAATAAGCACGCCGAGCCACTTGTCGACCGGTTCGAGGACCTCGGGATTCCGTACGAAGTAGCCGGCGACTTAGCGACGGATTCAGTCGGTGTCGGCACGGTCATCGCGTACCTCAAAGCACTCGCCCGACCAGAGGACGACGAAGTCAGTTGGAACCGCGTGTTGACGATGCGGTACCGCCTCGCTGACGCGGACCTCCGGCACCTCAACACGCGAGACGATGCTCTCGTCACAGCCCTGCTTGAGGCACCGCTGTCGGAGTTCGAGGAACCGGACCGCGTCGAAACCGCGAGAACCCACGTGTCGCATCTACTGGAGCTTCGGGACAGCGCATCACTTGCGCGCCTTTACCGCGAACTGACGGACCTGACCGACATCGAGTGGTATCTCAGCGAACAGGACCGTCGGAGTCTTGACCAGTTAGAGGACGTCATCGAACAGTTCGGTGACGACGCGGTCCAGCCGTCGCTCACCGGGGAGTTCGTCGAGACGCTTCGGCACCACGACGAGGTCTTCGCCGAGAACGGCGGGACGCCGACAGACCAGCCGGAGTTAGCTGACGACGCGGTCAACGTCATGACGATCCACAAGAGCAAGGGACTGGACTTCCCGGTCGTCCTGATGCCGCGACTCACGGCCGACGAGTGGGGGCCACGTGGCCGCTCGTACGACGCGCTGGAAGCCTCACTGACCGACGGCCCTGAAGCGGCGTTCGCAGAGGACTTGGTCGCCAACGACGCCCGGGAAACGCGGCGTGTCCTCCACGTCGGCCTGACACGCGCCGAGGACGTACTCGTCCTGCACGGATCGAGCGAAGACGATGACGCGAGTGACGATGAAATGGAGGACTTCCTCCGGGAAACACTCACACCGGGACTGCCGTGGGAACCGGACGCCGACCATCTCCCTATCTGGCGGGACATCCAGCACTGTCTCCCGCCGGAAGCCGCCGACTGGACAGACTCACTTGCTGCGACCGTCATCGGTGACCTCGGTGGAACGGTGACGCACAACGGCGATGCTATTAACACCGAAACAGCCCGGGAGGAAGTCCTCACACTCGGCACCGACCTGGCAGCAGGAGCCGTGGAACGCACTGCACCGTCTCGACTCACGCTTGAGTCGCTTACCAGCGCGCCCGACGTTGCTCCAGAAATCCAGCACAGCTATACGTCGCTCAAATCGTTCGAAGACTGCCCGCGGCAACACTACCTAGACTACGTTGTCAACGCGTTCCGTGATTACACTCCGAACGACGAGGAATGGACCGAGACAGACACCGGCCCGTCACAGCAAACCGTCGGGATACTGTTCCACGACACGGCCGAAATCGCGGCCGACGAGAACGCGTCGTCACCAGCCGAATGGTACGAGATCTGTGAGCGACTCGCTAATCAAAAGCGGGCCCACGACGCACTCCCCGACGCGAAGGCGTGTATCGATCGGTACTTCGAACTCGAACTCAGCGAGTGGGACGTCGTCGACGCGGAACGCGAGTTCGCCATGGAGATCGACGGTGAGGAAATAGTCGGGTACATCGACGCCGTCTACCGCACCCCCGCCGACGAACTCGTCGTTATCGACTACAAAGCCACGCAACGCGAACGAGACATCGAAGCCAATCGGCAGTTACCACTCTACCTGCTCGCGTGCCGCGACCTGTACGACGAGCCAATCCATAGCGCCGGGTACGCGTACGTCGGTCCGCTCGGTCCGAAAACCGAGACAAAGATCTTCTCTGAGAGTGATTTACAGGACGTCAAGGAGGAAATTGAGAAGTTGCTCTCAACGATTAGTAACCTCACATACGACGAGTTCGTCGCTGACGCGCACTGCCAGTGGTGTACTCACAACGAGCTACCGTGTGCAGCGCCCCTCCCGACAGAATGAGCAGAGCTAACACTCTTATTATTGGATTTAGAAGAGGCTGGTATGTTTGAATCGTCTACTTCCCCGATAACGGTTTTCGAGATTGCTCCGAACGGGAATGGGGGAGATATATTCTGGATTTACGATATAGAGAACCCGGATGAATTTTTCGCAGGGTGTGAGACAGTAGATGACGCATCAGAACGGTTGATAGAGGCTGATAGAAGCCCTGATGAGCAGATCGAGACATGCGGCTATACCCTCGTTTTGGATCACCCTGAGGATCCATCGTCGACCGGTTCACTCACGATTCCAGAGGGGCCGCTCGTTTTTGAGACTGTCAAAAACAATGGTCAACATGAGCGGTACGAGTTCTACAGAATCGAAGATCCTGAGGATACGTTCGGAGATTCCTATGGAGACACGCAGAGAATGTTTGACTCGATTATGGACGCAGGTATCGAACCAATGTTAGAGTATGATAACGTTTCACTAACATTCCAGCGGCCATACGGGGCGTTGTAATTGGCTGTCCCCTAACCAAGTTTACTAACGCAGAGCGTGAGCCTGGACAATTGGCTGGTCCCGTTCGAGAATAGCAGCCAACTTCTCACTTCGCGTGTCGATATCGATCTCCTCGTCTTTCCAGTTGCGTTCGCTCTTGCCCTCCCACACGCCGTAAAGCGTTGCCCGTGGAAGAACCAGGACACCGAATAGCACGGCGAGTTCGTACAGCAGCGTCGCAATCTCTTCCCATGTCCCGGTCACGCGCCGTGGGAAATCGATACTGAACTCCACGTGGACGGCCGGAACCTTCCGCACACGGGCTTTGTCGACGAACCCGTAGTCGTTCGAGAAGAGAATTACACCAGTTGGTTTGTCAGCGTAGTACTCGGCGCAGCCGTCGATAATGTTGGTGTCGCCGGTCCCGGTGGGGATGATGTCGTGTGGCCGGGTTTCTCGTAACCGGCGGTATTCCCGCAGTCCGAGGCGTGTCTCGCGGTTGTCTTCGGTTGGTTGTCCGGCGAGGCGCTCGTACTCGGAGCCAAACGCATCAGCCAGTGCAGAAGCCGGCATCGCGTTCTTGCCGTACCGGTAGCTGATACTCAACTCCTTGTCGACGCCTTCGAGCAGTGCGTACCCGTTGACTGGCGCTCGCCCACCTGATTTGGTGTGTAACACCGGGTCAATGCCGAGGACATCGTGCATCCGCCACGGCAGGAGATTCGTGTCGAAGCCAGCATACCGCGGCGGGTGGCCTTCCTGCAGGTCCTGGTACCCGTACCGAGTGATGAATTTGTCCAGTTCCTCCCGGTTTTGAATGTCGACGAGCCCGCTGGCAGTGACGGCTTTGACGTACGCCGCTTCGTTCGGGAGTTCCTTCCGAATTGTCGGGCCGTGTTCCCGTTCGATCTCGTCGAGTGCGTCTTCGTACGTCACTGCACCGGTGGTCATACTGACGGTGCTGTCCGTCGCGTTGCCGAGGTCGACACGAAACAGCTCGCCGATTTCGTCCGCCGGGTGAACGACCGAGAACGACTCCTCACCGAGTTCGTACAGCCCGTTTAACAGGAGCATCAAGTCCTCGTGTGCGAGTTCCATCAGAGGATCTCCGTGAAGTCGTACAATTTCGCTGCTGTGCGTGGGATCTCGGGGTAGATGCGGCTGAAATAATCACTCGATTCTAAGTAGAAGTAGAAAATGTGATTGGCATCGTACGTCATCCCGGCGTTGAACGCGATGACGGACATGAACTTCCGGCCGGGCGTAACGTCGACGGCGACGTTCGCAGCTGCGTCGCGTGCCTCGGCGATTGCCTCTCTGAAGTGAGTCGCAATTCCCTGGAAGTCTGTCTCGTGATCGATGTGCCCTGTCTTGATCGTGGGGCTCTCGACGCCGTACTGCTCCATCAGCGTCCTTGTGAGGACTTTCGTATCGGATAGCGCATCGCCGAGCCCGGGGTTGTCGAGGAAATACACAGTGTCGGGGACGAACGCGGTGTCCAGTCCGTCCCCGGCACACGCCGCCGCGATCGGATTCACCATCGCCTCGACAGTCGTACTCCCCGAACTCACCCACACATTATTCATCATAACTATGACTCTAGCAGACCATGATAAGCGTTCACCCGCATACTACCCCTCCAGACGCGAGAGCGCCCACGATGCCCGGGCCCGCACGTCTTTGTCAACATCCTCCTGCAGGCACTTCTGAAGTGCATCTTCGCTGTCCGCGGCGCAGAGATATCCGAGCGCCCAACAGGCGTTCTCCCGGACGGTCGACTCGTCGTCGGTCAACAATTCGACGAACGTTGGCGTCACGTGCTCGACCGAGGCCGGGAAGTCCTCGGCCACGCGAGCGAGTGTCCCACTGGCGTTCGTTCGCGTGTACGCATCGTCAACTGTGAGGAGGTCAGCAATGTCGTCAACGAACGGCTCGACAACGTCGGTGTGAATCGCCGAGACCTCGAAGAGCAACGCGACCCCGTTGTTTCGGAGCCGGGGGTTCTCCACAGTCAGTAGTTGTGCGACGTCATCAACGATATCGACTGCGAGGCCTGGTTCCGTCTCGACAGCACTGCCAAGCGCGGCTGTCGCGTATAATCGAACATCGTCTGATTGTGACGCATCCAGGACGACCGTCCCGAGCGGCTCTGCGACCGGCGCAACGGCCCCGGGGTACTCACTCGCAACATCGGTGAGTGCGGCCACAGCATCGTGAGTCCCGTCAGCATCGTCTTCGATGACAGTCGCTAACCCCGGAACGGCATCGACCGCCTCGCTCGGGTCGGCAGTCGCAATGTGGGCGATACACGCGGCTGCTTCACGACGAGCGGCCACGCGGTTCGAATCAAGATACGGTGTGATTTCGCCCGTCGCCGGCGCGATTGCATCCGGGTTCTGTTCACCAATCGAACTGAGTATCGCTAAGGTATCGTCCGGCGAGATCAGATCGGCGTCGCACAGTAGTGACCGGAGAATCGGAATGGCCGGTGTACAGTCTTCGGGACGTGCAACCGCGATCGGCCGGAGCGCCTGCAAAGCTTCCCGCTGCTGGAGAGGTGCCGTCTCTTCACGGTCTAAGAGCGACAAGACTGCAGAGATACGAACTGCGTTCGGGTTAGCCGCTGCCAACCGACGAAGCAGTACTGCTTCTTCAGTCAACGTCTCCGCTTGCGTCGTCAACCGCTGCGCTACCTCTGCGGGGATCTCGACAACAGATACCTGTCTGACAGCTTCAATACCGATGATAAATCGGTCCTCACCCGGTGCGAACGGCGTGCAGCGGACACCGGGCGCTTTCGAGGGGGCTTCGAGTCGCACGGCATCGACCGACATGTCCGATAAAAGTGCCGTGGACTCGCCGTTTGCGTCGCTGTACGTGAGTTCGAAGGCCTGAGCGTCCCGGTGCTCGGTGAGCCACGACGAGAGGTGCGACTCGTCGACAGGCGTGACGCCAGCAGCGGTCGACAGCCCTCCGTCAGTGACTGGTTCACGAGCCCATGGCAACGCCGGGTCGATATCACCATGCTCAACGGCTGGAACGAAATCCCACGCGTGGTAGTGCTCCCACCCGTCAACGTCGCTCAGGTCGAGATCGTCGACGACAATGTAGTCGTCCGCGTTCGGGTGCAGGTCCGAGATGAGGGCGAGTCGTTCACGACGCAGCGGGAACTGTTCGTAGTACCCGTCGGGTTGTTTCGTACCGAGCCACTCGTCCCACGGGTCATCGTGGCGACCAACGATATCCACGACGCCAGGAATAGCGGCTTCCTCCGCGAGGTCTTGGTTCCCGATGGCGTACACCGCGTGGTCAGTCTCGTGCGCGAGGTGACGCACCCACTCAATCGGGACTGCCTCGTGACGCGGGTGCGGGTTCACGTCGACTGTCCAGTCCCGGTCGAACGCGAAGACCAGCGTCACTCCGACACCTCCGCCTCCCGTGCTGCCTCTGGCCGGCAGAGCATGTCGAGTAGGTCCAGTTCCTGTTGCAGCGAGTCGTCACCGACGGCGTCCATCTCAGCGGTGAGGTACCCACGAAGGCCGTCGAACCGCTCTCTGTACTCGTCAGGCACGACCAGCGGGACGGACTCGCGCTCGTGTTCGCCGCGCTTGTCGGGGAGCAGCCAGTCATCGACGCCCGTCGCGTTGTCAGCCCGGTCGTGAACGTCACCGGCCCACGAGCGGAGTTCCCGGGCGTACCGAGCGAGCGCCACAGCCTTGCGGACGCCGTCGTGTCCGAATGACTCGCCGTCGGGCATCGAGACCGAGACCCGCTCGGTCTGTTCGGCTCCATCGCGTTCCATCCACGAGGCTTGCAGTTCGAGCGTCGCGTCCGACGCCGTCTTCGTGAGCCGGACGAGCACGACCCCTCCGCGAGCTTTCCCGTCCTGCTTAGCAGAGGGGAACAGCGTTCCGACGTGCATGAGCTGGTCACTCGCGCCGTCGGCTGATGGGGACCCGTGGACGGCTTCGACTTCGTACCCCGTCGCGTCCAGTTCCAGGTCGAGGTCGTAGACGAGCGGCGTCACCATGTAGTCGAACTCCTCGCCGAGTCGCTGTTCAAACTCGTCGGCGGAGTGGATGAAGTAGTGGTTCGCGCCGCGAATCCCCGACACCGTGTCGGCCAGTTCTGCGTTCGCGTCCAGCCCCATACCGATGAACGTCGTGTGGATACCGTCGACAGCGGCGTCAGCAAACCGTTCGGTTAATTCCGCCGCACCGGTTTCGCCGGTGTTTGGCATCATGTCGGTCATGAAGATGACGCGGCGCTCGATGCCGTGGCCAGTCGTCCCGTCGGCCAGCATGTCAACGGCGGCCTCGAACCCGTCTTCCATGTTCGTACTCCCGCCAGCCGCAATATCGCGGATGTGCTGTCGAATCGCGGGCATATCCGTCGCCCCGACATCGCGTAGCGGTTTCGCCACGTGCGCCCGATGATTATAGAGAACGACACCGAGGCGGTCCTCGACATGAAGTTGTTCAGTGAGCGCACACAGCGACTGCGTCGCCGCTTCGAGTTTCGTCTCGTTTCCGCTCTCGGCTTCACGCTGGCGACCTTGCTCGTCGTAGTAGTACTGGTCGAACGCGCTGGACATCGACCCGGACACATCCAGAACCGCAACGAGGTCGAGTCGCGGCCGTTCGAACTCCTCGACGGAGAGCGTCGAGTCCAGCCCGACGGAGAGGTACTGTTCGGTCTCGCCGGTGAACGGGTGGTCGCTGACAGCTGCCGCATATCGCGGCGCGAACAGCGAATCCGTCGCAGTCCGCCCTCCCGTCTCGAAATAGTAGTCGTAGAACAGTCCCTCGTCACTGATAGCTTCGGATTCCGGCGTGTACCCGTTCGATACGTTCTCCCGGAAGCTGGTGATGTCCTTCGCACCGCCAGCGGCGAGGCCGACTGTCTCCGGACTCGCCATACTGTTCGCGGGCTCCATGCTCGCATCTGCCTGCATGTTTTCCAGGACTGGCTCCTCATCACGAGCTAAGTCGCGTTCAGCTACGTGCCGGTCACAGGACCGACACACATAGTCGGGTGTCTCGACCGGCTGGTCGTCTCGCATCGGGAGCCAGTCGTCAACAGTCGTGGAATCCTCGTTGACGGGCTTGAGCGATGACTTCTCATCGAGGATCCCGAACCGCTTGTCGAGACCAAGTTTCTCGGCTGCTTCGACGACTGCGGAGCCGGCAGCGTCGATGGCTTGCCCCGCTCGGAGGTGGTCACCACAGTGCGGGCATTCGCGTGCAACTGCTGGATCGGTGTCTACGGGGTCGGCACCGAGCAGCCCGGTAATCTCGTACGTCTCGCCGGTTTCGAGATGCCACAACGAGTCGCTGTCCGGGGTGGCGAGTATACTGAACTGGTTGCCTGCCTGGTCGGTGACGAGCAGCCGAAATACCGTCTCGCCGTCGCAGCCGAGTGGTCGTTTGGTGATGAACTCGACAGAGAGGTCGAGGCGTGCGCCGGGTCGTGCATCCGCGAATATCCCATCCATAGTTTGTTGATAGCTGCCGCTCACCCGGGCAGCCAACGGGCCCCTAACCACGATACACGCGCCTCCCAAGCGCGCCAGCCAATTAGCACCAACGCAGTGGCGCTTTTGTCACACTTACACCCAACATTATGTCTCATGCCGAGATAAATGTTTCGACAGTATGCACTATAAAGTCGTATTTGAAGCATTAAACTACACTGTTATGATGTTTAATCCCGCAAGATCACTTTTCGAGCCGTTTAGAGTGGTTTCTGGTGGTAAATCAGCGTTGCAACGCCGAGTAGACGGGCGTAACAATCATTGGGATGGCGCTCATGGACCAAGCAATAACCTATGTCTCTCGATGCTGGTGACGCCTTAGTCGAGTCCCTCCACGAACACAACCCGTGGTGGGACGACAGGACCGACGCCTTCGACCTTCCTGCCCGGCAGAAAAGCGATTTCTACCATCTCGCACGCCCGGAAGCGTCCGGTAGCCAATTCGAAGATCAGTCTATCCTCGCACTTGTCGGTCGGCGCGGCGTCGGCAAAACTACGCTTCTCCACCAGTTCATCCACCACCGAATCGAGACTGGCGCTGCTCCTGAGCAATTTCTGTACCTTCCGTTTGACGCCGATCCACTCTACCAACTCCAGTCGGACGAGCAGCTCGCACGCGCCGTCCGATACTACGAAAGCCGCGTCTACGGTCGAACACCCAACGACGGGCCACAATTCGTTCTCATCGACGACATCCATCAGATCGAACACGCGAGCAAACCCACGATTGACGGATGGGGCACACCCGTCGCCGAACTCATCGAGCAAACCTCGGACCGGCACGTGATTATGACGGCCAGCGCTGAGGTCCAGATCGAACGGGAACTCGCAGATACCGAAATTTCTCCGGACGCGTACGACGTACAACCTATTCTTCCCGAGAAATTCCGAGACTACCTGTTCACTCTCTACCCCGACCTCGAAGCCGACGACAATCGCGTCAGTCCGAGCTCTATCCGAGCAGGTGAGAACAGCCTCCCGGCAGCGATTGCCAAAGCGGATACAGCGAGCCTCACTGAGGAACTGCGACGCAAGTACGAGAAAGTCATCGACGCGGAACGCCGGATCCAGTCGCAAGTCGTCGAGTACCTGACGATGGGCGGTATCATCAGTTACGAACACGACGGAGCCGTCGAATCAGCAAGTGACCTCTCCTCGAAAGATTACGCTCGCCTCCGGGACAACGTCAGGACAGCCCTATATCAGGACGTTCCCGGCTTCGAATCAATTCAAACAATTGCTGACCTCGAACGGCTGTGTGCGCTGGCCGCTCGGAACCGCGCCACCGAGTCCTTCCGCTACCAGGAACTCGTCGAACTGTTCGACGTCGACCGCCGCACAATCGCAGACAGTTACCTCCCCGCACTCAGCGAACTGTACGTCCTCACGGGCGTCACGGAATACGACAACAGTCGCCCGCGCGGCGTCCGACTCTACCTCCGTGACACCGGCCTCGCAACGGCCCTATCGGACGGCGACGCATCAGCCGTCCGCAACGACTTCCAGCGAGAAGCAGAACTCGCCCGCGTCGCCGCCTTCGACCACACAATGCGATTCGCCTACGGCGTCAACGCAGCACAAGGCAACGACCCGACACCGAGTGTCCAATACTGGCGTGGCCGGGAAGGCGAGGTTGACTTCGTCTTCGAGGTCGGAGAGACGCCAGTCCCAATCGGGCTCGCATATCGCTCGCGTGACAGGGACGCGGCGCTTGCTGCTATCCAAGAGTTCCAAAATGAATTCGACTCGCCACTCGGCTTCCTTCTCGCAGGCGATACTGTTCGCGGCTCGAAACCAGTACAGCAAATCGACGAGAGTGTTATTCAGCTACCGTACTGGCTGTACCTTCTACTCTGCTAGAAGCACAGCCGGAGCTGATACGGTCACACCGTTTCGGATACCTGTTTTACTCCCTCTATCGTCTCTACAGACAATTCACCCACCCCGTCACTTTCATACCGACTGGACCAGTAGGTAGGTACAGAGAGTGTATGAGTACCGGGATTGAACCGACCATCACGCTCACCGAGTCCGACGAGTGGTGGATTGCCCGCGATATTGAAACCGGCGTAACGTCGCAGGGAAAAACGCGTCAAAGTGCCCTTGAAAACCTCGACGAAGCTATGGCTGGATACCGAGGCGAGGGTAATGCTCCTAGCGACGAAGAATTACGCGAACTCGGCATTGATCCTTCGAACAATACGTCCGGGGCACGTGACGAATCGGATATTTTCGAGTAACTCGTGGCTCGTGGGACGTTTTCTGGAATGGACGTCGTAAAGGTCATGGTGAATAGTGGTATCTACGAGTGGGTCAGAACGAACGGAGACCACGCTATCTTGCGATGGAATCCACCTGCCGCCCATGATTCCGACGCTCGAACAGTCCCCATCCCACTCCATGACGAACTGGACACCGGGACGCTACGGAGCATCGGTGAGCAGGCCGGGATGAAAGATTTTGACGAGTTCCGTGATTGGATCGACCGGAACTCTTGAGTATCAGCCGAGCAGTCTGGAGAGAAAGCCACCGGACTCGTCGTTCGAATCTGCGCTTTCTTCTGCGTCTTCCTCTTCTTTGTTGTTCATGCCAGTCTCGGCTGCACCGGTTAACAGTTCGTCGACGGTGTAGCCGGCCCATTCGGCGAACTCTTCAGGGGCACCGATATACACGCTGGACGCGGATTTTTCCGCCATGAACCGTTTCGGGAGGCGTTTCGCGTAGTCGTGTACTTCGTACCCGTCGCGGTCGAACTCAGCCGTGATTGCCCCTGGTTCAGGTTCGAAGGAAACGCGGCCACCCTGAATGTCTCGCTGCCAGTTGATTCGACCCGTATCGTACGTCTTCTCGGCCGGCTCGTCCGCAGGGAAGTACTCGGGTTGCTTCCGGCCGGCTTCCTCGTAGAATTCTCGAACGATACGCCGGACGTCTTCGATGGTACCAGTCCCGTCTTCCCACGGTTGTTCGGTAAGCATGCGTCGCGCGACGTAACTGAAGATCGGGTTCTGTCGTTCCAGCACTTCTGCGAGGTCGTCTTGCGCCTCACGAAACCCGGGGTCTTCAGGATTGGAAGGGAATGAAACGTCCATACTCAGGATTTTCATACGATTCCGGAACTCCGATTTCGGGAGTGCATCGTTGGTCGTGAAAATGAGGCACGGCTGGTCAACGCTAGTTGGGGTCCAATCACTCCAGTAGTTCCGGATCGGGCTCCACCGCTGGATTTTCTCTTTTTCAGCGTCAATGATGGCGTACGGGAAGCTGGTGTCCCATTGACGGATTCCGCGAATCTCTTTCACGCCGACGTCGTCGGCATCCACGCCGGAAATCACCGTGTTGTCCGAGATGAGACGTAGAATGTACTCGGTGAGCTTGTCCTTCCCGGCGTCGCTTTTCCCTTCGATGTAGAGGTGCTGCAGGACGTTGTCAAGTGTTCTGGACGGTGAAGAAAGCGCTTCTGCATACTGGTTGGCGAACGGTGCCCAAAAGCCGTAGAGGAACGCTTCGTACATTTGGCCCATCACAGCAGTTTCCGACTGCGTGTGCCCGTGGTTCTCGACAGTCTCGATGTAGTCCTCGATAGTTTCGAGACAGTGGTTGAGAACATCAGGTGTCGGGTCATCAGTAGCGACGAGAATCATCTCGTCGTCGTCACCGATGACGAGTTGCTCAGCGTCAGGCAGCACAGACATCGTCGGGATGGTGGTCGATTCCTTGACCTGGTTGTTGTACGCGCTCAGGGGCGCAGCGATGCTGTGGTCTTCGACGGTCGCACCGCGGTCGCGGAGACTCGTCCCGAATTCGTCGGCTGTGTCCCTGTCGACCTTGCTCGTCCCCATCCGTATCTGCTGGTCAGGTGCCCGGACACGTGGCCGATCGAGCGTCTCTGTCAGGTCCGTTTCGTGGTCCGATTCGACCAGTCCGACATCCGGCGACTCGGTGTCTTCACTGTCCCGCTCAGAATCCTCGTCATCCGCGGAGTCTTCAGGCTCGACGACGGTTCGGTCAGCGTTCTCTGGTTCTTCGACGAACGCGACCGTTTCATCAGCGCCCTCAGGATCGTCAACGACGGCAGTGACATGGTCAGCGACCGATTTGAGGTCCTCGACTGCGTCTTGATTCAATGCCGCTGTGTCGCTCACTTCGAGGTCACCCGCACCGACCCAATACTCGATGCGGTTGTCTCGTTCTTCTGGCGTGTCTGCGTCTTCGAGAGCCTCGACGAGCCCGTCGAGAAGCGTTTGGTCGCTGTATCCCTCTCTGTACTCGTCGATGAATTGCTTGAATTGCTCGTCGAGTTGTGTATCGACGTCGGTCGTGATGACCGAAATTTGGTTCGTGTGGTACTCCCACGAGTTCCGTGAGAGGTTCGCTGAACCGTGCACGAGTTTGACCGTGTCATCCGGCATGACGATACGGTAAATCTTCGAATGGACGGTTTTCTGGTTCTTCAGTCGAACGGTGAGTCGCCCGTCCTGGCGAAGCTCCACGAGCGACCGTGCTGTCGATACCTCATTGACTCGGTCAGCATAGTCGTCCGCGTTGCCAATCAGAACATCGAGAGAATCGATATCGTACTCGGTGAGCATCGTCACCATCAGCTCGGGCGTCTCCGCGTATGTGACCGCGTCGACGTGGCGAGCCCCTTCGAACAAATCCAGAAAGTCCGCCCGTTCTTTCACCATCGCCAAACGAAACTTCGCAGCCCCTGAGCCGTAGAACTCCGGCATATCGGCGAACCGATCAAACGAGATGTTCGCCGTTAGTTCATCCATACACTACTTCCCAACTGCTTATCAATAAACACTGACGAAGCGACTATGTTTCTTTGAGGAGAGAATCCCGTCGTTCAAGCCGAGGGTGCATCTGACACCCCCCACCAACCCCCGTTGAGAACAGCCCGGATATTTCACGCTAATCTAAACCATTTCTAATTTGGTCGATGCTGTTGTCATGACACGGACGGCTAATTAAACAGTTATTCTATCGGGCACCCACTATCTCTTCACGATGACGACGGGGAACGACAAAATCCAGTTTCGGGGGGAAACAGAGAAGCAGGCAAGCCAAATCGTTGATCAGATGCGGTTCGGAGGTATCAATCTTGGCGAACTCGCTCGGCGGGGATTTCGTGAAAAACTGCGTGAGACGCTGTCGAATGAAGAGAAGATTCAGATTCACCAGCAGTACAGGGACGGAGAGATATCCGAGGATGTCGCTCGAATTCTTATCGGAGATGGAATTGAAGAAATCGAGCGAGAACGTGCAGCATTCGAGGAGGCAACTGAAATTGATACCCACGGCGTGTACCAATCGTAGCCGGTGGGGAGTGAGAAGCGCCATCAGTTCTCGTTGACACGGATACTCCCCCTCGAAACCGCTGAGACTCTACCGCTCGGGATTCCTTCGAGTTCATGCGGAGGATGTAAGATGATGCTGGCCGGTCTAAGTTGGCACACACCGACCCGGCATCAAAATCGAATTCCACGTCCGCGTCGAAAGGCGAGACATGAACATCGAGACGGAAGTTATCGAAAACAGGAGTACGGATGCAGTCTTCGAACGCGGGAGAAACTACCGCGACGAGGGACGTATTCAGCAACTGGATCGATTCGGTAACCTCGTTACGGCGACCGTCAGCGGCTCGAACCTGTACGATGTGACTGTTGAATTCGGCGGGCACCATATCGACACCCGGTGTACTTGTCCGTACGACGGGAACGGTGACTGCAAGCACGTCGTCGCCGTATTATTGGATATTGCCGCAAGCCCACCACAGGACGAGAGTGACCGTGTCGAGGCAGTTTTAAACGATGTCTTAGCCGAGGACCTGCGTGAGTTCGTCCGTGATTCACTTGCCGAACGCCCCGAGTTACGCGAGCAGTTTCTCGCGCGGTTCGGCGACGACTACAAATCGGTCGACGAGTATCGTGAAGAGATTGCACAACTATTGGAACAGCATGCCGACCCGGTCGTGTTCGAGGCCATCGACTTCTCCAGGTTCTTCGAGATTGCCGAGCAGTATCGGGACCGAAACCGGTATTTGGCCGCTGCGACCGTCTATCGAGCGGTGTTTGAGGAGATCGACGAGAAGTACAACTTGATCGACGGTGCTTACGACCACTACGCACGGACCATCCAGACCGCAATCGATGGATACGCCGACTGTATTCTTGCGACGAATCCAAGGCCCGAGGAATTCGACACGTACGCCGGCGTGTTAGAAGAGCGGGCAACGACAGAGCCCCGGATCAATGATGAACAGTTCTGGCGCGCACTTGATGATCTTGAGGAGCGATATGAATGAGCGAGTCAACGGACGGACTCATAATTAACTTTAGAGGCCATACAGATCACTGCGTTCGTCTAATGCACGCCGAATCGTCTTTCGGCCACAATTGAGTTCTTTGGAGGCTTGTCGCTGGCTCATTTCGTCACGAGCCACTTGTTCCAGTGTTTCACACACTCGGTGATAGTTGCCAGCCTGAACGAGTTCTCCATTGTCTTTCTCGAACCCGAGCGGAGCTGGCCCGTGGCGATAGTCCTCACTTTCTTGCCGGGCCGCGATTCCTTGACGGATATTCTGACGCTTGATTTTTGCATCCAATTCGGCGAACACACCGAGCATCTGAAAGAGCGCACGCTGGTACGGATCCTCGTCTTCCTGATCGGGTCGCAATACCATTCGCTCCGAAACGATGTGGACAGCGACGCCGGCATCCCGGAGTTGCTTGACTGTGCGCTCAAGATCAGAAATACTTCGAGCAATACGCGAGACTTCGTGTACTACCACTGCTTCCAGTTGTCCCACCTCTGCATCGTTCAGGAGAGCTTGATACCCGGAACGTTCGATATCGGTCCCGGTTGATTTGTCCCGGTACACTTCCAGGGTAGACGGATCACACCCGAGTTCGTCGACCGCATAGTCATGTGTTGCTTCCAGTTGTCGGTCCAAATTCTGGTCGGCAGTCGAGACCCGAACATAGGCGGCGACGGTCATACACTCGCCCATGCTTTATGGCTATTTAAAAAACCGTATTTCTGCCCATATGGGCAGGTAGTACACTAATCACCCATACCACATCGCTGAGAGAATTAGTTTACTGAATTATTGAGGAACCAGTCGGGAAAACCAGGGTTATGAACGCCGTTTTCCGAAAATTCCCTCCCTCGGTATGTGGGCACCACACCGAAGAACTACTAGTAGAGCGTGCAGAATAGAAAATATCCACTCTCATTGGCCGCCTTTATTTTAGTACTACTGCGCTGGACTATCTGCTCAGTCTGAATCCCCAAGGGGGGCTCTGTACTGCGGAAGACAGTCTAAGATAGTAATGAGATCAGAATTAGGAATCGTAATTCTACGTTGTCTTCTTATTCCTTCAGGACATCAGCATATTTTTGTTAGAGAGATTCCCGACTTTTAATCATATTTATCATATTGTATCCAAGGAGGTTGGCAGTAAACGATAGAAACCCGTGGATGATAATAACAGGCAGGAATAAAATGATGACCGCGCTTATCGTGGATATAATACCAAAATTGGTCAATATAGAAAATGCTAACAGAGATACCACAAAAAGGAATAGCTGCCAAGTGGTTAGTGCGATAGCAGAGGATACGACTTGCAAAAGCCCACTCTCTCTTACTGAAGTCTGGACATAGATACTGCTAATTACGAACGCAAGAAATTTGAATCCAACAGAAATCACTCCCCAAATCTCATTGAGCTCTGTGAGATTTATCGACAAACCTGCGTAATTCAGAGCCCACGAAAGCTCGAAGATGCTGCTGGTATAAAAAAATGAAGAACCCACAAACGTAAATGGAGTGAACAAATTGGCAACCGCTGTGCCGCTGCGAAGTCCACCTATTACAGGATACACTAGCAGGGACCAAAACAAGATCGTCGCTGAAGACGCAATAAAAGAGGACTTCCAAATAATTGAGTTGAGAACGCTATGTATGAGCGAGCTCAGGAGATTGTTGTGGCTGCCGTTCTCTGTTTTAGTGTAATCCTGTGAACCAAGATTTTCTTGCTCGACCGATTCTGAGTCGCTAGGTTTATCGGCGCTTTCATTTGCACCACTATTTACAGACGCTTGTCTTTCTTTTTCCGCCCTTTCCCTAGCTTGCCTCGCTTTCGAGGCTTGTTCTGAAGACTCCGTTGCGGTGGAAGACTCCGAAGACTGACTTTGGGCTTGCCTTGCTTCGGCGGCCCGTTCCCTGGCTTGTCTTGCTTTTGAGGCTTGATGTGAAGGCTTGCTTGTGCTTGAGTTCCGCTCCGAAGACTCCGTTGCGGCCGAGGACTCCGAAGACTCCGTTGCGGCCGAGGACTCCGAAAAATCAGGTGGATTCCCTTGGGAGTCCCATTCTTTTCGCACCTTTACAGAAGCATTGGCTTTGGTGTAGATTGTATGACTGAAATTATCGTATACTGCTCTATCAGAACTGTCAAGCACACTACCAGCTTCCTGTATATCTTTAAATCGATCAGTAGCATCATCTCGGCTGCAGACATCTGGATGGAACCGTTTCGACTGTTTACGCAAAGCAGCCTGAATTTCTGAATTGGTTGCTGATTCCGATACCCCTAATACAGAATAGAAGTCGGAAGGCATGAGGACTGCTACGATGTTAATTTGCTTTATAATAAAGGTTAGACTCGTCGATTCGATATTCAATAGACTTGTGAATGAGATACTGTGATTCAATTGTTAATTAGAATATTCTTGATTTCAGAGACGCGCCCTGTGTTCAGCAGACACCTCGATTCATATAAGAAAACGTGTATTTTGGGCAATCAATCTGGCGCAGTCTATCGGTCTTTGACCTAATAACAGCTACTAGTAGCTTCTTGATGTGGAACGCCGTTTCCTGCAGAGTCCCTGTTCCCCTGTGCGGTCACCATACTTGAGAGCTACTAGTACGCATACCAAAGCCATGCACAGGCGAGGCAGTACATCATGCTACATCACCTTCGATAGACTGCGTCGTTCCTTGATTGCGACAATCTTTTCGCGTCCCTTCTTGGCCGTCTTGGTCATCCTTCTGGTGTTGGTAGCAGTGAAAAATATAACCGCTGTGAGGATTTATTGAGCCAATAGCAATGTCCGATTTCAAGCGTTCTGTCAGCCCTTCTACTTTCTTGTTCGGCGCTCTTCCACGTCAGCTTTTAACTGCCGTAGTATTGGAGGGAATAACACTAATTGGATTTCTACAAGTAACATCTACAGGTTTTATCGATTTAGACGTCACCCGGAACTACATCATAGGAACTGCAACATTGGGCGTCGTATCAGTAGGTCTCACGATCATATACACATACAGTATTGGGAGATCGTCATATTCTCCTGCCCTCCACAAGAATCGGACCTTAGTAATCATCGCTGCAGGTTATACAGCTCTCGGGATATTGATGACGGCGGTAGCCTTCTTGGCTCACTCAGTTCTACTGGAGCAGCCACCTATACTGAACTCAGAAGAGATAGTATTCGGCCTCAGTATAGGATCCATATTTGGATTCTTGATATTGTTGTACATCAGTCGGTTTGGGATTGATACTCCTAAAAATACGGAGGAGCTACAAGCCGCTGTATCTGAGGTTCGCCAGTCTCAAAGTGCGTTGGATAGCAGCATAAAGGCCCCTATCCATTTGACTAAGCTCTATGGTTCTCTTGGGAAGTCTATGGAAGACGTTTCAAATTGTTTGCGGCAGTCTTCGACAGACGGCGGCCGAGAATTAGCTCAGGATATAGAAGAGTGGGTGGAAGTGTTCAGTGAGAAGCCAGAGATATCGCAGGCGGTGATCGTCCACCGTTCTCGAAGCCCTGATGGGGAAGAGTTAACAGAGCTGCGAAATGATTTCCAATCAATAATCGCCCGGCTTAATAAAATAACCAAAGATGAATGAGCCAAAATCGAAGGAGGACGTTTGGCCCCATACAGAGACTGTCATATTTCTGACCGACTCTGACAGTTGCTTCGGGAATCCTATCCAGGAAGTGATGAGCGAGATGTCGGATTGCGATCATCTCAGCAATGACGGACAGCACCGAGGGAATGAGCTTTCAGCAAATTTCCTCCGATTCGGCAGCGATCGAATCAAGGACAGTGATGAAATTGTACCGAATAGCCTGATCTTCGTTCACTGCGACGTGCTTCTGGATACCAAAATGTACGATCATGTCAAAGGAAGTACAATTCCAAGCAGTTCTGAAGTCGTAGTTTTACTTGAGAATTCGGAATATTCGGCTCCTGAAGAACGTATTGCTAATTTAACAAGAGCTGTGGAGATTGCACAATCACTGGATGATGTGAAGGATGAGACTAGACGGTACTTCAAAAATATTTGCCCGGAGTGCCGGGGAGATGTTGCGAAAGGTTGGGTGTTTGATTGGAAGAAGGCGGTGTATCATAGGGTGGAGAACTGACCATGTCGGGTAGAGAAACTCATCAAAAGGCGGTTACCCGTGTCGGTCAGTGGCTCGATCTAACTGGAGAGCAGCGGAGGGAGTTCATTGACTTAGTGCACCAGTCGTTCGGAGCGGAAGAAATGGACTTCTCGAATTACGACGAGCGGTACTTGAATTTCTTAGAGGAGAATATCTTCACTGACGATGAGATTATTGACTATTTGCATCAGGCAGGGATAGAGCCAGAGACTGTTGAGTTATTCGAGACTCAAAACATCCCATTTGACGAGGTTTACAAGAGTTGGAACGAGATCCGGTACTCAATTAACGAGATTCTGGATCTAACGATGCTCCTGAAATTGATTCACGAGTACTCTGAGCAATCCGAGGATAATCTCGTCAATAGCCGGTTTAAACTGCAAAAGCTGGTATATCTGGTGAATCGGGAGTTGGTCGAGCAGGATAGAATAGGCCAAGATACTAGGCCTGTAGATCATGGGAAACTGGAGGCGACTGGTTTCCGGTACACGTATCGGAAGAGAGAGTCTGGACCGTTTTCGAGAAATCTGCAAGAGGACAAGCATCGACTCTATGCATCAAACCTTGTTGACGAAGAGTTGGTAGAAGGTGATTCAACACCGGAAGTGAACGAGAATAGAGCTAGGTTTGAGATCTCTTTAGGAGGATCAGGTGAGGTATTGATGGACCGATTTGCAGGGATCCTTCAGAATCTCAGCACTGACGTGTTGTCCGAGTGGGAAGCCGCAATTACAGCGGTGGTTAACAGGTGCGGTTCCATGTCGATTGAGGAACTTCAGGACCATGTTGACAGCATCGACGATGTAAATGAAGCTGATGAACGCGGTGTGTTGATCAGAGGGCGTCAGGTGGAGTACGATTCGGAGCCGTGGCTGGAAGTTTCGGCAGAAGGAGGTGTGAGCTATGTCTGAAGAAGAAATCAAGTCGAAGGTGCAAGAAGCGATTCAGGAGGATCAAGATATTGATGAGAAATATGAAGCGGAGTTCCTTGAGATCTTAGAAAACAGGTACTCACGTTTGACTTTCGATGAGTCCTCTGTCTCTCTTTCTCGGATGCATATCGAGGGCTACAGAGCAATCCAGAAACTCGATATATCGTTTACCGATCCGAACACGGTGGTTCACGGGAAGAATTCGAAAGGGAAGAGCAGCTTCATTGAAGCTACACGGTTCAACCTATTCGGTCGAAAAGATGACGATCCGCTCGTGACAGACCCAATCCGAGAGGACTTTGAACGGTTGGGGACTAACGGTTATTGGTCGAAAGACGACACGGATTACCGCGTCTATCGGGGTATGGAGGGAGGTCCTGGAGTAGGCTACAGCGGTCAGAACGAGCCGAATATTATCGAGAATCCGGATGAGAATAAGACTTCAAAGGTTCAAAGACATACTCAAGGCGATATCCGGGAGTTTATTGGGTACACTCCAATCTATCAGCAGGACTTCGATGACTTCGATGTTTTCTCGTTGTTCAGCGTCATCACAGGCGAGTTGAGGAAGTTCTACAGCTGTGACGATGCAACTGACTTAATCGATGTCCTGTTTGGAATCACTTTGACGAACGTTGAACGAGGGGTCGAGAATCAGATTGAGGAATGCAGACTTAGCGAAGAAGAGCAAGAGGCGAAAGCTCATCTACGAGGAAGAGAGCAGCGAGCTGTCAGTATCAGTAAGGACATCCGGAGTCTTATCGACGAACAAGAGGAAATAGAGTCAGAGATAGTGGAGAAAATAGAGGAAAAGGAGGAGCTTTCTCGCCTGCTGGAGAATAAGGAGGATATCAGCGAAACCCTTACTGAGAAGATCGATATTCAGGACGAAATCTCTGACTTGCAGAACAGGAAGCAGGAGAAGGATGACGAGTTTGGGTCAATTAAACAAGAGATTTCGAAGCTTGAGAGCGATGCTGTTACTGAGGAGATTGCTCCTGCGTTGGAAGAGATGAAGCAGATGGTTGCTTTGCCGAATCGATGTCCTGTCTGTACAAACGATATTGATCCAAGTGAGCACAGACAATTCCATGAGGAAGGAGATTGCCCTCTCTGCGGTAAGGACGTCGACGATGACCGTTATGAATCGGTTTCTGAAGTGGATGAAGAGGGGGAGATCTTAGAGCAGGAGAAGCGTCAGGAAGAGCTGAACGAGTTGGAGGAAAAGAAACGGAGGGTTAGAGGGGAGATTGAGTTCTTGGCTGAGAGGATTGAGGAGAAGAAGGAACAGCTGGAAGAGTTGGAGGAGGAACAGTCGGAGTCGAAGTTCAGGGAGTACAAACAGAGGAAAAGCACGTTGGAGGAAAAGATTGGTAGCCTGAAAGAGCAGAGTCGGAAGCTTGAACTCCGGATTGAGACGAAACGTGAGATGCTTCACGACCTCGCCTTGGAGGTCCGTCGGTTAACGAGGTTGAACGAGCAGCGGGTTCACAAAGAGGAGCGTCGGGCAGCTTTGAAATCGTTCCAAGACTTACTAGTTGAGGAACGGATTGAGGCGAGGAGAGAATTGCAGACACGTCTGAAGCGGAGAATGGAGTCTTTGCTTGACGTGTTCTCACGGGGTACGTTCAAGGAAGCAGATTACGTGACGTTCAGAGACAGGGATTCGTACCGCTATACTGTCCATGTCGCTAATGACAAGTCGAAACCGGAGCTATTGGAGCAAACCAACGCCGAGCTTACTCTCAGTATGTTACTGTTCCATACTTCGGTACTAGCTGAATTGCAGAGAGAAGAGACTATGCTTCCGTTGAAGCTGCTCATGATTGACTCTCCTTATGGGAACGGTCAGGACGGAGAGAACGCTGAGGACATTACAGACTTTCTTCTGGAGATACCGGAAGTGCTTGATGAGTATCAAATCATCATTTCTATGGCTGATTCTAGCGTCGCCGATCAAGTACGGTTGGAGCAAAAGTACGATATTGAATCAATCGACGACTATCTTGATGATGAGGTGTCTGGAAGGCAGATGACGCTCGGTGACATTGACGACGAAACTGAACAATAGGGTTCTGGCGCGCCTTGGACAACCTCGAAGAGCGATACGAATGAGAAGGTCAACGGACTAATCCGTAACTTCGACACCGGTCTGTCCAGCGAGTGTATCCTCGACTGATTGTGTCTTTCGGCCTTCAGCTGTTTCAACTGTGACGCGGACAGTCGCTTTGGTAGCGGAGAGGCCGGGCTGTAGCTCCTGGAGGCCCTCAACAGTGACAGCGAGGATCCCGTCGGCGCGCGAGAGCCGCCGCTCTGCGTTGGTCGTGAGGTCGCCGTCCGCTCCGTTCGGAACGCGGACGGTGACGACTAGGGTCGTAGTCTGTCGCGTGTCGTTGTCACTGGTGATTGCCATCGTAGTACCTCCATTGGAGCGACCCGGCGGGACCGTCCCGCCATGATTCGCTCCGAATGCGCGAGAGACGATTTGAACGCCTGTTTCAGCCATGGCACAGCCGCGTGGTAGGCCAGACTCCACTACTCGCGCAAAAATCGGAAACTGCAGTCACGCTGGCTCGAAGTCATCGATCTTGCCGATGACCTGCATCGGTTCTTCGGCGTAGCCGATGAACTCCAGCACTTGCTCAGACCACCCCGAGACGTTGTACACGTCCTCGTATCCTTCCGGTGTTGCGAGGTCGCCGTACGATGCGAGGTCGACCATGTACAGCGATGCTTCTGACGCCACCGCTGCACGGTACTCCTCAAAGGCCTCGCGGACAGTCCGGTCGCCGTCGACCAGTCGAGCCGTCGAGTCCCAAATCTGCATGTCGGTGAACAGGACGACTCGCTCGACAGCGATGTCTTCCTCCCGGAGGTAGTCGAGGACTTTCCAGCCGTTAGTCGAGTTCCCGACCTCGTCATCGATACCCATGACTGCTCTCTGTCGCTGCAGGACTGGCGTATCGATGTGGGTGGAAACAGTCTGGAACTCTGACCCGAACCCGCCGACGCGGGCACCCTGGTCGGCAAGCACCGCACCGAACAGTGCACCGATTTCCTTCCGTTGGAGTGTGCCCTGATCGGAGAGCGCCGCGGTCATGGACCCCGAGAGGTCCACCCCGACAAACGTGTTGCCGAGGTCATCAGGGACATGCTCGACGGCCACGTCGACGGCCTGTTCCAGCCACCGCTCGACCTCGGGCGCGTCAAGGCCAGCGTTCTGCAGCGCTTTGTACGCTTGGTAGTACCGGAACGGGTACAGCGGCGCACGCTGCACCGCTTCCAGCTCCAGGTGCCCGACAATTGTCTCCTCGTCGACGCCGGCTTCGAGCATGTTCCGCAGGTTCCGAATCGAGGCGAAGATGGGCAGGGAGTACTCGTCGTCTTCGATGAGTGTCTCCCACGCCTCGGCCGTGTTCCCCTGCTCAGAGATGACCGTCTCCCACGTGTTCGGCGACGGCAGCGGCTCCACATCCGGATAGTCGTCGAGGTCACCGCGCATGAACCGCTCGAACAGGTCTTCCTGCTCCTCGTCAACCGGTGTCGGGTGGACGCGGTTGAACACGTCGTGCAGCGTCACCTCCCGCCGCGGGAGCGCGTACTTCTCCAGCGTGTACGCGTCAGCCATCTCGACGAGTGCGTCCTCGATACCGCGACGCAGCGGCCACGGCGCAGTCCCACCGAACAGTTTGTCGTGGACCGCGAGCGCCGTCGCTGTCTCATCCATCCGCTGGACGATGGCCTGCGTCCACTCCCGAATGAGTGACTCGTCCGAGTCATCTTTGAACCGCGCGTCGTTCGCCGCCAGCACGAGCAGGACCTGCGGGATGTCCCGGAGGTGCATCTCCTGGCGCGCGTACGCGGCGAGTTTCAGGACGAACTCCGGGTCCTCGGCCGTCGCAGCGTCGAAACGCTCGACGACCGCCCGCAGGTGCTCCGTGTCGTCCTCGTAGTACGAATCTTCGAGCAGCTGGTTGATCGTTCGTTTGTACAGTGCGAGTCGTGGGTCCACAGGCCGGAACGCCTCACCGCCCTCGTGGTTGGTGGTGCGTGTCGCCTCTGCGACCGTCTGTTTCGTATCGTTCAGTTGCATGCTATCACTGGCGTCGCAACAGTCGACGCCGCAAACCGCTCACCGCGAGCGGGGAACGTCCCTGACAAGATTCGAACCTGTGACACCCGGCTTCGAAAGCCGGTGCTCGTTCCGAACCGAGCTACAGGGACAAGCGGTGGTCGGAAAATCGCTGGAGCGATGGATACCGTGTTACCAGTTACACCAGAGCGGCTGGTCCGCTCCCGGGACTCGAACCCGGAGTAGTCGCTCCACAAGCGAAGGAACACTCCAGCTCGACGACCACCTTATGAGTGACGGCGACCGGGAAATTATCGAAGCGGGTCCGGTGTCGGGACAGTCCCTTTGTCCGGACATAACGATAGGCTGGAGAGCCTACCGTCAGGACTTGAACCTGATGGATGCCAGATCGAAGGAACACTTCGACTCGACGGTCGCCTCGCATGATGGCGGCCGGAAAATCGACGGAGCGGTGCAGGAGTCGAACCCGCGGGTGCCTGAGGAAGGAACGCTCCGTCTCGACGGCCGCCGACGAATGGTAGGACACCGGGAAATCGGCGGTGGGTGGACTGCGGCTCCTATCAAGAGGAAGTAACCCACCGCCTCGACGGTGTCCCGAAGGCCGGGTGCGAGACTCGAACTCGCTGCTCGTCCGTCACAGGGCCGAAGGTTGCCAGTTACCCCAACCCGGCCACGCAGTACTGCCCCGTCAAGGGCAGACGACACAATCAGAGACGCAGAATCATGCTCTGACTTTCCGCATCCAGTTGTCCAGCGCTTCTCTGTAGCCGCTCTTGTCCGGCGTCGGGAACTCGCCGATAGCGTTGAACTGTCCGGTGATCGCATTCCGAGCCCGCTCTTCCAAGGCGTCCGGAACGGTCGCCGAGTTACCGGTGCGCTTGTGCGCGACGAGGTCCTCGACGAGCGCAGGGTCGCCGCCATCGATAGCATCGGCGAGTTCGAAGATATCGGCCTCGATATCCTCGTACTCGACGACATACTGCGCGCCGAGCAGCCCACGGTAGACGTAGAGGAACTTCTTCGCTCGCGGATCGTACCCCTCAGCCTTCTCGGGATCGAGGTGCTTGTAGTAATTCGACTTTGCCATGCCGAGGTACGCGTGTGGGACGTTCATCGGGAGGAACTCCCGGATGAGGTCCTGCAGTGCGTCCATCTCCAGCGGCATCCCGTTCATGACCGTCGGCGCTTCGAAGACCAGTTCGACGATGTTGTAGTTCGCCGACTGCAGGAGCTGTGCGAACTTCTTCAGCTCGTAGCTCCGCAGGTCGACTTCGGCGTACTCCTCGAAACCTTCGGTCGTCCCATCCATGTTGACGGTGACTTCCTCGGCCGGGGTATCGAGGTACGCGTACGACTCGGCTGGAGCCATGTGCAGACCGCGGACATCGATATCGCTCTCGGCGCTGTCGAAGCCATAAATGTGGCTCCCGGTGATTGCGTAGAACCGCGGGCGGTTTTCGGAGCCCCGCGTGGCGACGGCGGCTTCGATAAAATCTCTGATGTCTTCCGCGCTATACTCCAAGTCCAGATGTTCGATAGTCATTGTGTGCTACCTCGTGTTCGTGCGTCGTAATTGGTTCCTCGGGTCGCAGCAGCGCCCGATAGTGCTCCCGAGGGGAATCGAACCCCTGACCTCTACCTTGAAAGGGTAGCATCCCTCGCCAGCGGGGACTCCGGGAGCGCAAGCCACGAGTCGGATTCGAACCGACGCTGTCCCGCTCTGCAGGCGGGTGCGTTGGACCGCTCTGCCACCGTGGCACGAAGACAGGGCGGTGGATGGGGGAGTGCAAGCCCCACGCCGGGCCAAGGAGTCGAACCTCGCACAACTCGGGTAACAGCCGAGTACCCGCACCACGCGGGACCGCCCGGCAGATTAGGAAACAGTGGTGGAATCGTGGGGCGATTCCAACGGGCCCGACGGGATTTGAACCCGCTATCTGCCGGTTAAAAGTCGGCGCATGTTCTCATATGCTCCGGGCCCACAGTGTATCGACCGCATAGGCGCGAGCGGAGTTGAACCAGAGCCAGACGTGCTCGCTTTGCTGTGCGCGTCTGGCAGGGCTCGGAAATCGCTCAGCGATTCCCGAACCGCTGACAATCTCGTTATCAGCGCGGGGACTCTGACCACTGAGCTACGCGCCTGCATTGGCAGAGCAGGATTTGAACCTGCGATCTCGCCGATGTGAGCGGCACGTCCACTCCACTGGACTGTCTGCCAATGCTCCAGCCCGGATTCGAACCGGGGGCTCGGCCGTGAGAGGGCCGTGAGTTTGGCCGCTACTCCACTGGAGCAGATGAGACGGGCAGGATTCGAACCTGCGTGACCACGTTAGAAGCGTGACGAAGGAACTCTCAGCGTCGCACCGGAGTTCCGGTGAAAACCCATTGAGAGAGTTGGTGAACCAAGCTATTCCACCGTCCCACAGCGGCAGTCAGCTGTCCAAACAGCTAGCTACCAGATCTTCCCGGCACGAGTCGAACGTGCGTCTCCGCCTCTACAGGACGGCGTCGTAGACCGCTTGACCACGGGAAGTAGATGGACACCCCCGGGACTCGAACCCGGAGCCTCCCGCTTGCGAAGCGGGCGCTCTGCCAATTGAGCTAGGGGCCCACAGAAGGCGCGCTCGCCGTAACTGCGATTGCGGGATCACGATTCGAACGTGGGTCTGCTGGTTATGAGCCAGCCGGGATCAGCCAGGCTACCCAATCCCGCAGAGTGTCGCCGCGAGGATTCGAACCTCGGCAGGACCTACGCCGGCGGTTCTGAGCCGCCTCCCGTTGCCACTTGGGTACGGCGACGCACCGTCTCAGAGCCAGCACTGTGGCCGGCATGTCGCCAGCAGGATTCGAACCTGCGATAGTCTGCACACACGGCCCTCAACCGTGCCCCGTTGACCACTTGGGTATGGCGACGCATTCCGCGGGAGGGATTCGAACCCTCGAAGAGCTGTTCAGCGGGTCTTAAGCCCGCCGCCGTTGGCCGCTTGGCTACCGCGGAAAATGGATTCGGACCGAATCGAACCAGAGGAAGACTCACTGTCGTCCGAGAGAGCGGAGCTCTCTCGTGATGAACGAAAGGCGCGTGGCGCCTTTCGAACCACGTTCGTCTTCCAGGGCTCGAAAACCGCAAGCGGTTTTCGAACAGCCATCTCCCGCTCTGGAAGCGGGCGTCTTCCCGTTGGACCACGAATCCATAGCTGCACGGCGGGAGGGCGATTTGAACACCCGTACCCTCGCGGGCACCGTGGTTCCAGCACGGCCCCTTGGCCAGACTAGGGAAACCCCGTCAACGGTGAGACGGAGAGTCGAACTCCGAAGCCTCTCGGCTCTCGGTTTCAAACCGAGCGCAGTCACCTGTCTGCCTGTCTCACCTCAGAAGGGGCTGTTCCCAACCCTGCTTGACAACAGGACGCCGCGACCCGGATTCGAACCGGGGAATCCCTTGCAGGAGACCTCCGTAGCAGGGAGGCGTCCGACCAGGCTAGACCATCGCGGCACATGGGTCGACGAGGATTCGAACCTCGGTCTCGTGCCCCCAAGGCACGAATCGTCGGCCGCTGGACCATCGACCCGAAAGTGGTTTTCTGTCTATTCGTCTGTGGGTGCGAGGACAGAAGCGACCGCTCGCTCCCGTCCTCGCGGGGGCGTGCTTCGACTGTCAGCTCAGTCTCGAATGCCACACCGGTCCATGCAGGTTCCAGACCCTTCCGGGCCCGTCGCCGTCGACAGCATTGTCGACCGCGTGTGCCTGCCTCGATGGGCATCCGACCGCAGTATTCTGACGCCGACGTCGGGATTTGAACCCGAATCACGGCCGTGACAGGGCCGTATGCTTCCGAGTTACACCACGCCGGCACGCGACGGCTATCGCCCCGGGGAGAATCGAACTCCCGACCTCGGGATCCAAAGTCCCGCGTCCCTCGCCAACGGAGACTCCGGGGCTGCACAGTGCCGCCGCTATCTGTGGCTGTTGTGTGCTCGTGACGGCGCTGTGGTCGGCCCACAGCGGTCACAGGTCCGCACCGCTATCGGGTGCGAACAGAGTCAACGTGCCGCGAGCGCGCCCGCCAGCTCGCCCGAGATGGACGACACTGCCAAGCTTGAGCAGGCGGCAGGCCCGTGTTCCCTGGCTCCGAGCGGGTAGTCCGCGTGAGGAGCCGGGTTATGCGGGCGAAGATGTCCGGACATCGCCGGACGGAATCGCGTCGAATTGCTCGACGGCATATTCCATCCAGGAATTACTGTCCGGTTCCACACGCTGACCGCGTAGCAAACACGGGCCACCCGCGGCTATCGGCAGGGAAGCGGGCCGCGGAGTGGGTTTAGCAGTCAGCATGTCGAATCACCTCGTCTGTGAGTCTAATTATTCCTCATGACCCGGGGTGTATTAATTCTGAGCGAGGTATGTTACGCATAGGCACAGGAATCAGCACTAGAATTCCATTTCTGATGTGGTCCCGGTTCGAGATTCATTCGAATCGAACTTGGCTGGTGGACAATCATCTCGGTGGTTTAAGTATCACCCCTGCATAATAGTTGTTAGTAGCGGCCAAAAAACGCAATTGAGCGGATTTGGGTAGGCTCGAAACGAATGGCCACCCTGCGGTTAGGGTAGCCCTTTCGAGCCGAGGACCAGGGTCAAATCCCTGACCGAGCATTTTGCTGCGACCAATACGTGAGCAGCGACCGGTATTCTTTCGCCGACCGCTCGCGGAAATATGGGAATCGCTGCCACAGCGGTAGCTATTTTCGGGGGCCGTGAGTCCGACGACATATGCAAGCAGTCGTACTCGCTGCCGGTGAAGGCACACGGATGCGCCCACTGACCGAGAACACGCCGAAACCGATGCTCCCCGTGGCTGACCGCCCGCTGGTCGCTCACACCGCGGACACGGCCATCGAGGCGGGGGCCGAGGAACTCATCTTCGTCGTCGGCTACGAAGCCGACGCCGTCCGGAAGTACTTCGGCGAGCGCTACCGCGGCGTCCCGGTGGAGTTCGCCGTACAGGAGGAACAGCTCGGGACGGCCGACGCCGTCAACGCCGCCAGCGAGTACCTCGACGGGCCCTTCGCCGTGTTGAACGGCGACAATCTCTACGACGAGGCGAGCCTCGCGGCGCTGTTCGACGCCGCGCCCGCTATCGCGGCCTACCGGGTGCCCGACCCGTCGAACTACGGGGTCCTCTCGACTGACGGCGACCGGGTCACCGCTATCGTCGAGAAGCCCGAGGAGCCGCCGACCGAACTCGCGAACGCCGGCGCGTACGTCTTCCCCGCGGAGGCCCGCGAGTGGCTCGACGTGGAGCTGAGCGAGCGGGGCGAACGGGAAATAACCGACGTTCTCACCCGGGTCATCGAGGAGCACTCGGTGACGGCCGTCGAGGTGGACCGCTGGCTCGACGTGGGACGGCCCTGGGAGCTACTGGCGGCCAACGAGTGGAAACTCGCCGAGGTCGACCGCCGTATCGACGGCGAGGTCCGGGGCGACGCGGACCTGCGGGGCGACGTGGTGGTCGAGGAGGGAGCGGTCGTCGAACCCGGCGTCGTCATCGAGGGGCCGGCGCTGGTCCGCGCCGGGGCGACCGTCGGTCCGAACGCCTACGTCCGGGGCGCGACGATGCTCGGCGAGGACACCCACGTCGGCCACGGCGTCGAGGTGAAAAACAGCGTCGTGATGGCCGACTCGAACGTGCCACACGTCTCCTACGTCGGCGACAGCGTGCTGGGAACCGACGTGAACCTGGGCGCGAGCACGCAGGTGGCGAACCTGCGCCACGACGGCGAACCGGTGACGATAACGGTCAAAGGCGACCGCGTCTCGACGGGCCGCCGGAAGTTCGGGGTCGTCGCGGGCGACGGCGTCCGGACGGCTATCAACACCAGTCTCAACGCCGGCGTAGTGCTCTCGGCGGGCGCGACCACGACACCCGGTGAGACGGTCATACGGGACAGGTAGCGAGGGCCCGAACGGCGTCGGGAACCTCGGTACTGCCGAACGGGGACAGACGCGAGCGCCGAAGAAGTCGCGAGGTTGACGGGTTCTCGGGACGAGTATGTGAGATTAAGTATGGTGACGACGACGCTCCGGTAAGATGGTCGACCCAACATCGGATCACCACGAGGATATCGACGAGGCGGACGCCCCGAACTGCGCTGTATGTGACGCCGCAATCGCTAACGAGGTGACACACCGCGTCATCACGTGGGTCGAGGACAACAGCGTCCAGACGGCGCATTTCTGCGACGACGACTGTCGGGCGGAGTGGGACGGCGAGTAACGCTCTTTCTCTACTCTCTCGATGGGTTTCACTCCACCTCGTCGTAGGTCTGCTCTATCGACTGCTGACCGCCGATGCGGTCCGACACAGTTCTCGTAAGCAGGTCGAACACAGTGACCACCGGGTACAGGAGGAGTTCGACGTACCGGAGTGGCCTGACGACGGTGAGCGCGAACGACTGAGCGTGTCCCAGCCCGTAGGATTTCGGTAGTATCTCGCCGGCGACGAGGATGACGGTGCTGGCGACGACCGTCGTGGCGACTACGGCCAGCCCGGGTTCGAGTCGGTCGACGAGCAGGGCGGTCAACAGGCTCGACAGCGTGATGTTGACGACGTTGTTCCCCACGAGCAGCGTGACCAGCAGTCGGTGTGGGTCTTCGAGCACGTCCGCCACGGCCGCTGCCCGTGCGTCCGTCGGGGCCGCCTGGGCGACCCACTCCCGCGAGAGCGAGAACAGGGCCGTCTCGCTGCTGGAGAAGAAGGCGCTGCAAGCGAGTAGGAGGACGATAGCGACGAGCGTGGGCGCGAGCGGGACAGCCATACCGTTCGGTCGTCCCCGTCCCTCAAAGAACCGCCGCCATCGCTCGGCACGTCGAACAGAGGAATGCTCCGGCAGGGATTTGAACCCTGGTCATCACCGTGAGAGGGTGATATGATTGGCCGGACTACACCACCGGAGCGTACATTCTGTCGAAGGACAGAGGTACGTATAATCATTGCGCTTCGGGAGTGCCCTGTGTGGGTTTCTCACTCCTCGTCGAAGGGAGAGCCGGCCGCGTCGGGCTCTTCACCGGCGAGGCTGATGATGTTCTCACGGCCCACGCGGAGCTTGCTGATATCCCCTTCCTCTTCCATATCCGAGAGGAGCATACTGACTTTCGATTTCGACCACTCGGTGGTCTCGACGATGTCGACCTGCTTCATCCGGCCGCCGTTGTCTTCGAGCAGTTTGATGACGCGGTCGTCGTCGTTGAGGAGCTCGTCGTCCGTGACGGCGGTGTCGGACGCTGGCTCGGGGGCCGACTCCGTCGCGGCCCCGCCGTCGTCGTCGGAACCGAGGACGGCTGTCGCGGCCCCCGACCGCCAGGCTGCGGCGGCGACAACTCCGAGCGCGATGACTGCGAGCGCGAGCGCCAGCTGCCACATGCTCTCACCCGGTGTGGCCCCTGCCGCGGAGACGTTGGGCGTCGCCGTGGCCCCTGTCGCCGGCGGCGGCCCGAGTTCGACGTACGGTCTGCTGTCGGTGAACGTGCGTTCCCCGGCGTAAGTTATCGTCCCGCTCTGACGGAGCGACTGCGGGTCGCTCTGTGAGGCCGGTGACGGCTCGGCGGCGGTAAACGCCAGCGACGTGTCGTGCTCGAACACCAACGTCTGGCCGGTCCCGATGTAGAACCCGCCCTCGAACACGTCGCTGACGACGACGCGGTCCGCGTACACTCGCGAGAAGTTCGTCCACAGGAACGACATCCGAACCGTCCCCCGGTCCTGGACGGGCTCGATTCCCGCCGACCGCCGGAAGTTCCGGGCGTCCATCTGCCGGTCCGTCTTGTTTGTCCCCGTCCGTGTGAGCGTCTCGGCGTCGTCGACGAAGTTCCGGTACAGCTCCGTCTCGTTTTCCTCGAACGCCTCGGCGTAGCTCCGGAACTGCGCGGTCTCGTTGTCGGTCTCCAGGGGCTGGTGGTGCGCTATCGTCCACGTCGCCGACCCGTTCTCGTACAGGGCGATTCGGAACGTCGTCGTGTCGAACCTGTCCGGCGTCTGTAGTCGGTTCTCGCTCGACGCCGCTACAGCGGGCGAAACGGCGAGGCTGCCCACCAGCAGGACAGCGGCGAGTGTGACGACAACCGCGCGGGACATCTATCTCGTAAGACCCGAGGACAGCATAAAAGCGCTGTGAATGGACCCCCTACTCACCGTCTGTCCGGACGGCGTCTGCCAGTTTTTCCACCGGGTGTGGGACCGGGCCGTCGGTGGGGCCGTCGCCGAGTTGCGTCCGGCAGGAGGCCCCGGGAGCGACCACTCGGTCGCCGTCGCTCGCCCGGACCTGGCCAAAGAGGATGTCGGCGATGGACTGGCTCATAGAGTAATGTTCGGCTTCGTAGCCGAAGGACCCGGCCATGCCACAGCAGCCCGAGTCGAGCGGGTCGACGGCGTAGCCCGCCCGGCGGAGAACACCGACCGCGTGGTGGTCCTTCTTTATTGCCTTCTGGTGGCAGTGGCCGTGGTAGGTCAGCGACTCGTCGGGTGCGGCCCAGCGTATTTCGGCGTCGAGCGCGAAGCGGTCGAGATACTCACAGAGGCCGAAGGCGCCGGCCGCGAGCCCGGTCGCGCCGTCGTGGTCGTGGCCCAGCAGGTCCAGATAGTCGGACTGGAACATCACCGCGTCGGAGGGTTCGACGACGACCACGTCCCACCCATCGGCGACCCGGGGGGCGAGCGCGTCGACGTTCGCCGCGGCCCGGTCGCCGGCCACGTCGAGGAACCCCTTCGAGTGGGCGGCCCGACCCGAGGGCCCCGCGTCGTCGGGGACCTGCACGTGGACCCCGGCGGCTTCGAGCACCTCGACGGCAGCGCGCAGGACCTCTGGGTGGCTGTAGTTGTTGTAGGTGTCCGGGAACAGCAGCGCGCGGCGCGTCGCCTCGGCCTCGGGGACCGCGGGGCCGCGGTCGGCCCACCACGCCTCGAAGGATTCGCGCTCGAAGGTCGGGAGGTCCCGTTCGCGGGCGATACCCAGCAGCTTCTCGCCGAGATAGCCGCTGCCGGGCACCGCCCCGACCCAGTTCGATACCGGCGCGAACGCGGAGCCGAGCCGCGAGAGCGCCTCCACGTTGGCGAAGAGCCGGTCTCGGCGGCTGGCCCCGTGCTCCTCGTGGTGGGCGTGTTCGACCTCGGCTTTGAGCTTCGCCATGTCCACCTCGCTCGGGCAGTCCCGCGCACACCCCTTACAGCCGATACAGAGGTCCATCACCTCCGAGACGAACTCGCCGTCGGTCGGGTCGTCCGGCAGGTCGCCGCTCATCGCCTGCCGGAGCATGTTCGCCCGGCCCCGCGTCGAGGTGCTCTCCTCGTCGGCCGCGCGGTAGGTCGGACACATCACGCTCCCCGTCGTCTCCTGTGGGCCGCGACAGCCGCCACAGCCGTGACAGAGCTCGACCATCCCCTGCATGCCGTTCTCCTCGGGCCAGGACAGCTGCGGGTCGAACCCCATCTCGAACTCGTAGTCGGGGTCGAAGCGGAGCTGTTCGGTCATATCGACCGTTCCGGCCCGCGGCGGCGCGTCGCCGGCCTCGACGGCCGCCTCGTCGACGCCGACCACCTGGCCGGGGTTCAACAGCCAGTCGGGGTCGAACGTCGCCTTGAGCTCCTGGAACAGCGCCCACACGTCGTCGCCGTACAGCTTGTGGTTCCACTGGGTCCGGGCGCGACCGTCGCCGTGTTCGCCGGAGACGCTGCCGCCGTATTCGCGGACGAGGTCGGTCGCGCCGTCGGCGATGGCTTCCATTCGCTCGACCCCCTCGACGGTCTTCGTATCGACCAGCGGGCGGATGTGGAGACAGCCCGGTCCGGCGTGGGCGTAGAAGGAGGCGAACGTCCCCTGCTCCGCCAGCAGCTCCCGGAAGTCGGCGACGTACTCGGGGAGATTCTCCGGCGGGATGGCGGTGTCCTCGATGAAACTGATGTGCTTGGCGTCGCTGGTCCGGCCCAGCAGAATCGGCAGGCCGGACTTGCGGAGCTTCCAGAACCGCTCTCGCTCGGCGTCGCTGTGTGCCTCCCGACCCAGAAACGCGTGTGTCTGTGCCTCGGTCCGCGCGGTCGCGTCGTCGCTCGGCGCGACCGCCGTGTCCACGTCGCCGATGCGGTCGGCGAGCAGGTCCGCGACCCGCTGTTTCCCGGCGTCGTCGCTGTCGGCGTAGAACTCCACGAGCAGTATCGCGCCCGTCCCCTCGGGCACGATGTCGGCGACGAGGTCGCCGAACTCCTCGGTCTCCGCGGCGAGGTCGAGCAACACGTCGTCGAGTACCTCGACCGCGGCGGGGTCGTGGCGCAGTATCGGCTCCACGTCCCGCATCGCGGTCACGAGGTCGTCGTAGGTCAGCAGGGCGAGCGCCTCCGTCTCGGGGACCGGTTCGAGCGAGACGGTCGCCTCGGTAACGACCGCGAGCGTCCCCTCGCTGCCGGCCAGCAGCCGCGCGAGATTCACCGTCCCCGCCTCGCCGTACTCGCCGCGGGCCTCGGCCAGCAGCCGGTCGAGGTTGTAGCCCGAGACGTTGCGCTTGAGGCGGGGATAGGCCGCGTCGATAGCTCCGCTGCCGTCCTCGACCAGCCGGACCAGGGCGTCGTAGATGCGGGCTTCGAGGTCGCCGTCGGGGTCGCCGGCCGCTCGGAGCTGTGCCAGCGAGCTCTCGCCGAAGGTCGTCACGGTCCCGTCGGCAAGCACCACCTCGCAGGACTCGACGTAGTGGTCGGTCTTGCCGTACTGCAGCGAGTGCGCCCCGGTGGAGTTGTTGCCGATGGCGCCGCCCAGGGCCGACTTGTCGCCCCACGCCGGGTCCGGCGCGAACTTCAGTCCCTCGCTCGAAAGCGCCGCGTTCAGGTCGCCAAGCGTCGTCCCGACCTGCGCCGTCGCCCGGTGGTCCTCGGCGTCGACTGACAGGATTTCGTCCATGTGGCGCGTGAAATCCAGCACCACGGCCCTGTTGACGGACTGGCCCGCGAGGCTCGTCCCGCCGCCGCGGGGCAGGACGGGGATCTCCCGCTCGGCGCAGTAGGAGACCACGGCGGCCACGTCGGCCGTCGATTCAGGGAAGACGACGCCGACGGGTGTCACCTCGTACGCGCTCGCGTCCGTGGCGTAGAGCTGTCGGGAGTAGTCGTCGAACCGAACGTCGCCAGCGACGCGCTCGGTGAGCTCGGCGACCATCGCCGGCCGGGCGACGTCCGCGCCCTGATAATCGTAGTCCGCCCGCGCGTCGCCCGCCGGGTCGTCACTCGGTTCCTGCTCGGTAGCGCCCATGTATCGTGGTCTGGTCCGGCGAACCGTTAAGTTGGCGCACCCCTGCCAGTTCCGGCTACCGGACCGAGAGCACCTGGCCGTCTACGTCTCTCGGTGCTACGACAGCTCCCCCGATAGATCTCGGAGACCCTAGGGCGCGAGCCGGTTCTTTCGGTTCTTCATCTCGCGCTCGTAGTAGTCGAAGGTGATGGGACACCAGTCGGCGGCGATGTCGAGCAGGTCCTCGGTCAGCCCGCGGATCTCCCACTGGGCGTCGGCGGCGGCGCGCATGTCGGCGACGTGCATCAGCATCCGTGCGTTCATCGACATCACCATGTTGACCTTCGTCCCGATGGGGAGGACAAAGCGGGCGTCCTCGGGTGGCATCCCGAGGTCGAGCAGGTCCTGATAGGACTCGACGGCGTCCTCGATGCTGTCTCTGAAAATCTCGGCCCGTTCCTCGACGGTCGACTCGTCGACGGCCCCGCTCTGCTGATTGCGGCCCACCCAGTCCGGGTCGGTGGCCGACGGCGGAATGACGACCATCTCGCCCTCGCGGACGTCGGCCGGGTCCACGTCGTCGAAGGCGACGTACCGCATCGACTGCACGTCGAAGGAGACGTGGCGGTGGCGGGTAATCTGGGCCATACACGACCTGGAGACGCCCTCCACGGCGAACGTTATCTGCGGGTGTTCGAACGGGCCGTAGTGGCCGTGGTCCAGCAGGTGGCCGATGAGCGTCTCCTGTTTCTCCGCCAGCGTGTCGCCCTCGACGGTCTCCATGGTCGCGTCGAGCGACTGCCCACCGACGAACGCCGCGCTGTAGTCGTTCCGGGCCGCCTTGCAGACGAGCTCCTCCGGGTTCTCGGTCGCTTCCAGCAGCGTGACTTCCATACCGGGTGGGAACGCCCGAGAGGCAAAAATACTCCCCTCCGGCGGCGACGGGTCAGATTCGCTTCCAGTCGGTGGGTTCCGTGGCCAGTCCGAGGACGCGGGCCTCGCGGCCGCCGCCCTCGGCGTCCCGGATATCGATGAGCCCGTCGAACGCCTGTTTGATGACCTGAATGGTCTGCTGGTCGTGTGCGCTCGAATCGATGGTGAACACGCCGACGTAGCCGGCCGCGTCCAGCCGCGACGAGAGCACGTGACAGAACTTGAAGACGGTCTTCTTGTCCGTGTAGGTCAGCATCGTCGACAGCGAGATGAGCGCCAGCCGCCCGCGTTCGAGCCCGGAGTTGTGCAGCGATTCGAGCGCTTTGGTGATGCCGATACCGATGCCGGTGAGGTCCCCCGGCGAGGAGACCTGATGGACGGAGACGCCCTCGATGAGTTCCGGGTCGGCGCCGCCCTCGCCGCGGCAGTCGACGACGCCGAGCTGTGACCCTTTCAGCTCCGGTACCCGGTCGCGGAACTCCTCGACCACGTCCGACGCCTTGTCGCTCGTGGTCACGACGACGGCGCCGTCGCCGCTGGCCGCGCCGTCGGCCAGGATATCGTAGGCCAGTTGCTGTTTCCCGGTCATCGCCGGGCCGGAGACGAGGATACTGGACCCGGGTCGGACCTCGGCCAGTGCGTCGAAATCGACAACTGATGACAGGTCGTACATTTGTTTACCCCCCTTATTCGTCTTCGCCATTGCTCAGCCCACGCAATGTGGCGATGAAGTCATCGTCGTCTTCGATACCCCCGAGCGTGTCGTCGAGCCCCTCGCGCATCTCCGCGATCTCCGCCGTCAGTGCCGCGTACTGCTCGCTCTCTGCCAGCTCCGCGCTGGATTTCGTCGCCTCCAGCGTCGCCTGTTTCTCCACGAGCGAGTAGTACTCCTGTAACAGCGAGTCGTACTCGGACCGTTCGAGCAGATTGGTCACCGTATCGTGTAGCTGCTCGCTTCGAATCGGCTTCGAGAGGTAGGCGTCAAAACCCATCTCGAGGATGTCGAAATCGGGTTCGACCGCGGTGACCATCGCCACTCGACAGCCAAGGTCCCGCTCACGGATCTGACGCAGGACCTCGTCGCCGGAGAGCCCCGGCATCATCCGGTCCAGCAGGACCACGTCGACGGTCTCGTCGAGTAGTTCGAGACCTTCGTCACCGTTTTTCCCCATGCGGACCTCGTAATCGCCGTCCAGCCACAGTTGGTACGTCTCCGCGACGTCCGGTTCGTCCTCCACGATAAGTACGACAGGTGGGTCCGGCTCTGACATGCTATTCCTTGCTATCACAATTTCTGTATCCTCCTACATAGCCCTGTGGGTGTTCCGCCACAGAGCGTCGGTACAGCTGACATATCCGCCGTAGACGCGGGGTTTGCCGACCGCTCGGTCGAGCCCGGAGCGACACCGACATGACCGGGCCGACCGAACGGCCGGTATGATTCGGAACCTCGCTCGGAACGCCGACTCCTTTACCAGCAACGCCTTCCTGGTCAGCGGCGAGCGACGCGTCCTCGTCGACGTGGGCAACGAGTTCGACGTCGTCTCGCTGGTTCGTGACCACGTCGACGACCTCGACGCCGTCGTCCTGACCCACACCCACTACGACCACGTCGGGAACCTCCCGGCCGTCGTCGAGGCGTTCGATGTCGACGTGTGGGGCTACGACACCGCTCAGGAGGGGGTCGACCACGCGCTCGACGACGACGGGACTGTCCGGCTCGGCGACCACGAGTACCGCGCGCTCCACACCCCGGGGCACAAGAACGACCACGTCTGTCTGTACTCGGCGGACGCGGGCGTGCTGTTCGCGGGAGACCTGGTGTTCGCCAACGGGAGCTTCGGTCGGACTGACCTCGAAGAGGGCGACCGGGACCTGCTCGTCGAGAGCATCGGCCGCGTGCTCGATACCGTCTCGGAGGACCTCGCGGCGATGCACACCGGCCATGGGCCGAGCGTCGAGGACCGGCCGTACCACGACATCGAGCTGGCATGGCAGGCCGCCCGGTTCTAGCGGTTCCAGCAAAGACATTTATCGGTCGGCCCGCACAATCAGGTGTGAGTCGAGATGCGCCGCCGTCCGACAGCGTCCATGTCGAGACACTCGAGCGCATCTCCGACGGCGTCGTCGCGCTGGACTCCGACTGCAGATACACCTATCTCAACAGCCGTGCGGCGGCGCTGCTGGGCGGCGAGCGGGAGACGTTTCTCGGGACGGTGGTCTGGGAGACGCTCCCCGACGGGGCCACAGCGGTCGTTCGCCCGACGCTCGAACGGGCCACGGAGACCGGCACCGCCCAATCGTGCGAGTGGACGGCGACCGACCACGGCCGGAGCTGCCTCGCCCGCGTCTACCCTGACGACCACGGTCACACAGTCGTCGTTACCGAGACGACCGACCAGCGACAGCACGAGCGGACGCTCGGACGGCTCCACGAGGCGACCCGTCGGATGCTCCTCGGAGAGACCCCCGAGCAGGTCGCGGACCTGATGAGTCGAGCGGCGGTAGAGATCCTCGAACTCCCAGTCAACGCCGTCCACCTCTACGACAGCGACCGCGAGGCGCTCGTCTCCGTCGCGCAGTCGACGGGGTGTTACGAAATCCTCGGCGAACCGCCCGAACTGGCCAGCGGATTGGCCTGGAACGCCTACCAGTCGGGCTCGGTCGGGGTCTACACGGACGTCTCGTCGGAACGGAACGTCTTCGATGCGTCGACGCCCTTCCGGAGTGAACTGCTGGTCCCGCTCGGGGGCCACGGCGTGTTCATCGTCGCCTCCGAACAGCCCGACGAGTTCACCGAGGCGGACGTGACTCTCGCGAAGCTGCTTGCCGCCAACGCGACGGTGGCGCTCGACCAGGTGACGAGCGAGAACCGACTGGCACGACAACGCGACAACCTCGAACTGCTCACGCGGATGATGAGCCACGACATCCGCAACGACCTCCAGGTCGTCGGTGCCGTCGCGGACCTGCTCGGTGAGACCGTCGACGGGACCCAGCGGGAGTACGTCGAGAAGATACGGCGGAGCACGGCCGCTGCCGTCGAGCTGACGACCAGCGCCCAGGAGCTCGTGGAGGCGATGCTCCGGACGGACACCGAGCCGTGTCCGGTGGCGCTCGAGCAGACACTCGGCGAGCAGATAGCACAGGTGCGCGAGACACAGACGGCGGCGACCATCATCGTCGCCGGGACACTCCCCGCGGTCTCGGTCGTCGCCGACGAGATGCTGGGGTCCGTGTTCCGGAACCTCCTCAAGAACGCCGTCCAGCACAACGACTCGGAGACCCCTGCAGTGACCGTCGCCGTCGAGGTCCTCGACGATAGCGTCCGGGTCAGCGTCGCCGACAACGGCCCCGGCATCCCCGACGAGCGAAAGGAGGATATCTTCGGCCGCGGCGAACGCGGGATGTCGAGCCGGGGGACCGGTATCGGGCTCTATCTCGTCCAGACGCTCGTCGACCAGTACGGCGGGCGCGTCTGGGTGGAAAACAACGAGCCCACCGGCGCGGTGTTCCTCGTCGAACTTCGGCGGCAGTAACGGCTTTGCGGCGGCGGTCCGTTCTGTCGGACATGGCGCTCCCAATCGACCCAGCGGCGCTGGAATCGGGCGATATCGGCGAGAAACGGGCGACCCTCGAGATGGACCACGAGGCCGCCGTCGAACACGTCCGGAGCGTGTTCACCGAGGCGGGCTTTGGCGTCCCAGTCGAGTTCTCGCCGTCGGAACTGCTCAACGAGAAAGTCGACGCCGACCGGGACCCGTACTACGTCCTCGGCGCGTGCAACCCGGAGATGGCCGACCGGGCGCTCGATGCGACAGACGACCGCATCGGCGCGCTGTTCCCCTGTAACGTCGTCATCTGGGAGACAGCGCCCGGCGTCCAGACGGTGTATCACGTCAGCATCATGCGGGCCGCCAGACTGCTGGGGATGGCGCCCGACGACGACGTGATGGCCGACATCGTCGCGGACACCGGCGAACTGGTCGAGGAGGCCTTCTCGAACCTGTAGACTCCCGTCTGGAGCGGGTCGCTCAGTCGAAGGCCGCCGCCAGCAGGGCGTCGTAGGCGTGGTCGTAGGCGTCGGCGACGGCCTCGGGGTCCGCGCGCGTCTCTTTGTCCAGGGCCGGGAGCCGGACCGCGCTGGTGCGGTCGATGAGGTCGACGACGTTCTCGACTCGCTCCTCCAGTTGCCCCTCACCGGGACCGCCGGTCGCGATTTCGCAGGCTTTCGCGTAGCGGCGGCCGTCGTAGACGCGCGCCCGACCCGGCTCGACGACCGCGACGGCGTCGGGCTCGAACCCCTCCAGCGGGCGTGCGATGTCGCCGTACGACTCGACGACGGCCCGGTCGGCGGCCGCGATCGTCTCGCCGAGCGCCGCGAGCGCCTCGGCGTGCATCACCGCCATCAGGTCGTTGAAGTCGGGCAGCGACGTGACCCGCGGCGCGGCGTCGAGGGGGAGTCGCTCGGCGGCGGAGTCGGGGATATCGACGGTGCCGTTGACGACGAACTCGCCGACCCCGTCCGCGTCGTCGGCCGCAGGCCGACTGCTTGCGGGACGGCCTCCCGCGCTGTCGCCCACCCGGTCGACGACGAACTGGCGCGGCGACTGCCCGAGAATCCCCTTCGAGGGGCCCGGCGACGGGTGCCAGAGCCGGTGGACGGCGTTGATTGCTTCGGGCCGGACCGCACCCGGCGAGGCGTCCGCCAGCCGGCGGGCGTCCTTACCGTATAGTCGGCCCTCCTTCGTCGCCCGCTCGTAGTCGTCGTGGTCGAACCAGTAGTTGTTGCCCGCCCGGGGCTTGAAGCCGCGAGCGCCGGTGTGGGCGAGCAGCCCCACGGAGAAGGTCGTCTTGCCGGCGTCGACCCGGTCGCCGCCGGCCACGAGCAGCTTCATTCGTCGGCGAGGCCGTAGAGCCCGACGACTTCGTCGTCGTCCGGTTCGGCGAAGACGAGGGCCTCCTGGTTGTATATCATCCACGGGATGGCCCAGTCGATGAACACCGACTCGTTGAAGTCGGAGAGCTCCGCGTCGGCCGGGAGGCCCTGCAGCAGTCGCGCCAGTTCTGGAATCGTGTACAGCAGCTCCGGGTCGAGCACGTCCGCGGGCTCGTACAGGTCGAACGAGCGGACGTCGTCGAACTCCGTTTTCCGTGCAGGCATGGGGACCGCTAAGCCGAGGCGGCGTGTAAAACTCTCGAAGTCGGCACAACGGCTGCTCGACGGACAGCTCGCAAAAAAGTGCGTGTTCGGGAGTTACTCGAAGTGACCGACTGCGGTGCTGTACTCCTCGGCGACCTCGTCCCAGTCGACGACCTCGAAGAAGGCGTCGATGAAGTCGCCGCGGGCCGGACCGTAGTCGTAGTAGTACGAGTGCTCCCAGACGTCGAGGGCCAGAATCGGGTGCGAACCCCAGAGTGCGCCCTGGTCGTGCTTGTCGACCGCGACGTTGCGCAGCTGCTTTGCAACCGGGTCGTACACGAGCAGCGCCCAGCCGCCGGCAGCGGACGCGGCGGCCTCGAACTCGCCTTTCCAGCCTTCGTAGGAGCCGAAGTCCTCCTCGATGCGGTCGGCGAGGTCACCCTCGGGCTCGCCGCCGCCGTTGGGGTCCATGTTGTTCCAGAACAGCGTGTGGAGATAGTGGCCACAGCCGTTGTGGGTGACGTTACCCAGGGCACCGGCGGACGAGCCGAAGTCCCCCGACTCGCGGTTCTCGGCCAGCGTCTCCTCGGCCGACTCGAGCCCGTTTACGTACCCCTGATGGTGGGTGTCGTGGTGCCAGGTGAGCACCTGCTCGGAGATGTGGGGCTCCAGGGCGTCGTAGTCGTACGGGAGCGGTGGCAGTTCAGGTTCTGAGTGTTCGGGCATATGAAATCGCCTCCATCGTAATTGTCGGGCGGATGCCTTTTAAACGTTTAGAAGCCGTATGATACCACTGTACACGCGGCGCAACCCGGCGAGTGGATTCACGCCGAGCCCCCGCGAAGGCAACCGACAGTCGAAAAGGTACTCGATGTGTCATGAACGCCGGTGGCCCGCGTTCGTCCTGCGGTTCGCTTTTCCGGCGCCCGCTTCGCGGGGCGACGACTGACCGAAGGAGGGAGCCGTCCCGCGCTTTCTCCGCGGCTCGCTCCGAGAGGTGCGGTCGTTCCCATACCGGTCAGCTATCTCGCGCTTGCTCCACGGCTCCCGCCGGTTGCCGTTCCGCTTCGAGGTGACGCTTGAGCGTAGCGAGAGCGTCACCTCGCGTCTGCTCCGCGGTTCGCTGCGCTCACCGCTCCGCTTCGAGGGGCGACTCCTTCACTTCGTTCAGTCGTCGCCCCTCGCTACCTCGAACATCTCGATAGCTTCCTCCCGCCGCTCGCTGTGGTCCACGATGGGGTCGGGATAGTCGGGCGCGGCCGACCGCCGCTGGGTCAGCGACGCCTCGTGCCACTCGTGGATTATCTCGGCCCCGGCGTCCCGCAACTCCGGCACGTAGCGCTTGATGTACTCCGCGTCCGGGTCGTAGCGCTCGCCCTGTGTCATCGGGTTGAAGATGCGGAAGTAGGGCTGGGCGTCGGTCCCGGTGGAGGCGGCCCACTGCCAGCCGCCGTTGTCGTTTCCGGTGTCGTGGTCGACCAGCTTCTCGCGGAACCAGTCGTACCCCTCCCGCCAGTCGATGAGCAGGTCCTTCGTCAGGAACGAGGCGACGATCATCCGCACGCGGTTGTGCATGAACGCCTCCTCGCGGAGCTGTCGCATCCCGGCGTCGACGATGGGGTAGCCCGTCTCGCCGTCCTTCCAGGCCTGCAGCGCCTCGGGGTCGTCGTTCCACTGAATGGGGTGCTCGTACTCCTTGTAGTTCCGAGTCACGACGTTCGGGTTCGCAAAGAGGACCTGCGTGTAGAACTCCCGCCAGGCGAGCTGGGACTGGAACTCGGCGACGGACTCGTCGCGCTCGCTCCCGGGCTCGACCGCGTCCCGGGCCTCGGCGGTGCCCTCGTACACCTCCCGGATACCGATGGTGCCGTACTTCAGATGGGCCGAGAGCCGCGACGTGTTGCCGTCGGCGGGGTAGTCGCGGCGCTCCTCGTAGCTGTAGACGCCGTCGTCGAGGAAGGCATCGAGGAGCTCGCGGGCGGGTCCCGTCCCAGCCGGGGGGATGTCGGCCTCGGGCTCGTCGAAGCCCAGCGCGTCCAGCGTCGGGAGGTCGGTGTCGTCGGTCACGGTCACCAGCTCGTCGGCGGCCGGGGGGTCGTACGGGGCCGCCTTCTCCCGGTCCTGCCACTTCCGGCCGAAGTAGGTGAAGACGCTGTAGGGGTCGCCGTCGTTGGTGGTTATCTCGCCGGGCTCGTGGAGCACGGCGTTCTGTACCGCTTCGCGGGCGATAGCGGCGTCGTCGAGGGCCCGGCGGACGGCGGCGTCGCGCTCGCGGGCGAGGCCGGAGTAGTCTTTCCCCCAGCTCACCCGGTCGGCGCCGTAGTCGGCCGCCAGTTCGGGCAGGACCTCACGGGGGTCGCCGCGGGCGACGACGAGGTCGCTGTCGCGCTCGCGGTACCACTCTCGCAGCCGCGAGAGCGCGTCGAGCATGAACGCGACCCGCGGCGGGCCGGCGTGAGCGAGCACGTCGCTGTCGAAGACGAACACCGGAAGGGCGGGGTTGTCAGCGCTCGCGCGGGCCAGTCCCGCGTTGTCCGCCGCTCTGAGGTCCCGCCGGTGCCAGTGGAGGCGCATACGCCTCTCTCGGGACCGCCCGTTGAAAAAGTCGTACCCAACGGACAGCAACGTTTTGGTCGCGGGGGCGGTCCTCCGTGGTATGACCGAGGATGCCGTACTGCTGACCGTCGAGGACGGTGTCGCGACCGTCACGCTGAACCGACCCGACGAGCGCAACGCCCTGGCGGAGCCGACGGCCGCGCGGCTCGTCGAGCGGTTCGACGCTATCGCCGACAGCGACGCCCGCTGTGTCGTCGTCCGCGGGGCCGGTTCGGCGTTCTGTGCCGGCGGGGACATCGGCGCGATGGTCGAGGGGGTGGCCAGTGAGGCCCCCCCTGCCGACCGGATGACGTTCGTCACGGCGATTCAGGACGCCGTCGAGACGGTCCACGACTGTCGGCTCCCCGTCGTGGCGGCCATCGACGGGCCGGCCTTCGGTGCCGGCGCCGGGCTGGCACTGGCCTGTGATATACAGCTCGCCAGTCCCGACGCGAAGATCGGCTTTGGCTTCCGTCGGGTCGGGCTCGCCGTCGACTCGGGCGTCTCCTACTTCCTTCCCAGAGTCGTCGGGCCGAACAAGGCCAAGGAGCTGGTGTTTACCGGGGAGCTACTGGACGCGGATACGGCCCGCGAGCTGGGTCTCTTCACGCGGCTGTTCGAGGCCGAATCCTTCGAGGCCGGCGTCGAGAACATCGTGGCGACTATCGCCGAGGGCCCGACCGTCGCGCTCTCACAGGCCAAACAGCTCATCGACCGGGGCGCCGCCTCGACCGTCGAGGAAGCGCTGGACCGGGAGGCGACCGCACAGGGGGTCGCGTTCACCACGGCGGACCACGAGGAGGGGACCACGGCGTTCATGGCACAGCGAGAGCCGGAGTTCGAGGGACGCTGAGGGCGAGCGATTCCACTCGGCGCGGGGAGAGCCACAGAAGTCGGCAGATATCTACAGCTTGCTCTCGGCGTCCTCGGCGAGCTCTTTCATCCGCTTGCCGACGCGGCCCGCGTCGGAGAACTCGTCTTCGCTCATCGCCGTCGCCAGCGCGTTCCCGAGGACGAAGACGGCGTGTTTGTGTTCGCTCTTCGATTTGTGCACGTCGGAGGGGCGCACGTCCAGCTCGCCGTAGGGGTCGAACAGCTCCGGGTCGACGGTGTCCATCTCGTCACGGAAGAACTCCATGATGGTCACCATCTGTTCGTGTAGCTCTAGCAGCTCGTCTTTGTGCATTGTTGTCCAAGCTATTCGGTCCGACCCGTATAAGAATTGCCCGAGAACGGATACCAGACTGCCACGTCGAGGTACTGCCCGTGCTACGCCGCCCGCAACCGAGATATCTGGTTTCGTTCGATATCTCGATTTCAGAACACGTACTCGTCGTCGTGCCCCATCATCCCGTCTTCTTCTTCGAAGCCCGGTTCGTCGTCTTCGTCCGTCGGACCGGAGGTCTTGTACGCCTTCAGCCCGGTCGCGAGGAGGTCCTCGATGGCCTCCTCACGATTGAGGAACTCGCCTTGCTCGACCAGCTGAGCGATCTGCATTTCGAGGTGCTCAGGGATATTGATCTCTACCTTTGGCATCGCAACGTTGGGTCCTTTGAGCAAGGTCTATTTAAATTTGGCGGGGGTAGGCGCCGGCCGCGGGACCGGTAGATTCGGCCTGTCTGCGACGCGAAACCGGAAGGTGGTGACTACTCCGGTAGCAACGCGGACCCTGCCCCGGACTGGGCGGCGTTGAGGGTATAGTCAGGCTCAAAGGGACGCACTCCTAAGGGCGAGGTGATGGAACCACTGCGTGGTGCGGAGTCGACGGTCGGTGAGACGACGGTCGTCACGCGCGGGTGCCGACTCGGTGCCGGGTCGGTCCGGCTCGTCCTCGACACCGAGACGCGTCCGCGCTTTGGCTGGGCGACGCCCGCGGAATCGATTGCTGCCACCGGTGCCGCCGCCACGATAACGGCGGAGGGGCCGTCGCGGTTCGCCGAGGTCCGGGCGGCGGCCACAGCGCTTTTCGACCGCTGTGAGACGCCGGCCGGTGGGCTCCCGAGCGTGGCCCGTCCGCGGTTGTTCGGCGGGTTCGCGTTCCACGACGGCGACCACGACGGCGCGGACTCCCCCTGGGAGTCGTTCCCCGGTGCCGCCTTCTTTCTCCCCGAGGTGCAGGTGACTGCCCGCGACGGGGACCGCTGGCTGACCACCGCGGCCGCCGGCGAGGGCGCCGCCGACCGCGCCGAAACACGGCTCGCCGCGTGGAAGGAGGAGCTGGCCGACGAGCCCGCAGTGAACGCAAAGCGCAGACCGGGCATCGCGACGCGGGAGCGCGAGCCCTCGCAGGCGGCGTGGCGCGACCAGGTCGGCCACGCCCTGGAGCGCGTCGAACAGGGGAGCCTCCAGAAGGTCGTCCTCGCACAGGCACTGCGTCTCGGTCTGCAGTCCGATCTCTCGGTCCCGGACGTACAGGCCCGACTCGCCGAGACGTACCCGGACTGCTACCGGTTCGTCTTCTCGCCCGACGACGGGGCCACGTTCTACGGCGCCACGCCCGAACGGCTGGTCTCGCTGCGGGGCCGGACCGTCCGGACGGAGGCGCTCGCCGGTTCGACGGGGCGCGGCGACACCCCCGCCGAGGACGAGTGGCTGGCCGCCGAACTGCTCGACAGCACGAAAGACATCCACGAGCACGAGATCGTCGCCGAGGCTATCCGGGACCAGCTCGAACCGTTCGCGGCGTCGGTCCGCATCGGCGACCGGAGCGTCCGGCGGCTGGCGACGGTCCAGCACCTCCGGACCTCGATAACGGCCGAACTGGCCGACGACGAACACGTCCTCTCGCTGGTCGAGGCGCTCCACCCGACGCCCGCCGTGGGCGGTTTGCCCCCGGACGAGGCGCTGCGGACCATCCGCGAGACGGAGGCGTTCGACCGCGGCTGGTACGCCGCTCCCATCGGCTGGGTCGACGCCCGGGGTAACGGCACCTTCGCGGTCGGAATCCGGTCGGCTGTCGCCACCGAGCGGACGGCGACGCTCTTCGCCGGCGCGGGCATCGTCGCCGACAGCGACCCGGACCGCGAGTGGGACGAGGTACAGCTCAAATACCGGCCGATGCTCGACGAACTGGAGTAATGTACCCCAACGTCAACACGCTGTGGGCCGAGACGCTGGTCGAGGAACTGGTCGCCGGCGGCGTCGAGGCGGTGTGTGTCTCGCCCGGCAGCCGCTCGACGCCGCTGACAGTCGCCTGCGCGGAACATCCGGAGCTGCGGGCGTTCTCGCATCTCGACGAGCGGTCGTCGGCCTTCTTCGCGCTCGGGCGGGCCCGCCGGACCGGCGAGCCGACGCCGCTCGTCTGTACGTCCGGGACCGCGGCGGCGAACTTCCACCCCGCCGTTATCGAGGCCGCACAGTCCGGCGTCCCGATGTTGCTGCTCACCGCCGACCGCCCCCCCGAGCTCACCGACAGCGGCGCCAACCAGACCATCGACCAGGAGAAGCTCTACGGCGACTCGGTGCGCTGGTACCGCGATATGCCCGAGCCGGCGGCCGAGCCCCGGAAAGTTCGCATGCTCCGGACCACGGTGGCACGGGCGCTCTCCAACAGCACCGGCAGCGACCCCGGCCCGGTCCACCTGAACTGCCGCTTTCGCAAGCCACTGGAGCCGACACCAGTTCCCGACGGCCATCCGGCTGCCGTCCCGACAGACTGGGCCGACGGCGACCGACTGGCCGCCGACGGCCGTGACGGGCCGTTCGTCCGGACCGCACAGGGGACAAGCGAGCTCTCCGCGCCGGACCGCTCGCGAGTGACAGCCGCCGTCGACGCGGCCGACCGCGGTCTCGTCGTCGCCGGCCCATCGGACGGCGGGCTCGGCCCCGAGGCCGTCGAGGAACTGGCGGCGGCGACGGGGTTTCCCGTGCTCGCGGACCCGCTCTCGAACTGCCGCTTTGGCCCCCACGTCGGGTCGGTGCCCGTCTGTGGCGGCTACGACGGCTATCTCGGGAGCGAGGCCGCGGCCGACTGGCCCGACCCGGAAGTCGTCCTGCGATTTGGAGCCTCCCCCACGTCGAAGCCCCTGCGCCACTACCTCCGGGACGCCGACTGCCGGCAGTTCGTCGTCGACCCGAGTGACGGGTGGACGGAGGCGACCTTCACGGCCTCGGACCTGCTGGTGGCCGACTCCGACCTGACCGCACGAACCGTCGCCGAACGCGTCACCGAGCCCGCTGACCCGGTCTGGGCCGAGCGATTCGAGCGCGCAGAGCGCGTCCACTGGGAGACGGTCTCGGACGGGCTCACGGGAGAGTACTGGGAGGGCGGGGTGCTGGCAGACGTGACCCGATTGGCCCCCGACCCCGCGACGCTGTTCGTCTCCAACAGCATGCCGGTCAGGGACCTGGACCGCTTCGGCGAGCCGCGGACGGCCGACCTCACCGTTCTGGGCAACCGCGGCGCCAGCGGCATCGACGGTATCACCTCGACGGCGCTGGGCGCGGGGAGCGCGACCGACGACCCGCTGGTGCTCGTCACCGGCGACCTGGCGTACTACCACGACATGAACGGGCTGCTCGCGCTCGGCCGCTGTGGCGTGGACGCCACCATCGTCCTCGTCGACAACGACGGCGGCGGCATCTTCCACATGCTGCCCATCGAGGACCACGACACCTTCGAGTCGCAGTTCAAGACGCCCCACGGGCTCGACTTCGAGCCGACCGGTGAGCTCTACGGACTCGACTTCGAGCGCGTCGAGGGCCGCGAGGGGTTCGTCGACGCGTTCGAGGGGTCCGTGGGGAGCGAGGGGACACAGGTGCTCTCGGTCGCGTTCGACGCCGAAGCGAGCCACGGGCGCCGCGACACACTCCAGCGACGACTCGCCGAGGCGCTCTAGTACCGCAGCGCCGAGGCCGTCAACACCGAGAACCCGAAGGGGAGGACAGTCCCGATAAGGACGACGAGCCCGACGACCGAGAGGTAGCCGAAGCCGAACACCGCCAGCCCCACGAGGCTGATACCGCTCCAGCCGCCGAACAGACACAGCGCGACACGGGGCATCGACTGGAGGTAGATTATCGTCAACAGCGTACACGCCCCGAGGACGACGTTGACGAACGACGGGAACGCCGGGAGCAGCGCGGAGAACAGCAGAACGGGGTAGAGCGCGAAGAAGATGCCAAGCAGTGTGAGCTCCTGGCCTTGGGGCAACAGCGGTCCGTGGCTCGTCGTCGTGGCGACGTCCTCCCGGACGCTGTAGGTGTTGCCGGTCGCGGTCCCGCTCGTCGGGTCGGTGGCCCCTGCTCGTCGGCTCCCTGCCGACCCCGTGTCGTGCTCGGCTGTGGGTTCAGTCGTATTCGCCCTCGCGGACGTCGCCGCGTCGTCGGTCCGCGCGTCCTCGGCGGCCTGTCGACGTCGCTGCCGCGCCTCCCGCGCCCGCCGGCGTTCCTGTCGGACGCGCTCGCTCGCCCGCTTTTCCCGCCGGCTGCGGCTCTGGCTCCCGCTATCGGCCGCGCCCGCCCGGTTGCCACCAGTCTGTCCGTCCCCGTCGGCGTCCGTCTGGCTCGCCCCGGCAGCCGCCTCGCTCGGCGATGGCGCGCCGTTCCCGACGTAGGCGCCGTGACCGAGACGGTCGTAGCGTGCCCGTTCGTCCTCGTCGACGAGCACGTCGCGGGCCTCGATGAGCGTCTTCGTCTCCTGGCCCGCGTCGTCGTCGTCACTCACGTCGGGATGGGTCTCCTTGAGCCGCTCCCGGTAGGCGGACTCTATTTCGTCGGTCGTCGCGTCTTCGGCGACGCCGAGCACGTCGTAGAAGCTCTCGGTCATGACGAGTGGGATTGGTAGGTAGTGGGCAACATCTCGGTATAAAACCTCGTGACCGATTCTCAGCCGTCGTGCTCGCTCCTTTCGCGCAGCGTGACCACGAGCAGGAGAAGCAAGTAGACGAGCCAGATGGCGGCGACGAACAACATGCCAAGCAGTATCTGCTGGGCGATGATGAGGCTGTACAGCAGTACCAGCAGTGAGAGGACGGCGAGGGCGACGCCGAGCGCGACGCCGAGCGAGACGCGGATGATGGAGGGGACCATACTTTCACTTTTCGGACAGGTGGACAAAATGGTTCCGAAGCCACCGGGACGCTTTTGCCACTTTCACCCCGCAACGACAGTATGGTCTCAGAGATTTTCGACCCGGACCGGTGGGAGGCCGTCGACCGGTTCGACTTCAGCGACATCACCTACCACCGCTCGACGGAGACGGGCGCGGTCCGCGTCGCGTTCGACCGCCCGGAGAAGCGCAACGCGTTCCGGCCGGAGACGGTGGACGAACTGTCGACGGCGCTCGACCACGCCAAACGGCTCACCGACGTGGGCTGTGTCATCGTCACCGGGAACGGCCCCTCCGAGAAGGACGGCGGCTGGGCCTTTTGCTCGGGCGGCGACCAGTCGATTCGGGGCGAGAGCGGGTACGAGTATCAGGCGGACGAGGACAGCGAGTCGCGGAGCGACTCGGGACGGCCGAGCGGGGAGCGGGGCGACCCGCGAGACGTCGGCGACGAGGACGCACCGGAGAACGTCGGCCGCCTCCACATCCTCGAAGTCCAGCGCCAGATTCGCCACATCCCGAAACCCGTCGTCGCCGTCGTCCCCGGCTGGGCCGTCGGCGGCGGGCACTCGCTGCACGTGGTCTGTGACCTCACGCTCGCCAGCGAGGAGCACGCGAAGTTCCTCCAGACCGACCCCGACGTGGGCAGTTTCGACGGCGGCTTCGGTTCGGCGTATCTCGCGCGCCAGATCGGCCAGAAGAAAGCCCGCGAGGTGTTCTTCCTCGGGAAGACCTACAGCGCCGAGGAGGCCGCCGACATGGGGATGGTCAACGACGTCGTCCCCCACGACGACCTCGAAGACGAGGCCATCGACTGGGCCCGGCGGATGAACGAGAAGTCGCCCACGGCGATGCGGATGCTGAAGTACGCCTTCAACCTCGATTCGGACGGGATGGTCGGCCAGCAGGTGTTCGCCGGGGAGGCGACGCGGCTGGCGTACATGACCGACGAGGCTCAGGAGGGACGGGACGCGTTCAACGAGGGCCGCGAGCCCGACTTCGACGACGTGCCCTGGCACTACTGATACTGTTGGCTGTACGTCCGTGGAGGTATTGAGATCAGATAGAACAACCCTACAAGAACCCGGCAACACAGTTAGCCCCAGATGTCGGGACGTTCATGGATAGCAGACGGTCCAATCGGATTGGACTTCTTCGATGTGGCCTCGAAAAGGTATGCTCCCAGTCGACAGCCAACTCCGTTTCCGGGACGACCGTCGCCTCCGTGAGTTCTCCTGACTTTGTCGGGAGAGTTAGTCTGAAAAGCCGTGGCGATGGTAGTTTTTCCGGATGTGTGACTATTGAACTGTGGCTGGACGATTCCAGACTGCGTTCACTGTAGCTGCCTAGCTTGAATTTTATTCCGTGCGAAACTATGGCATTTATCTGCCTCACAATGCGTCGTGCTACTGTGTCACAAATGACTGAAACCAGTAAACACGCAACTGAGGGAGGACAATGAGTCAACTACTCACAAACGAGACGGCCGTCGTGACGGGCGGAGCGAGTGGGATCGGCCGTAGGATCGCGTTGACGTTTGCCGATCACGGTGCCGATGTCGTCGTCGCCGATGTCCGCGAAACGCCACGAGAAGGCGGCGAGCCGACACACGAGCAGATCACGACCGAGACCGACCAAACGGCGGTCTTCGTCGAGTGCGATGTGACCGAGCGAGCGGATTTGGAAGCCGCCGTTGACGCTGCCGAAGATCTCGGTGGCCTCGATATCATGGTCAACAATGCAGGCGTTCACAGTGAGACCCCGTTCCTCGAAATTACGGAAGAGGAATACGATCACCTCATGGACATAAATGTCAAAGGCGTCTTTTTCGGGGCGCAGGTCGCTGGCGAACGACTGACCGAAAACGACGAAGGAGGGACGATCATCAACATGGCAAGCCTCGCGGCAGACCGTGGGGCGTCTTACCAGACGATATATTCTGCTTCGAAAGGGGCAGTGAAATCACTGACCTACGCGCTGGCTGACTACTTCGGTGGTCATGGGGTTCGCGTCAACGCGATCAAACCAAGTTTCACCGAGACGCAAATGTTAGCCCAGGGGGGAATGGGAGAAGGCGAAACTGGCAAGCACCTCCAAGAGGCGGTGCTGGGTGCGACGCCCGCCGGTCGCTTCGGCCAACCCGAAGAAATCGCCAATGTGGCGCTGTTTCTCGCCAGTGACTTGAGTTCCTACGTCAACGGTGAGTCGATCTTAGTTGACGGGGGGCTCGGGAATACCTGACAATATACCTGCGCTTTGTATTCGACCGCCGATTCCTGCCACAGCGCAGAAAGGCTGCAGACGTAGGTGCACGACTCAACCGCTGTATCTTGCACTGCCGTCTGTAACTATTCTCTCTCGACGCTTCCATCTCAGATTGTACCACAGAGAGTCGGCTGTGCCAAATTCTATGGCACCCTGATAGCCGTCAGCCTGATTGGGTCAGAGCAGGCCCTGATGTGGCCCTCACCCCTCGCCTATCATCCGGTCTTCCTCGTCCCACTCGCGCTGGCGGAGTTCGTACTTCTGGACCTTTCCGGTCGCCGTCGTCGGGAGCGCCTCGACGAACTCGACCTGGCTCACGGCTTTGTAGGTCGCCAGATGCTCGCGGGTGAACGCGACCAGTTCGTCCACGTCGGTCCCGGGCTCGCCCGGGTCGCCCGACGCCGGGACGACGAACGCCTTCGGTGTCTCGCCCCACTCGCTGCTGGGGGCCGGGATGACCGCCACGTCCGCGACGGCGTCGTGTTCGTACAGCGTGTCCTCCAGTTCGATGCTGGAGATGTTCTCGCCGCCGGAGATGATGATGTCCTTCTTGCGGTCCCGGATGGCTATCATCCCGTTCTCGTCGACCGTCGCGAGGTCGCCGGTGTGGTAGTACCCCTCGATGCGGTCGGTGAACGCTTCCTCGGTCGCCTCGGGCTTGTTCCAGTAGCGGTCCATCACTTGGTTGCCCCGGACGACCACTTCACCGAGCGTCTCGTCGTCCTCGGGCACGTCATCGCCGTCCTCGTCGACGACCCGGACCTCCGTGCCCAGATAGCCCAGTCCCTGGCGTTTCTTGATACCGAAGCGGGCGTCGCTCCCGTCCTCGAAGAAGCGGCGGGCGTCGGATGTCGTGATGAGCGGGCCCGTCTCCGTCGCCCCGTAGACGTGTTTGAGATACCAGCCGAAATCGTCCTCGACGGCGCGGATGACCGCTTCGGGCGGGGCGCTGCCGGCGGTGGCGATACGGACGTCGCTGTCGCCGGTCGTGGCCACGTCGTGGTCCTCGTAGTAGTCCACGAGCATGTTGAGCACCGTCGGCGCGCCACAGAGGTAGGAGACGTTCTCCGAGCGGACGGTATCGAAGATGCCGCCGGCGTCGACGCCGCGCGTACAGACGTGTGTCGCGCCCATCCCCGTCACCGCGTAGATGTGCCCCCAGCCGTTGACGTGGAACATCGGGAGCGTCCAGAGGTAGACGTCGTCGTCGCGTATCTCCTGGTGCAGGCTCACGAGGTAGGCGTGGAGCGTCTCGGTGCGGTGTGTCCGACAGACCCCTTTGGGCTCGCCCGTCGTCCCCGAGGTGTAGTTGATTGTGATGACGTCGGTCTCGTCCATCGGCGGGCGCTCGACGGACGCGTCGGTGTCGACGATGTCGTCGAAAGCGTCCCAGTCGCCGTCGACGGCGTCGGTGTCGTTCGTGATGAACGTCTCAGTCGGGACCTCGTCACGCACGGCCGCTATCTTCTCCGCGTGTTCGTAGTCCGCGTAGATGGCGTCGACGTCCGCGTCGTTCAGTATGTACGCGAAGTCGTCGGGGACGAGTCGGTAGTTCAGCGGGGTGTGGACCGCCCCGAGTTGCATGGTGCCGTAGGCGGCTTCGAGGTGGTAGTGCGTGTTCGGGTCGAGCACCGCCACCCGGTCGCCCTTCGTTATCCCGCGGGCGGCGAGCGCCGCGGCGAACCCGTCGGCGCGCGCACCGAACTCCGAATAGGTGTAGCGTTCGCCTGTCGTGGCGACTATCGCTTCCTGGTCGCCGTAGTATCGGCGCGCACGGTCGAGAAAGTCGGTCACGAGCAGTGGCTTCTCCATCGTCCGAATTAATACGAACAATGATTATATAATGCCTTTGTCTATTCCCGGGGACCCGCTCGCCCCCGTCGGCCGTCTAGCGTCGGATTCACTCCCCGGGCGAGTCGGCCAGCGGGAGCGTCAGTTCGACCCGGGTCCCCGGCTCGGTGCCCGAGATACTGAACCTCCCGCCGCTGTTTACGGTCATCCAGCGGACGAACCACAGCCCCAGTCCCTTGGTGTGCTGGAGGTCGGACTCGATACCGGAGTTGAGCGCAGCCATCTCGACGCTGTCCAGCCCGGTCCCGTCGTGGCTGACAGTGATAGCGACGGTGTCGTCGGCGCGGTCCGCGGTCAGCTCGACGACGATCTCCGCCACGTCGTCGGCCGTCGCCGCTCGCTCCAGCAACTCGGTCATCGCGAGCTCGAAGGAGTCGTGGGCGGTCGCCCACAGCGGGGCCGGGACGTCGACGGCGACCGCGACCTGTCCGTGCTCTATCCTAGTCTCCTCGACCGCGTGGCGGGTGGTGCTGCCGACGTCGACGGGTCCGACGGAGTCGTCTTCCGCCGGGTCGACGGTCTGCTTGAACTGCCGGGCCGTCTCGGCGAGGTCGAGCAGTTCCTCGCCGGCCGTCTCGATGGCCCCCGCAGCGTCGAGGACGGCGCCGTCGTCGCTCCGGCTCTGTATCTGTTCGACCTGTGCCAGCATCACCAGCAGCTTGTTGCGGAGGTTGTGCCGCAGGACGCGGTCGAGCACCGAGAGGCGCGATTCGCGCTCCCGGTCTTCCGTGATGTCGCGGCTGACACAGACGACGCCCTCGAACTCCTGGGCCGGGAGCGCGGCGACCGTCGTCTGGAAGCGTCGTGGTCGACCCTCGGCGTTCTGGACCACGGTGCCGATAGTCGTCCGGTCGGTGCCCGACTCCGCGAGTTTCAGGACCGCCGCGCCCAGTATCTCGGCGTGGTCGTCGCCGAAGACACGCTCGACGTGGCTCCCCAGAATCTCCGCCTCAGACGAGTTGGAGAACGCCGCCGTCGCATCGTTCAGGAGCGTAAAGCGGAGGTCGCCGTCGAGCGCGTAGATGGGGTCCCCCGCGGCTGTGACTATCTCCTCGTAGCGCCGGAGCGTCTGGGTCCGCAGGACCTCTTCCGTGATATCCTGCTGGAAGCCGACGAAGTGGGTGACACCGCCCTCACCGTACACCGGAGCGATTTCGAGGTCGTTCCACCACTGTTCGCCGTTTTTTCGGTAGTTCCGCAACTGGACGCGGACGGCCTCCTCCGCGTCGATGGCCGACCGGATCTGTCGGACCGTCTCGGGGTCCGTCTCGGGCCCCTGCAGGAACCGGCAGTTGCGGCCCAGCACTTCGTCCCGTTCGTAACCGGTCACCTCCAGAAACGCGTCGTTCACGTACTGCAGCTCCTGGTCCCCACCGGCGTGGGCGATGGATATCCCCGTCTGTGCGTCGTCCATCGCCCGGGCGAACAGCGCCAGCTGTTCGGACTGCCGTCGCGTGCTGAGCAGCGCGTCCACCCGGTGTCTGAACGTCTGTCCCGAGGTCGGGACCGGCAGGACGTCGTCGATACTGTCCCAGTACGGGCCGACGGCATGCTCCGAATCGTTGGGGCCCAGAACCAGGAGCACGGGCAGGTTAACCGACCCCAGCTCCCCGCGCCGCGCTTCGACGGTGTCGATAACCGACGGATACCGCGACGTGTCAACGACACAGAGGTCGAACTGCGGGACCGGCTCCGTCCCATCGGCCGTGACGACTTCGAGGTCGTCCGAGCGGAGCTGGTCGGCCAGCAGTTCCCGGTCACGGGGGTTGGAGAGACACAGCAGGACCCGCATCGACCTGCTGAGGAACGCGTCCGTCCCCTGGAACGACGACTCGAACATCAGTCGGTCTGTCGCGTCGGCGTCCCCGTCAGGACACCGCGGAGGTCGGAGAGGGTGTCACCGATGTGGATGCCGTCGTCCTCGATACGAAACGCCCTGAGCGTGGACTCGAACTGTCCGAACCGCTTTTTCAGCACGCCGACGGCCTTCCGTATCTCGCCGCCGACCTCGATGTAGCGGATGAACACCACGTTGTCGGCGAGGTAGCTGACGTGGGAGTCAGACGCCTGGAACGTCCCCGTCACCGACGATAGCTCGTCCGTCAGGGCGACGGTCACGCCCATGTTCCGGAGATACCGACAGAGCGCGTGGAGCTCCGCCCGGAGCTCGCGGTCGGGGTTTTGCAGGGCCAGCCGGTAGCCCGCGGTCCCGTCGAGCAGGACGAACTCTGTGTCACGCGCCTCGACGCTCTCCCGGACCCGCTGGGCGAACTCGTCGGCCGAGATACGCAGCGGTTCGACCTCGTGAACCTCCAGCGAGCCCGCCTCCCGCAGTTCGCTCACGCCCAGGCCGATGGCGTCCGAGCGGTGGCTGAAACTGTGTTCGGACTCCTCGAACAGGAACGCCGCCGCGCGCTCGCCGCGGCGCGCGCTGGCACAGGCCAGTGCCGTCCCGGTCGTGGACTTGCCGACGCCGCTGGGTCCGCTGACGAGGGTGATGCTCCCCCGCTCGATGCCGCCCCCGAGCAGCTCGTCGAACTCGTCGATGTCGCTCGACAGCCGCTCGTAGCTGAACGGCTGTCGGTGGTCGTCGGGAACGAGGCTCGGGAACACCGTCAGCCCGCGCCCGCCGTCGATGCGGAGCCCGTGGGTACCGCCCCGGAACCCCGAGCCGCGGAACTTCTCGACCGCGATTTCGCGGCCCCGGTCGGTGCGGCGCAGCGTCACCGAGCCGTCCGCGAGGTACTGCAGGTCCTCGTCCGACTGGGTGGCCGTCGCCTGCGTGGTAAACAGCGTCGTTACGCCCCGTTCTTTCATGTAGCTCATCAGCGACGCCGCGGTCCGCTTGAACTGGTACTCGTCGGGCGTCAGGTGGCGAAGCAGCGTGAGCGGATCGATGAACACCCGGTCGGGGTCGTTGCTGGCGACCGCGTCGCTGATTCGCGAGACGATGCCGCTGGCTTCGACCTCGCCCGGGCCGAAGACAGTGTAGGTGCCGTCCTCCATGAACTGCGTCGCGGAGGGGCTCATGTCCTCGATAACCACGTCGCTGAGGTCGAACCCGAGCGAGGCCGCGTTGGCCGTGATGTCCTTCGCGGTCTCCTCGAAGGCGAAGTAGAGCCCGGTCTCGCCGGCCGCTGCCCCGGCCGTCAGGAAGTGGTAGCCGAGAATCGTCTTCCCGGTCCCCGATTCGCCACGGATGCTGTAGGTCCGCTCGTCGATGAACCCACCGTCGAGAATCTCGTCGAGTCCAGCGAGCCCCGAGGACACGCGCGAAGAATCAGGGGAAGCCATACTGATGGTTTGTTGTAATATGATAAAAAATGGTGTCTTACTGGTAATCTCGCAGACAGTATCCGGTATCGACGCTCACCGCCGGTTCGCCGAACCACAGTCGCTTTGGGGGGGCCGTCCCTACGCCCGGGCAATGAGTACCGCGACGGCGGATATCTCGAAACGCGAGGCGTGGCTCATGGCCGCCAGGCCACAGACGCTGCCGGCCGGCGCCGCGCCGGTCGTGGTTGGCGCGGGGCTGGCGGTCCACGCGGACGTCTTCGCCCCGCTCGTGGCGCTGGGCGCGCTCGTCGGGGCACTCCTCATCCAGGTCGGGACGAACTTCGCGAACGACTACTACGACGCGGTCAAGGGCGCCGACACGGACGAACGCGAGGGCTTTACCCGCGTGACGGCTGGCGGGCTCATCGAACCGTCGTCGGTCAAGCGGGCGATGCTACTGACCTACGGGCTGGCCGTCGTCGTCGGCGTGGCCCTGGTCGCCATCGGCGGCGTCCCCATCGTCGCCGTCGGGCTGTCGGGTATCGCCGCCGGCATCCTCTACACCGGCGGCCCGTTCCCCTACGGCTACCGCGGGCTGGGGGACCTCTTCGTCTTCGTCTACTTCGGCCTCGTCGCCGTCACCGGGACCTACTACGTGCAGGCCGTGGCGACCAATCCCGCCGTCGGCACCTTCCCGACGACGCTCCCGGCCGGGAGCGTGCCCGTCGACGCCGTGGTCGCCAGCCTCCCGGCCGCGGGGCTCTCGACGGCTATCCTCGTCGTCAACAACATCCGCGACCGCGAGACCGACATGGCCGCGGGCAAGAAGACGCTGGCCGTCTACCTGGGGTACGGCCCCAGTCGGGCGGAGTTCGTCGCGCTGGTCGGGATGGCCTACGTCGTCCCCGTCCTCTTCGCGCTCGACCCGGCCTACGGACCGGCGGCGCTCGCACCGCTGCTGACCATCCCGCTGGCCGCGAGGACGGGCAAGACCGTCCTGACACGCACCGACGGTGAGTCGCTGAACCCGACGCTCGAACGGGTCGGCCAGACGCTGTTCCTGCACTCGTTGCTCTTCGCTGCGGGGCTTGCGCTCCCACGGCTGCTATGAACACGACGCCGTTCTCGCTCCCGCTGTCCAGCCCGCTCGCGACGGCCAGTGGCACCATCGAGGAGCGCGACGGGCTCGTGGTGCGCTACGACCACCGCGGCCACACCGGCGTCGGCGAGGCCACGCCGCTCCCGGGGTGGACGGAGTCGCTCCCCGACTGCCGGGCGGCGCTAGCGAGCGCCGCCACCGCCGAGATAGCGGGCGGCCACGCCGCCGCGATGCTCGAACTCGCCGCCGACAGCGTTCCCGCGGCCCGTCACGGTTTCGCCACCGCACTGCTCGACGCCGACGCGCGGGCCGACGGGGTGCCGCTCTACCAGTGGTTCGACGCCGACCGCCGCTGTCAGTCGGTGCCGGTCAACGCCACCGTCGGCGACGGCGCTCCCGCGGCGACCGCCGACGCGGTCGCGGAGGCCGACGACGCCGGCTTCGACTGCTGCAAGCTGAAGGTCGGTGCCCGCTCGGTCGAAGACGATATCGAACGCCTCCGTGCCGTCCGGGAGCGCGTCGGGGACGACCTGACGCTGCGAGCCGACGCCAACGGCGCGTGGCGCCCCGCCGAAGCCGAGCGGGCGTTCGAGGTCTTCGCCGACTACGGCGTCGACTACGTCGAACAACCCCTTCCGGCCGACGACCTCGACGGCCACGCCGCGCTCCGTGGCGGCCCCGTCGGCGTCGCCCTCGACGAGTCGCTCGTCCACCGTCGGGCCGACACGGTGCTCTCGGCCGACGCCGCGGACGTGCTGATACTGAAGCCGATGGTGCTCGGCGGCCCGGGCAACGCCTACACGCTGGCGATGCGGGCTCGCGACCACGGCGTCGAGCCGGTCGTCACGACCACTATCGACGGCGTCGTCGCCCGGCTGGCCGCGCTCCACGTCGCCGCCGGCGTCCCCGACATCGGCGCCTGCGGGCTGGCAACCGGGGACCGGCTGGCGCACGACCTCGCGCCCGACCCCGCCACGCTGTCCGGCGGGCGGCTCTCGGTCCCACAGACCGACGGCCTCGGACTCGACCCGGCGGAGGTGAGCCCCGATGCGTGAACCGGTCGAGTGGCCCACGCGTGACCTGCTCTCCCACCGGGCTGAGACCACGCCCGAACGGACGGCCGTGGTCGACGCCGAAACCGGCGCGGAGCGGTCCTACCGAGAGTTCGACGCCGCCGCCGATTCGGTCGCCGCCGCCGTCGACGGTCTGGCCGATACGGCCGGCGGTCGCGTCGCCACGCTCGTCGATACACGGCCCGCGGTCGGGCGGCTCCTCTACGGCGTCTGGCGCACCGGCCGGACGTACGCGGCGCTGAACGTCGACCTCGCCGCGGACACGCTGGGGGCCCAGCTCGACGCGCTCGACGCCGACCTGCTGGTCTGTGAGCGCGCGACAGAGGAGCTGGCCGCGACTGTCGCCGACTGCCCCGTCGCGTCCGTGGACGAGCCGACAACCGGGGCCGTCGAGCGCCTCGAAACCGTGGAATCGTCGACGGTCGCCGTGGAACCGGCCGAGCGCTCCCGGGACGAGACGGCGCTAATTCTGTTCACCTCGGGGACGACGAGCGAGCCCAAAGGGGTCAGACTCACCGTCGGCAACCTCGTCGCGAGCGCGACGGCCTCGGCGTTCCGGCTGGGCGTTCGGCCCGGCGACCGCTGGCTTGTCTGTCTCCCGACCTACCACATGGGCGGGCTGGCCCCCTTCGTGCGGGCCGCGCTCTACGGGACGGCGGTCGTCGTCCAGCGCGAGTTCGAGCCCGCCGCGACGGCCCGACTGCTGGACGACCACGGCGTGACCGGCGTCTCCCTCGTGCCGACGATGTGCAAGCGCCTCGTCGACGCTGGGTGGGCGCCCGGGGACTCGCTCGGGGCCGTCCTGCTGGGCGGCGGGCCGGCCGACCCCGACCTCGTCGAGCGCTGTCTGGCCCGGGAGATTCCGGTCTGTCCGACCTACGGCATGACCGAGACGGCCTCCCAGATAGCCACGGCGCTGCCGGAGACGGCGAGACGGTACCCGGACACCGTCGGTCAGCCGCTGGTCTGTACGGACGTGACCGTCCTCGCAGACGGCGACCCGGCCGGCCCCAACGAGACGGGGGAAATCGTCGTCTCGGGGCCGACCGTGACGCCCGGCTACCTCGACGACGACGCGACTGCGGCCGCGTTCGGCCCCCACGGCTTCCACACGGGCGACCGCGGCTACCGGGACGAGGACGGCCGCCTGTGGGTTGTCGGCCGCGTCGACGACCGAATCCTCACCGGCGGGGAGAACGTCGAGGCCGGGACCGTCGCCGCTGTCATCGGAGAGTGCAACGGCGTCGAGGACGCCGCCATCGTCGGCATGCCCGACGAGGAGTGGGGCCAGCGAGTGGGCGCGCTCGTAGTCGGGACTGCCGACGAGGAGACGATTCTGGCCCACTGCCGCGACGAACTCGCCCCCTACGAGGTGCCGAAGACGGTGCGCGTCGTCGACGCGCTCCCGCGGACGCCGTCGGGGACGGTCGACCGGGACGCCGTCCGACGACTGCTACAGTCCTAGCGGTGCGGGCAAGCCGTTTTCTCCCTGAAGTGCCTACAGACGTTCGTGTGTACCATCGCCCTCGCCTGGCAGGTGTTCGAAGAGACGCCGATAGCCTTCGCGGCCAACCGCGACGAACTGCTCGACAGACCGTCGGAACCGCCCCAGCGCCGACAGTGGGGGCGCGAGGTCGTCGCGCCGGCCGACGCCGAGGCCGAGGGGACGTGGGAGGGGTACAACGAGGACGGCCTGCTGGTCGCCGTCACCAACCGCTGGGTGGACGCTGAGCTCGCGGGCGAGCGTTCCCGGGGCCTTCTCGTTCGGGACTGCTTGAGCCACGAGTCGGCCGAGGCGGCCGCCCGCGCCGTCGAGGGGGCCGTCCGCGAAGCCGAATACGCCGGCTTCAATCTCCTGCTGGCCGACGAGAACGCCGCCATCCTGCTGGAGTGGGACGGCCAGCTCGCGGTGCGGAACGTCCAGCCCGGGGTCCACGTCGTCATCAACGTCGGTGCGGACGGGGACTACCGGATTCCGAGTCACCGGCCCGACGCGGGCGAGCGGCAGGCGACCAACGCCGACCGGCTGCGCGAGACGCTGCAGGTCGAAGCCGGCGAGTCGGTCGATTCGTGGCTGGACCGCGCCGGCGAGACCATCGCCGACCACGACTACGGCGTCTGCGTCCACGGCGACGGCTTTGGCACCCGCTCCTCGTCGCTCATCGCACTGGGCGAGAACGCTCGCTACGAGTTCGCCGACGGCCCGCCCTGTCGCACCGAGTACCGCCCCGTCGAAGGCCAGATTTAAGCGGCCGACCGGCGGAGTACACTGTATATGAGTTCGGCAACGTCGGAGGCGGACCTCTCTGAGGACGAGCGTGCCGGATTGGAGCTTATCCGCGAATCCGGCGGCATCCACCAGAGCGACTTCTGGAAGGAGCTCGACGTCTCCTCCCGGAAGGGTAGTCGCATCGTCGAGTCCCTCTTCGAGAAAGGGCTCATCCAGCGCGAAGACACCGTGTACGAGGGCCACAACACCTACTTCCTCACGCCCGCGGCCCGGGACCTGGAGTTCAGTCTGCTGATGGCCGGCGACCAGCTCTCCCCGTTTATCGGCGACGAGGAGGTCGACCCGCACGACGACACCTTCTCGCAGTGGGTCATGACGCTGGCCTACGAGGACGGATAGGCAGCTTGTTCTAGACGGCGTCGACCGGAATCGGTGCGACCAGGGGTCGCCTCGCGAACCGCTCCGCTACGGGCAGTCGAACGTCTCGCAGTGCTACCGCTCTAGAGTCGGAAAGCGTAGAATCGCTCTGTCGTCAGTCTTCGAGCGCGTCGGCGATGCGGTCGAGCGTGCGTCGCACGTCGTGGACCTCGTCGCGGAGCTTCCGCATCTCGCGGGTCAGTTCTTCGTTGTCGCTGCCCCCTTCCTGTGCCTGCCCGGGCGCACCGCCGGGGCCGCCGCCCATACCGCCGGGGCCGCCGCCCATCATGCCGCCCATCATCTGTGCGAAGGGGTTGCCGCCGCCGCCGCCCATACCGCCGGGGCCGCCACCGCCGCCCATCATCTCTTCCATGCGTTCCTCGCGGCTCATCCCCTCCCCGTCGTCACCTTCCTCGGCGCGCTTCTGTCGGATCTCCTCGACGCGCTCGCGGAAGGACTTCTCCTCCTCGCCGTTTTCGGTCGATTCGGCCGACTCGTCGCCTGTCTCGGGCTCGTCATCTGCCATGGATTCCGGTTCGGCTGGCCCGCTGAAAAGGGTTGTCGTGTCAGGTCAGTCGGCGCACGAGGGCGGAGAGTCCGCCGACACAGCACAGTAGCACGACGAGGTTGAACCCGGCCATGAACAGCGGGCGGTAGCGACGCGTGACGAAGGTCTCGACGGCGGTAGACACGGCGAAGTAGAGCCGGACCGTCGCGAGCAACGCGACGAGGACGAGCAACGCGAACGCGGCCCACTGGGCGGTCCGGACCATCTGTCTTGAGGTCTCCGTGTCGCTGTGGCCCGTCGACGGCGTCGCGGGCGGTTCGTCGGTCGGTGCGTCGGTCGTGGCGGTGGCGTCGTCGCTCATATCTGTCTCCGGATAGCTACGAGGGCGGCGAGCGCGAGGGCGGCGAGCCCCGTCCCGACGGTGAAGCCGGGGCCGCTGCCGCCGGTGGTCAACTGTGACTCCTCGTTCGACCGGTCGCGGTCGCCTCCCGATTCGGTCCGGCGGACGAAGTCGTCCGACCGGAACCCGGTCTCTCTCGTCGTCGTGTTCGCTCGGAGTGTCTCGGTCGGGTCGAGATCGGCGACGGACCGCTCCGTGCCGACGATGACGCCGTCGGAGCTGAGGATGCCGTCGAGCCAGTAGTCGTAGCCGTCCGGCACGGCGAGTTCGGTGCTGACAGTGCGGGTCCGACCGGGCCGTATCTCCCCGACCGTCACGGTGTCGGCGTCCGCGATGACGTTGGACTCGGCCTGTCTGGCTCGCAGCTGGACCTCGACGCCGCCGGCGGCGTCGTCACCGGTGTTCGTGAGGTAGGTCGTCACGTTGAGCCGCGATTCGTTGTCCCGGACGTCGACGATGCGGTAAGAGATGGCCTCCAAGTCCGCGCTCGCGTCGTCGAACTCGTGAAAGCGGACAGCGGAGCGGGCCGACGCCGGCACGAGCGCATCGAGGTTCGACACCGTCCCGCTGTGGGTCGTCGCTCTGCGCCCGTCGGCGTACACCTCGGTCTCGATTCGGTAGCTCCCCGCCCGCTCGACGGTGATGTTCGTCGTGTAGGGCACGTCCCGGTCGCCATCGAGCGTTCCGAGTGACAGCCGTTCGGTCGTCTCGACCAGCCCTGTCTCGGTGTCGACGGCCCGCGTCTCGACGGTGACGTTGTCGGCCGGCCCGCCGCGGTGTGCCAGTCGAGCCGACAGCGAGAGCGTCACGGTCTCACCGCCCACCGCCGTGGCTTCGACGTACGGCTGTTGCATCTCCAGCCGGCTCTCACGCAGCTCCTCCGGGGGCTCGGCGAGGGCACCGGGAATCGCGACTAGACCGACGACCATCGTCAGGACGACAGCACCGATAGCGCCGCCGAGGAGGGTTTCACGTCGCACGACCGTGGGGGCGGAGGGACGCAGTAAATGTCTTGTGTGTGACCGGAACTGAGCCGAATCTATCCGAACGCGCCCAGACTGGACTGCAGCTCCCGCTCGGTGCTCCCCTCGAGGAGTTCGTACCCGACCAGGTCCCGGAGGTCGACGGCGTAGGTGGTGTCGTTGTTCTCGACGACGGCGACGCGTCCTTTGGTCCCCCGAACCGTTCCGGTCGCCAGCGTCTCGGCCAGCGGGCGGTCCGCGAGGTCGAGGCCGTAGTCGAACGCGTAGGTCTCCACGGGGTCGTGTTCGGCACAGAGGTCCGCCCAGAGCGCCTTGTCGACGGTCTCGGCGAACCCGGCTATCTTCGTCGGCACGCGCACCCGGTCGCCCAGGTCGGCGGCGATGTCGGCCTCTATCTGGCGGGCGATGCGGCCGTCCGCGACGGTCCGGAGGTGGGCCGCGCGGTCGGCGCCCTGCTCGCGCAGGCGGGTCTCCAGCCGCCACGAGCGGGTGACGCCGACTTTCACGGTCTCCGGGGCGAACGCCGCCAGATACACCGCGTGTTCCTCGTCGCAGGCCGCGACGGGTTTCCCGCAGTCGCCGGTACAGCGCGCACAGGGCCACCGGCTGGTGTGTTCGGCGCAGTAGGGCGCCTCGCCGGTGTCACAGGCGTAGTGGACCAGCGTGTCGCCGGCTTCCCGCTCTCGGTCCGGCGCGACGCTGTCGACGGCGCCGGCGCAGTGGCGCTCGCCGAGCCGATAGGCGAGTTCCGTCCCCGGGTCCAGCCGCTCCGTGGTCACCTCACCGTCCGCTGCCAGCAGGAGAGCGGCGTGGGTATCGACCCGGGCGCGGTAGCCGACGACTTGCACGCGGTGGCGTTGGCAGTCGGCGGACAAATGGGTACCGGGACGGGGCTTTTGTCTGTGGCGCGACAACACTGCCCATGGCCGACCTCGAACTGTCGAGCCCGGCGTTCGACGACGGCGAGCGAATCCCCGAGGCGCACGGGTACACCGAAGCGAACACGAACCCGCCCCTGGAGATACGCGACGTCCCGTCAGCGGCCGAGTCGCTGCTCCTGATAGTCGACGACCCCGACGCGCAGGAGCCGGCCGGGAAAGTGTGGAACCACTGGCTCTGCTGGTCGATCCCGCCGGACACCGAGTCCATTCCCGAGGGGACGACGCCCGAGGGTGCGACGGAGGGACAGAACGACTACGGCGAGGCCGGCTGGGGCGGGCCGAACCCTCCGGACAGGGAACACAGCTATCGCTTCCTGCTGTACGCGCTCGATACGGAGCTCGACCTCCCGGCCGACGCGACGAAAGACGACATCTACGACGCGGCCAGCGGTCACATGGTCGGGAAAGCGGAGCTGACAGGCACGTATCCGGCCTGACCCGGCTCAAAAGAGGTTCATGAGCGCCGCGATGGCGCCGATGACGAACAGCACCGGGAGCCCGGACTGGGTTCCCATGAGGATAGCGATCACGCCGACACCGCCGAGAGCGATCGCGCCGGTGCGCTTGTAGTCGGGCACGCTGTTCCTGATTGCGGGTGTCGCTGCACCGCCGAGATAGATCGAAAACACCCCGAAGAGGGCCCCCTGGTCGTCATTTCCGGAGAGAAACACGAGTATCGTCAACACACCGGTTATCACCGCCCCGAGCGCGAACAGCGCGCGCTCGGTCCCGATATCCGACAGTCGTGACGCTACGTCCATGTGGTGTCATCTACGAGCGGCCGTATAATAGCCACCGGAAACCGCTGTGCCCGTACAGCCTGTCGGGAAGCGCGAACTGGAGGAGGGGGTCACTCGATCGCCGCGGTCACCGCCGCCGCTGTCAGCCGTGGGCGTCGGGTCCCGCGATGACAACGCCGTTTTATATCTCCCCGGCTGAGAATCGCGTATGAAGACTCCGACACGCCGAGAGTTCGTCGCCGGGGGCGTCGCGCTCGCGGCGGCGACCGCCGGCTGCCTCGGGGGCGATAGCGGGAGCGAGTCGCCGGAGCTCGGCACGATAGCCGAGTCGACGACGCCGACGGGCGGGCAACCGCTGCCGTCGCCGGTCGCCGGCGACCCCGACGCCGACGTGACCGTCGCTGCCTTCGAGGACTACGCCTGTCCGCACTGCGGAACGTACTCCTTAGAGGTGTTCCCCCAGCTCGCCGCCGACTATCTCGAAACGGACCAGGTCCGGTACGAGTTCCACGACTACCCCATCCCGGTCGACCAGCGCGACTCCTGGCAGGCCGCAAACGCCGCCAGAACGGTGCAGGCCGAAGCCGGCGACCAGGCGTATTTCCGCTATTCGGAGCGGCTCTTTCGGAACCAGGACAGCCTCGGGTCGGAAACGTATGGCTCACAGGCCGACGGGCTCGGTGTGGCCGCTGAGACGGTCCGAACGGGGGCGACAGAGCGGCGCTACGACGAGACCGTCGCCGCCGACAGAGCGCTGGGCGTCGACCGGGGCGTGCAGGGGACGCCCGCTATCTTCGTCGACGGCGCTCCCGTGGAGTGGCAAGAAATCGCCTACGACCCCGTCAAAGAGGCTATCGAAGCTGCGAGGGGACAATGAGAGACAGCCAGAGCGTGACAGTGCTCAGACTGGGCCACCGGCCCGGGAGAGACGAACGGATCACGACGCACGTCGGTCTGACCGCCCGGGCGCTGGGCGCTGACAGGGTCGTCCTCGCCGGTGCGGCCAGCAGTCGGGCCGACACCGTCGTCGACATCACGGACCGCTTTGGCGGCCCGTTCGACGTGGAGACGACCGACGAGCCAAAGCGGCGCATCCGCGATTTCGCGGGGACAGTCGTCCACCTGACGATGTACGGCGAACCGATACAGGACGTGGAGGGCGATATCCGCGCGGCCCACGACGCGGAGCCACTGCTCGTGGTCGTCGGCGCCGAGAAGGTCCCCTTCGAGGTGTACGAGCGGGCCGACTACAACGTCGGCGTGACGAACCAGCCCCACTCCGAAATCGCCTCGCTGGCCGTCTTCCTCGACCGGCTCTACGGGGGCGCGGAACTCGACCGCGACTGGCAGGACCCGGACCAGGTCGTCGTCCCGATGGAGACCGGCAAGAAGGTTATCGACCCGGAGGACGCCGACGATGGGACGTGAGCCCGCCGCCTCACTGGAGGGGTAGCGGCCCGTGTTCGGCGACCCCTCGACGCTGACATCGCGGATTATCCTACTGCTCGGTCCCATCTATCTCGTCTACATGGCGCTGCAACCGCCGCCGACCAGATGGGTCGGACTGGCCTGCCTGGCGGTCCTGACTCCGTTCGCCGTCGGCTGGCTGCTCGGTCGGTACGCGGATGTCGGACCGTGGGCTGAGTAGCCGGCGACCGCCTCGCGCTTGCGAGCCGCGGAGCGCTGGCACCGTCAGAGACCCGGAGGTTTTAACCACGTGACCCCCCGACAACACGGTAATGGCTTTTGAGGACCTCTTGGAGGACCCCGTCATACAGAAGTACCTCCACGAGCTGGTCGGACCGAAAGGGATGCCGGTCGCCGCCGCGCCGCCGGACGGCGAGGTGACCGACGAGGAGTTGGCCGAGGAACTGGGCCTCGAACTGAACGACGTTCGCCGCGCGCTCTTTATTCTCTACGAGAACGACCTGGCGGCCTATCGCCGGCTCCGCGACGAGGACTCGGGGTGGCTCACGTACCTGTGGACGTTCGAGTACGAGGAGATCCCCGAACAGCTCGAAGAGGAGATGTACCGGCTGCTGGAGGGGCTCGAAGAGCGCCGCGAGTACGAGCGCAACAACGAGTTCTACCTCTGTGAGCACTGTGGCATCCGATTCGAGTTCGGCGAGGCCATGGAGTTCGGCTTCGAGTGCCCCGAGTGTGGCAACCAGGTCGAGGCGATGGAGAACACCCGCCTCGTGACGGCGATGGAGAACCGGATCGACGAACTGCGCTCGGAACTAAACGTGGAAGCCGAGGCCTGATGGTCGTCCTTGGTTCCAAAGTGTACGTGACGGGCGACGCCCGTGACCGTGCGCTCGACGGCCTGCGCGGGCTGGTGAACGACCGGTTCGGTGACCTCGACGTGGAGTTCGAGATCGGCCACCGGGATGACGACTTCCCGGTCGTCACGGTGGAGGGCCCCGACGCCGTGGTCGCCCGGAATATCCTGCGCGAGGAGTTCGGCGAGGTCGTGCCGACCCACGAGGCCGGCGACACCTACGTCGGCACGCTAGATAGCTGGGACGACGACGGGTTCGTGCTGGACGCCGGGCCGGCTGGCGACGTGCGGATTCCGGCGGCGAACCTCGACCTCGGACAGGGGACCCCACACCAGATTCGCAAGCGGTTCGGCCTCGTCCAGCACCTCTCGATGCGGTTCGTCGCCGGTGACGAGCCCCGACTGGCCGACGAGGAGGTCGACCGCCTCTACGACTGGAAACGGGGCGGCGACCACGGTAACGGTCGCGTCAACACCAACAGCGCGACACGCTCGGAGGTGCGGGCGACGGTCAACAAGTCCGGTCACGCCCAGGATATCGTCACCGTCGAACGCCTCGGACTGCTGGAGATGAGCATCATCTGCAACCCGGACACCGACGCCCCGGGCCTGCTGGCCGACATCGGCCGGTTCATGCCGTCGGAACTACTCGCCGTCGTTCCCTGATATGCAACGTCGCATCCTCGCACTGCTTGCCGTCCTCGCGCTGGTCGGACTCGCCGGCTGTACCGGTATCTTCGGCCCCGAAGAGGTCGACTCGGACCAGCTGAACGAGAACGCGAGCTACGACTGGGACACCGAGGCGAACGCCTCGCTAACGCTCAATCGAACCTCCTACAGAGCGGTGTACGACATTCCGGACAACTCCACGTTCACCATCTACAACCGGGACGACCTCGGTCGGGAGGAGAGCGTCCCGGTCAGCGCCCTGCGGTTCCGCTACGACAACGGGACCGTCATCAGCCCGGCTAACTCCTCGCTCACTGCCGACCGAACCGGCCGCTCTACTATCATCCGACTGCCCAACAACAGCAGCGGGCAGGTCGCCTACAGCGCGCCGCGTCAGGGCAAGTCCTTCTCCACGCCGACCTACGCGTCCGGCTACAACTACTCGGTGACGCTTCCGCCGGGCCGACGCGTGGGGATTCCGCTGCTCTCGCAGGTCACGCCCGGCGGCTACGAGACGGAGACGAACGCCACGACCAATCGGATGACCGTCACGTGGGACGAACCCGTGGACGCGCGGGCGATACGGCTCCGGTTCTACCTCGAACGTGACCTCTACATCTTCGGCGGGCTCGCCGCCATCGCCGTCGTCGTCGGCGGCGTGGGGACGGTGTACTACTGGCGCCAGCTGCAGGCGGTCAGACGGCGGCGACAGGAGGCCGGTATCGACCTCGAAGAGGAGTACGACGACGACGACTTCGGCGACGACGGCCCGCCACCGGGCATGCGCTGAGAGGGGGCCGTCCACGGTCGGCTGGCGACACGTTATGCCGTTCCAGTTAGTACAGTGACGTATGCCGACAGAGACATACGGGCAGTGGATGGGGACGCCGATGGACGAGCGGGACATCGACCGACTGCTGACAGACGCCGGCTGGGGCGTCCTCTCGCTGGCCGAGGGCGACGAGCCCTACAGCATTCCCGTCTCCTTCGGCTACGACGGCGCGGACGTGTTCCTCGCGCTCATACGCGATAGCCCGGCGAACACGAAGTTCGAGTTCGTCGAGGACGGCCAGCGGGCGCGCCTGCTCGTGACCGACATCGGCGGCCGCTTCGACTGGCAGTCGATCGCTGTGACGGGGTCCGTCCGTGCGCTCGACCGGGACGGCAGCGAGTGGGACGGCGCCGTCGAGACGCTGGACGACAACGCCTGGTTCTCGACGGATTTCGAGCGGGCCGAGGGCATCGAAGAGATAACTGTGTGGCGCCTCGCTCCCGACGAGGTCCGGGGGCTGGAAGTGCGGGAAGACGAGAACTGAAACGCGGTGGTCGGTACCCACCGACAGCGTGGGGCCCCGATGTGAACCAGCGGCTCGCAGTCCCGCGTTCGAAGAGTTAAGTGCGTGCCAGATGGAGTGTCTAGCACCATGGCCATCGACCCGGAGTTCGAGACGAGTCGCGAGGTAGTCGAACAACACGAGGGTCACAACGTCTGGGGACCCGTCGAGGAACCGGAGACACTCGGTATCCACGGGACCCACGTCGCCGTCGACTTCGACATCTGTCTGGCCGACGGCGCCTGTCTGGAGGACTGTCCCGTCGACGTGTTCGAGTGGGTGGACACGCCGGACCACCCCGAGAGCGAGATCAAGGCGGACCCGACCCACGAGGACCAGTGTATCGACTGTATGCTGTGTGTCGACGTCTGTCCGGTCGACGCCATCGACGTCGACCCCGGTCGCGCGGGCCGTCTCTAATCGCTCGCTCTCTCCGCTCTCCTCGTCCGTTTCGGTACGTAACTCGCATGTAGATTTATTAACATTACGGGGCGACGTATCTACCGAGAGGCGTGATATCTATGCACACGGTAGTTCTGACCAAAGGGGTCCCCGACTTCCGCGAAGGGCAGGTCTCCTTCGACGAGGACGGGCACCTCGAACGCGGCAAGACGCCCACGGTGATGAACCCGAACGACCGACACGCGCTGCGGGCGGCGCTCCAGACGACCGTCCGCAACGGCGGGACCGTCTCGCTGATGAGCATGGGTCCGCCGGGGTACGAGGACGTGTTGCGGGAGGGAATGCGCGACGTCTACGCCGACGACTGCTATCTCCTCTCCGACCGGGAGATGGGGGCGGCGGACACCTGGGCGACGGCCATGACCGTCGCGACGGGCCTCCAGCATCTGGCGGAACCGCCGGACCTCGTCTTCGCGGGGTTCAAGACCGCCGACGGGGAGACCGGTCACACCGGGCCCCAGACCGCCTACTGTCTGGACTGGCCGATGGTGACCCACGTCGTCTCGCTGTCGGTGGACGAGGACGCGGGGCGGCTCACCGCCGAACGGCTCGTCGACGGCGACGTGACCGAGATAGAGACCGTCGAGGCGCCGCTGCCCTGTTTCGTCATGGCCGACCCCGAGTTCGAGCCCACCTATCGCACGGCGGGCCATCGGCTCGAACACAAGGACCGCCGGGCCGCGACACGGGCGCGGGCCGACGAGTTCGAGGACCACCTGACGGTGTGGGACCACGAGGAGCTGAATCTGGACCCCGACTACATCGGGCTGGACGGCTCCCCGACCATCGTCGCCGGCGTCGACCCAATCCCGAAGGCGCCCGCCGAGCGCGAGGCCACGGTGGTCGACGGCGCGGACCCCGGCGCGCTCGAACCGGTCGTGGACGAGCTCCTCCCACACGCGGCGGGTGACTGACGATGCCGGATATCGACCTCTCCGACCACGAGATAGCCGAGCTGGGACCGATGCTGAAGGACATCGAAGACCCCGAGGTGCTGCGGGAGCTGCTGGCCGCCGAGGCCGGCGGGCTGGACCGGGCGCCGGTGATTCGCCTCATCGAGGACCGCATCGAGAAAGCCGAGACCGTCGAGGAGGGCGAGAGCCGCCCCGAAGCGGCCGACCTCACCGAGCTGTCCGTCGCGGACGTGGCCAACATGGTCCGGGACATCGACGACGCGGAGACGCTGCGGACCCTCCTCGAACGCGAGCGCGAGGGACGGGACCGCGACAGCGCCGTCACGCAGATAGCGAACCGAATCGAGTCGGTCGAGGGCAGCGAAGAACGCGACGAACCCGTCGAGACCGTTCCGCCCGAGGAGAAACACCCCGAACTCGACCATCCGACCAACGAGAAACAGTGGGTCGAGGGGACCGTCGACGGCGAGTACCGCGACATGTGGGTGTACTGCGAGACGCAGGCCGGCGAACTGGTCGACGTCTCCCGCGAGATGCTCGGGAAGGCACGCGAACTGATGGACGAGTACAATCGGCGCTACGAGAGCGACGAACGGGTCGTCGCCGTCCTCGTCGGCGCCGACGCCAGCGACCACGTCGAGGCGGTCGTCGCCCACGGCGCGGACCTCGTGGTCTACCACGAGGACGAGCGGCTGGAGCGGTTCCGCCACACACCGTACACCGAAATCGTCGTCGACATGATGCGAGCGGGCGGCGGACTCGCGAGCGAAGGCCACGCGTCCGTCGACTGGAAGGCGTACCACGAGCCCCGCTACACGCTGTTCCCGGCGACGAACAACGGTCGGGACCTCTCGGCGCTGGTCCAGGGCGCGCTCGACTCCGGACTGGCCTCCGACTGCTCGGGGCTGTACATCGAGAGCGAGATGATATCGAACCCGGCGAAGGTCGGGACGGCGGGCGACAAGACGGAGTTCGAGCGCGTCATGCACATGAAGCGGCCGGACTTCTCGGGGTTCGAGTACTCGACTATCCTCTGTATCGACAAGCCCGACCGGGACTTCCACCCGCAGGGCGCGAGCGTCATTCCGGGCAGTTTCGACGTCCCCGAGCCGGAGCCCGGGCGCGAGGCGGCGGTCGTCGAGTACGAGATGTCGCTGGACGCGGACTGGTTCGAGGTCGAGGTGACGGACGCCGAACGGCTCGACGGCGGCGTCGACCTGTCGGGCCACGACGTGGTCGTCGCCGTCGGGCGGGGCATCGGTGACGACCCGACCCGTGGTATCGAGCTGGCGCTTGACCTCGTGGACGCCTTCGAGGACGCCGACCTGGGCCTCTCGCGGGGCGTCATCACCTCCTCCTATGCCTTCGACAGCCACGTCGAGGACTACGTCGCCGAGGAGCGCCAGATCGGGGAGTCCGGGCAGGTCGTCGAACCGGAGATATACGTCGCGGCGGGCATCTCCGGAGCCATCCAGCACAAGGTCGGCTGCGACGAGTCGGACACGATAGTCGCGGTCAACACGGACCCCGAGGCCGATATCAGGGAGTTCTCGGACTACTTCGTCGAGGGCGACCTCTTCGAGGTGTTGCCGCGGCTGACCGAGGCCGTCGAGGCCGGGCGACTGGCCCCGGTGGCGGAGGCCAGCGATGACTGAGAAGTACGAGGCCGTCGTCGTCGGCTGTGGCCCGGGCGGCGCCGCGGCGGCTGCCGCCCTCGCCCGGAACGGCGTCGAGACGCTCGTGCTGGAACGCGGTGTCGACGCCGGCTCGAAGAACGTCTCGGGGGGCGTGCTCTACGCCGAGGCGTCCGCCCCCTACACCATCGACGGCCTGTTCCCCGGCTTCCGCGAGGCGGCCACCGAGCGGCCCGTCACCGAGAACTACATCCACAACGTCGCCGGCAACCGGGTGAAGACGTTCGACATCGGCGACCTCCACCACCACGACACGGCGTGGGCGGATTCGGTGCTCCGCCGGCCGATGGACTCGTGGCTCGCCGACCGGGTCCACGAACTGACCCGCGAGACCGGCGGCGGACTGCTGACGGAGATACACGTGACGGGGCTGCTCCGCGAGAACGGCGAAATCGTCGGTGTCACCACGGAAGAGCTCGAACCGATAGCGGCCGACGTCGTCGTCGCGGCCGACGGCGTCAACTCCGAACTCGCCCGCGACGCCGGGCTGATGGACTGGGACGACGCCGAGGAGTGGTTCCAGGGCGTCAAAGCCGTCGTGGAGATGGAGCCTGACGTCGTCGACGAGCGGTTCGGTATCGACGACGACGAGGGACAGGCCCACCTGTTCTCGGGCGACCTCTTCGACGGCGTCAGGGGCGGCGGGTTCCTCTACACCAACGAGGCGTCGCTCTCTGTCGGGACGGTGTTCCACCTGGACTCCATCGCCGACGAGCGGGCCGAACCACAGGAGCTGCTGGACAACCTGTTGACCCACCCGCTGCTCGCCCAGTGGCTCGGCGACGAGTATCACGAGCGCGAGTACAGCGCCAAGCTCGTCCCCGACTCGAAGAAGGTCGCTCACGAGTCGCCCCACGAAGACCGCCTCGTCCTCGTCGGCGACGCCGCCGGCCAGATGCAGGCCCAGGGCCCCATCATCAAGGGGATGAACCACGCCGTCACGGCGGGCGCGCTGGCCGCCGAAGCGTTCGCCGACGCCCGCTCCCGGGGAGACCCCCACCGGGCGGGCGAGCTCTACGAGCGGAAACTCCGCGAAGAGGGCGTCATGGCGAAGCTGCGGCCGCGCAGCTACGGCGTGGTCGGTCGGCTCGGCGAACTCGACGTGGTAGACGAGGTGGCGACCGCGCTCGCCGACTCGCCCGTGGGTCGCCTCGGCGTCCGCGCGGCCGGCGGGCTCCTCGAACGGGCCTACAACTCCCCCCGGCTCGTCGCGATGATACCCGACACCGCACTGCCCTACGTCACCCTGCCGACGGTCATCGCGGCGGAGCTGGGGGAGGAAATCGACGCCGAGAACCGCGTCGACCCGCCCGGCCTCGACGAGCGCATCGGTGACCTCACTTACGACGTGGGCGAGCCACACATCCGGCTGGTCGACAACACCTACGCCGCCTCGGGGACGGCGGTCACCGCCTGTCCGGTCAGCGCCGAGGCCTTCGGCGGCGGCTGCTACCGCGACGAACTGGTCCGGACGAACGGTGAGCAGGAGCGCCTCGTCAGCCTCGACACCCAGCCCTGCGTCGAGTGCGGGACCTGCGCTATCGTCGCCGACACCGAGTGGGAACACCCCGCCGGCGGGAAGGGCGTCGACTTCGAGCAGGGGTGAGGCGGGTGGCGAAGAGCTACCCCGAGCGCATCCGGCGCCTGGAGCGCCGGGCCGAGGCGGTCGCCGACGGCTTCGAACCGGAACCGCCCGACGACTCCCGCGCGCTCGAACTGCTCCGGACCGGTGTCGGCCCGACGGTGTCGGTCTACTGCGAGGCCCGGACCGGCGGGTCGTGGCACCGGTTCGACGACGCCGAGTTCGAGCGCCTCGAAGCGACGCTGGACCGGTGGCTCCGCCTCTACGGGGCCTGCTACGGCGTCGACCTGGAGGGGAGCTACCCGGTGCGCACGGCCGCGGAACTGCTCGTGGACACGCGCGACATCCGGGACGTGGCGGCGGTGCTTACGGGCGTCCCCGAGCGGTAGGTCCCCATCTGGAAACCACCTCGAACGCTGTCCGCGACAACCATTGACGTAGTGGGGCGTGGTACCGAGGGACATGGAACTCACGGAGCCACTGCAGTTCGACCACGCCGACCGGCGGGACATCTACGAGTACGTCGAGTCGCGCGGGACCGTCTCGGCCGAGAAGGCCCGCCGGGCCCTCGGCATGGAACCCCGGCCCTTCGGCCACCACCTCGTCATCCTGCAACGCGGCGGGATGATAACTCGGGTCGACGACGAGCTTCGCATCGCCTACGAGGACACCGAGACGCAGTCCTACGAGGCCGAGGAGGTCGCGGTCATCATCCGACAGGCGCGCCAGGAGGACCTGAAGGGGCTGGTGGGCGCGATTCGCGCGGCCATCGGCAGCGGGGAGTACGTCGACGCCGAAACGGTCGCGGACGTCATCGACAGCGAGGGGGTCATCCTGCGGCACAACGACGTGGAGTCGCGCATCTTCTTCGTCGCCTGCGTGGACGACGACGTGGTCGGCTGGGTCCACCTCAAACACCCCGAGACGGCGAAGCTCAGCCACACCGCCGAGCTCACCGTCGGCGTCCTCGCGCAGTACCGCGGGCAGGGCATCGGCGGCCGCCTGCTCGAACGGGGGACCGAGTGGGCCGCCGAGAAGGGGTACGAGAAGCTGTACAACTCCGTTCCCTCGACGAACGAGTCGGCTATCGACTTCCTCGAGGCCCACGGCTGGGAGACCGAGGCCGTCAGGGAGGACCACTACAGGCTCGGGGACGACTACGCCGACGAGGTGATGCTGGCCCGGGAGCTCTAGCGCTCCCCGTCGGCGCCGTCGAGCGGCTCCGGAACGACGCCGTCTCTGGCGGCCCAACCGCGGGCGTGGGCCGGACAGGCGAGCATGTTCTCCCGCCAGGGGATGTGTAGTTCGACCGCCGCGGTCCGCTCGCAGTCGGGCGCCTCACAGGCGGTCACAACAGTGCGACGCCGAGCATCGCCAGCAGCATCGACCCGGTCAGGACGGCCTGCGCGACGCTGGAGGCCAGCATCCCGGCGGTCGTGACCAGCGCGGCTTTCAGCCCTTTCCGGGCGTCCTGCTGGCGGTAGAACTCGACTGCGAAGACGGTGCCGGCGACGCCGAGGATGATGCCCAGCGGGCCGGTGAAGAAGAAAAGCACCAGCCCGACCACGCCCGCGAGGACGGCCGTCGTGGTCGAGGCCCCGCCGGCGCGGGCGGCGATGGCGCCGCCGAAGAAGTCGACGACCCACGTCAGGACGCCGACGAGCGTGAGTCCGACGAGGAGCCAGATGCCGGGCTCGCCGGTCGCGTACCAGTAGCTGTACACACCGGCGAGCGAGAGGAGCGCGCCGGGGACCTGCGGGACCAGACTGCCGACGACGCCGCCGACGAGCAGGAGGAAGGCGACGACGACCAGCGCCGAATCGAGCGTGACCAACATACTGAGACTATGTCCCCCGTTCGCAGTAGAGCCGTGTCAACGTTTCGACAGCCGAAGCGAACGCCCGTTTGCACTCGCGCTGTGAGACGAACGCCAGCTCGTCGGCCACCTCGCCCCAGGGGCGGGCCTGCAGCACCTTCCGGACCAGCAGGCGCTCCTCGCGGTCAGACAGGGCGGCCGGGTCCGCGGGCGCGACCAGATGCGCCAGCGTCAGCCGCCGGAACGGGTCCGGGTCGGTGTCGAGGATGGCCGCGCCGGTGGGGACGCCCGCGACGAGGCGCCGCTCCCACGGCGACAGGTCGGGGTCGGGCGCGGCGTCGACGGCCCGCAGGACCGCCCGAACGACGTCAGGGTCCGCGTCGGAGAGCGCGTCGGTGAGGGTGGCGACGATACGGTCACAGAACCAGCCGGTGTGTCGGGTCGCGAGCTCCCGGCCCGCCGCCGAGCAGGGGTCGAGCATGACGGCGGAGTACTCCCCGCTCCGGTCGTTCCGGGAGGTCGAGAGGTGGAGCGTCCGGTAGCCGTTCCGGCGCCAGAACCGCGCGAGCCGGGGCGTCGCCCCGAACCCGACGCCCAGCCAGTCGACGGCGTCGGCGAACTCCGCGCGGACCTCGCTCAACAGGTGCGAGCCCAGCCCCCGCGAGCGGACGGCGTCGTGGGTCGCGATACGGAGGACGCGCCGGCCGACCGGCACGCCCGCGGCCTCGTCGCGCAACTGCGTCGAGAGCACGTCCGGGAGCATGTTCCCGCGGACCCGCTCGCCGTCGTACATCCGGCGGCGCGTCTCGGCGTCGAGAGCGCCCTCGCGGGCGAGGAGCGCCACCGCGACGACGTGGCCGCCGTCAGAACGAGATTCTGGCGACCATCGCCTCGCGGTGCTCGGCTCGACGTCGTGGGTCAGCGCTCGAACTTCGAGGTTCGGGGCGTCGAGCAGCCGCGCGAGGTCCGTGGGTTCGGTCCGGTAGTGGGCCAGGACGAGCAGGCCGAAGACCTCCCGTAGCAGGTGCTCGTCGGCGAGCAGGTCCGTCGCCGAGAGGCGCCGATACGTGACCGACTCGGGCGTCGTGTCGGCGACGAGCGGCTCGACGGGCGGGCGGGCGTCGAGCAGCAGCGCCCGGAACGCCCACACCTCCACCGGGTCGGCGTCGGCGTACCGTATCGGCGTCGTCATCGTCAGTTCGGTTACGGCGTGGTCGCTCTCGGCGAGGCGGTCCCGGAAGCGCACCGAGAACCCCCGTCCCGCGCCCTCGTACCCGTGTACGGTGGTGGTAAAGGCCACCGAGGGCGCGTCGAGCATCGCTTCGAGCCGCCGGACCGGCAGCGCAGCGGCCTCGTCGACCACGACGACGTCGGGCTCGTCCGGGAGGTCCACCGCCCGTCCGGGCGGCAGATACCGGAGCCGCCCACCGCCCTCGGCCGCGACCGTCAGGCGTTGTGGCTCGGCCGCCGGCTCCGCGTCGACGGCGACACCCCGCGTCTCGAACAGCTCGCTCGCGCGGGCGAACAGCTCGGCCGCGCTCCGGTACTGGGGCGCGGTCACGAGCACGTCGCGGCCCCGGAGCGCGAGGTTCGCGGCGGCCAGCCCCGCGGCGCTCGACTTCCCGCGGCCGCGGTCCGCCTCGACGACGACCGCCCGGCCGGGCTCGGTGAGCGCCTCGAAGGCACGGACCGCGTCCCGCTGGTCGTCGGTCCGGCAGGCCTCGTACGTCGCGGCGTCGAAGGCGTGGTCGGCCGGCGGCCGGGGCGGTGGCCGGGGCAGTCGCGGCGCCGGGTCGGTGAGGCCGCGCTGCTCGACGGTGTCGCCACGGGCGTCCACGGCGACGATAGCGACGCCGCGATGGGCCCGCAGCGTCTCGACCAGCCGACGGCGGAAGTGTCCGGTCACGTCGTCCCGGTCGAAGGGCGGTACCGCGAGCGCGCCGTCGAAGGCGTCGCGGCGGTCGGGCCACGCCGACAGCGGCGGCGTCAACAGGACGACCAGCCCGCCGCCGTCGACGGCGCCGACCGCCGTCCCCAGCGCGTTCGGTCTGAGTTCGGCGTGGGCGTCGAGGACGACGGCGCTCAGGGTCCGGCCCAGCAGCTCGGACGCGCGGGACTGCTCGTGGCGTTCGCAGTCGAGAAACGACGCCGGGCCGAGCAGTCTCGTCTCGGTCAGCGGGATATCCGTTTCGGCGAGCGCGTCGACGGCCCGGTCGCGCGTCCGCTCTGGCTCGCCGGCCAGTACGAGCACCCGGCGTTCGCCGGTCCGGCGGGCCTCGGCGCGGAGCTCCCCGGCCAGTTCCATACCGGCTCTCCGCGACGAGTCCGTATGGAACTGACGGAACCCCACGCCGGGCTCGCGAGCCCGGCGGACCGAGGTTCCTCCTGCCGCTAGGGTTTTACCCCCCGATATCGAAGCAAAAGTAATGCCACAGGTCGTGGTCCCGGTCCGCTACCCACTGACGAAAGACTCCAGTCGGACGCTGGCCGAGGCAATCAAGCTCGCAGACGAGGAGGACGCCGACCTCACCGTCCTCCACGTCAATCTCTATCAGAACAGCTCTCGCGTGTCGCGGGCGGCCCTCAAACGGGCCGTCGAGGAGAAGTTCGGTCACGTCCCGCGGAGCCGCTACATCGTCCGTTCGGGGATGCTCGTCGAGGAGACTATCCTCGACGAGGTCGCCGCGAGCGGTGCCGACGTGGTCGTCATCGGGACGAAACAGGCCAGCCGCTGGCGGGAGATGGTCCGCAGACTCGTCGACGACCCAGACATCGAGCACTTCCTGCGGGAGGAACTCGACTGCGACATCGTCACCGTGAGCCCGTCGGGTCAGCCGGCGCGTCACTCCCCGTCGGCGTCCGAGGACTGAGGCGACACCGGGCCACGGGCCGGTTCGCCCCGCGGCGCGTCCGCCGTCTGGCCCGCTTGCTCCGCCATCGACACCTGCATCGACCCGCTGGTGTCGTCGAAGTACAGATGGGAGTGCGGGTACGCGATTTCGACGTCGGCGTCGTCCATCAGCGTCCAGAGGTTCGTCTGGACCTTCGAGCGTGCGGCCAGCAGCTTGTAGGGCTCGGTGACCCAGTACCGGAGGGTCAACAGGACCCCGTGGTCGGCGTAGTTGTTGATGTAGGCCGTCGGTGCGGCGGGATAGCGGGCCGCGCCGACGCGGATGTCCGGCCCGCCGCCGATGACGTTGTCGACCTCCCGGGCCGCCCGTTCGACGATGCTCCGGGCCTCCGCGATGTCGCTCTCGTAGGTGACCAGCACGTCGAGCGAGAGCCGCATCCGCGGGTCCTCCGCGGAGTAGTTGATGACGTCCCGTTCGCGCATCGTCCCGTTGGGGATGACCAGAAACGAGTTGTCGAGCGTGAAAATCTTCGTGTGGCGCAGCGTGATATCCTCGACGAACCCGCGCTGGTCCCGGTCGGCGAGCTCTATCATGTCGCCGATCTCGTAGGGCTGGTCGGCGAGCAGGAACACGCCGGAGATGAAGCTCCCGACGATGGGGGCGACGACGACACCGACCACGGCCGAGAAGACGGCCACCGACAGCCCGATGTCGGTGATTTTGACGCCCCAGACGCCCAGTATCGACAGGAACCCGAAGGCGTAGATGGCGACACGGATGCCCCGAAGCGCCATCCGAGTGAGGCTCGGACGGCGGAACCACTGGGCGATACGCCGCCCGAACAGCTGGACGACGAGGCGGGAGACGCCCCACGCCAGCGCGACGATGATGGCCGTACTGAGCAGGCGGGCCACCCACAGGTCGACAACAAACGGCAGCCACGACAGGAGCGTCTGGGTCACCTCCGATGTCCGAGCGGCTCCGGCCGGTGTCGCAGTTGGCGTCGTCTGCAAAAGCAAGACGCGACCGGAATGCATGGAACACAGTGGTTGGTCACGCGAGAAAAGCGTTCCCCCTCGAAAAAGGCTTGGCCGCCGGTGGCAAAGTGGTATCCATGACCACTGCTAGCGGTCCGGAACCGCGGTTCGAACTGACCGACGGAACTGCCGATATCGACACGCTCGTCGTCGGCTTCACCGAGTACGGACTGGCCGGATTGACCGCCGTCGACTACCTCTCGGACCAGCTCTCGATGACGCAGGCGGGCCATCTCGTCGCGTCCGGGCCGCCGTTCATCACGCCGTTCGAGGCGGGCGTCCCGCGCCACCACACGCGGCTGTACGTGGACGAAGCACGGTCACTGGGCGTCGTGGTCGGCGAGCGAATCGTCCCCGTCGATTCGGCCGAGACGGTCGCCGACGCCGTCGGAGCGCTGTACGACGCCCTCGGGCCGGAGAGCCTCACCGTGCTCTCGGGCGTTCCGGTCGCGCACGGGCCGGAGGACCACGTGCCGTTCTACATCGCGACCGAGGACTACCGCGACCGGTATCTCGCCGACAGCGATATCCGCCCGATGGGCAACGGCTTTCTCGACGGCGTCACGGCCGAGCTGGTGGCCGACGGCATCGGCGACGACGAACGCCCGGTCGGGGTGTTCACGACGCCGGCCCATCCGCAGGCGCCCGACGCGGCGGCGGCGATTCGACTGCTGCGGGCGCTGACCGAGACCCACGACATCGACGTCGACACCGGACCCCTGGAGACCTTCGCCGCCACCGTCGAGGCCCAGTATCGGGCGCTCGCGGAACGCATCGAATCGACGGACGAGCGGGCGATGCCGGACGACCGAATGTACATGTGAGTACGGTTGTCACTGTATCTTTACCGATTATTACTGCAAGACGTAGGGGTTGTGCGTGAATAATCAAACAGTTTGCCAACACTTATTTTACCTTCCGGAACCTCGTTTCGGGTGATGACCTCCATCAAGACGCTCCCCGCGCACGCGACTGCCACGACGCCACCCCCGGAAACCCGACAGAAAGCGATGCTCTTCTGCCCGTCCTGTGGGCACGAGAGCCCGGTCACCGGCGACTGGGACGTCGAACAGACCGACGGTGAGCGCACCTACAGCTGTCCGTGGTGTCACACAGTTATCAGTAGCCGCCCCGACGAGAACTGACGTCGCTACAGGTCGTGTGTCTCTCTGTCCGTGACTATCGAGTCGAGCAGTGACAGCGGTGTCGCGTCGTAGGCCGGGTTCCCGACCGTGAACTCGTCGGCCGGTTCGCGGTGGACCTCCGAGGGCGAGCGGACCTCGTTCTCGAAGGCGAAGGCCCCGTCGACGAACTTCGAGTCCGCCCCGATGACCGTCATCGGGACGCCCTGGTCGGCCGCCGCCGTCGCGAGCGGATACGTCCCGATTCTGTTGTACAGCGTCTCGTCGACGATACAGTCCATCCCGACGACGACGCGGTCGCACTCCTCGAGGTAGTGGCCGGACGCGGCGTCGACGAGTAGCGTCACATCGACGCCGTCGTAGCCGCCGAGCTTTCGCGCCATCTTCCGCCCCAGATAGCGGGGCCGCGACTCGGAGACGTACACGTCGAAGGTCGCGCCGTCCTCGACTGCCTCCGCTATCGCCGCGAGCACCGTCGAGGAGAAGTCGTGGGTGAAGAGCACGTCGTCGTCGGCCAGCTGTCTCGCTCCGCGGGAGGCGGCCCGGTCTTTCGCCGCCTCCACCTCGCTTACCACGCGCTCTATGGCTTCGACGGTCAGCCCCTTCGCCGCCGAGACGTCCGCCGGGTCGCCGTCGGCGACGGTCTCCACGATTTCCCGCTGTGTGGTGTGTAGCGACGCGTGGGACCGGTTCGCCCGCCGCAGAGCGCGGCTGTTGCGCTCCAACGTACGGACGTACTCCTCGACGGTGTGGAACTCCCTGTCGGTCAGTTCCCGTAACGCCGTCGCCGCCTTCACCGCGACGACAGAGGAACTGTGTGTCTGCATGTCCTCTATCTCCGCGACAGTCTCGTCGATCATACACGAGGCTGGAACGCCGACGGATATGTGTTTTCCCCTCGTCGGCCGGCAAAATTTAACGCGGTGGGTGACGCGAGCGCGGTCTACCGGCGCGTGACAGCCGACCGGAGTTCCCGCCATCGGCGGCCGGTTACGGTCCGGCCGAGAGGTGGACCGACGGCCCCGCTCAGAACTTCGACAGGTAGTCGCCGACGAAGGCGCTGACCTCGTCGAGGGAGGGCTGGTCGGCGGTGCGGACGAAGTGGCCGGCGACGCTGTTACCGAGGACGACCGCGGCCGACGGGCCGAGTCCCGAGATGACGCCGAGCGCCAGCCCGGCGTTGAAGTGGTCGCCCGAACTGGTCGTCATCTCGGGCTCGTCGACGGCGGGCACGGCCACGCTGTCGGTGCCGGCTCCGGTGACGACGACCGAGCGGTCGACGCCGTGGCCGACGAACCACGTGGGTGCGAGCGCACCGTAGACCTCCTCGGCCGCGGCCTCGAAGGAGCGGTCGGCCGCTTCGTCGTAGGCGTCGGCGAGGACGCCGGTTTCGGCGCGGTTCGCCGACACCACGACGTCGGTCACCTCGTCCAGTCGGCCGATGGCTTCCCGGCCCGCACGCAGCCGGTCGCGGTCGAGTTTGCGCACGTCGCCGGGATCGACGAGCACCGTCTCGGGCGGAGCCTCGATGTCGTCCCAGCGGGCCGCGAGCCCGTCCAGCACGTCCGGGAGGAACGGGGTCTCCGACCAGTAACCGACGCCCAGCAGCGCCGCGCCCTCCAGTCGGTCGAGCAGTCGCTCGTGGCCCAGACGGTCCGCCAGCCCGGCCCAGTCGAGGGTCATCGTGTCGCCGATTTCGGTCAGCATCAGCTTCCCGTCGTCGAACTCGACGGCGTCGGTGACGCCGGGTTCGCCCAGCGTCACGAGGTCGTACTCGCCGAACTCGACCTCGAAGCTCTCGTGGACTGGGTCCCCGTACATGCCGACGAGCGTCGGTTCGAACGCCCACGTTCCGAACGCCCGGGCCAGGTGGCAGGTGTGGCCGCCGGTCCGGCGGCCGTTTTCCAGCCACTCGAAGGAGAGGGAACTCTCCTCCTCGACGGACCGGTCGACGCGGTCGCGAAAGCCCGACAGCGTCGGCAGTCGCTCGTGGCTGGTCGGGTCCGTCCGGTCGGCGACGACCTCGCGGACGCGGTCGAGATAGCCGTCGAAGCCGAAGACGACTCTCCCCGTCTCGACCGCCTCGGGCCCCGGGAACTGCTCGCGGGCGGCGGTTACGGCCCGCCGCGTCGCGTCGTCCATCTACAGCACGTCGTCGGCGCTCGCGCCCTCGAAGACGACCGCTTCGAGCATGTCGAGCATCTCGTAGGGGTTCTCGCGCTGCCAGACGTTGCGGCCGACGGCGAGGCCGGCGACGCCGACGTCCATGCAGTCCTCGACGAGTTCGAGGAACTCGCGGTCCGACGCTTTCGACCCGCCCGAAAGCAGCACGCGGTTGTCGGCGGCCGACTTGACGGCGTACTCCATGTTCTCCTTGCTGCGCGGGTACTTCACCTTCGTGAAGTCAGAGCCCAGTTCGAGGCCGAGTCGGGCGGCGTAGGCGATTATCTCCTTGCTGCGGTGCTCCTTGACCGCCTGCCCGCGCGGGTAGGCCCACAAGGCGATGGGGAGGTCGTGGTCGCGGGCCGACTCCTGGACCGGGCGGAAGTCCTCGAACATCTCCGGCTCCTTGTTGACGCCGGGGTAGATAGTGTAGCCGATGGCGTCGACGTCGAGCTCGGCGGCGTAGTCGACCGTCCAGTTGTGGGCGGAGTACGGGTCGCCCATCCAGAGGTCGGAGCCGCCGTTGAGTTTCGCGAGGAGGTTCACGTCGTCTTTGTAGCTCGGGTAGTACGTCTCGGTCAGCCCCTTCCCCACTGCGAGCGCGGTGACGGCGTCGTGGGTCGCCATCTCGAATATCGTGTTGGGGTCCAGTCGCTCCTCGACCCCCGCGAACTGCTTGGGGCCGTGTTCGACTCCGTGGTCGTGTGCCAGAACGAGCGTCTTGTCGTTACGAACGAGGGGTGAATCTCCAAGAGGTCGCATGGGGAGGAACTACCCAGAAGGCACATTAACAGATTTCGGTTTTGATTTTTTACTCGCATCCGTGTTCGTTTCTGCCCGCTCCAGCGGGGTTATGTAGCTGGGGAGCCAAGGTGATTTCATGCCGACAGTAGAACTCGACGAGGAGACTGTTCGCCGTCTCGATGGGCTCCGGGAGGAAGAGGAGTCCTACGACGAACTCGTCACCGAACTCATCAACATCTACGAGGCCGAGGAGCTGACGCTGTTCCACGGCGGCGACGAGTACTGACGACGCCGGCGACCCCGTCTGCACACTCGAACCCCACCGCGAGCGTGCGGTCGGTGTGGTAACCGTTACGACCGGCCGTTAGCCGCTCGCCTGTGTGCAGACGCTCTCCCAGCGCCCGTTCGATTCGAGTTCCGCCTGTAGCTCGTCGGCGTACGCCTGTGCGAGCTGTGCCGCCTCCGCCGTCCGGTCGTCCGACCCGTCACCGCCGGCCAGCCCCAGCGCCGCTTTCACCCCGTCGAGGAAGCCGCCACTGGACTCCCCGGAGTCGGCCGCGGGCTGGCCGCCCATCGGCGCGCCCTTGCCGACCTTGTCTAGCTCCGGCATAATCGACGGCAGCTTCGACGTGTCGGCGACCAGCTGTGCCGTCTCGGGGTCGTCCGGCCCGTCTATCTCTAACTCGACGGCGGTCATTACGAGCCCCCACTGCTGGTTCGAGAAGGAGGAGGCCTCGACACGGTCCGTAAACTGCCTGTCGACCGTCATCCGCTCGCCGGCGATGCGGCCGGTCCAGTCGTCGGTCATACGTCGAGTTCGAAGGCCGTGCAAAAGAGCGTTTCCGACCGCAGACACGGGCCTCGGCCACGTCCGTCCCGCCGGCGCCCGGTCCCACCGCCACGCAGTAGCCTTTCAGACGCCGCTCTCGATGCTGATGTCGGCGTGCAGTTCCTCGGTCAGCGCGGAGTGGACGTGACAGATGTCCTCGGCGAGTTCGACGATGTCCTGTTCCTCGTCGCCCAGCGACGCCTCGACCTCGACGTCGAAGGCGATACTCTCCAGGTCGTCGTCCTCGTCGAGGTCGGCGGCGACCTCGATCTCGACCTCGCCGATGTCGTCGTAGTTGTACTTCCCCGCGGCGACGCGCAGCGCCGGAATGTAACAGGAGGCGTAGTCGGCCGCCAGGACCTCGTTGGGCGAGGGACCGTCGTTGGAGAGCGCGTCCACGATGAGCTCCCACTCGCCGTTGATGACACTCTCGACCGTGTACCCGTCCTCGCACGCGCTGGTGACTTCGATGTCTGCCATGACGTACAGTGGGTGGATTCCCAGGGTATAAACTTGATTGATACGCGCCCGTCGGGGTTGTGCAAAACCCCCGGGTTCGCGATGTTCGGCGGGTCAGTCCGTTCGTTCAGTCGGAACTCGCCGGGGATTCAAGACGCTCGCCGACGAACCCAGCGGCATGACGACAGTCGGTTTCATCGGACTGGGTGCGATGGGAGCACCGATGGCGTGGAACCTCGACGACGCGGGCTTCGACCTCGTCGTCTACAACCGGACGACCGACCGCGAACAGCCCTTCGCCGAGGCGGGCGTCTCGGTCGCCGACTCGCCGAAACACCTCACCAAACGGGCCGACGTGGTCTGTTGCATCGTCAGCGACGGCGACGCCGTGGCCGAACTGCTCGAACGCGACCTCGGCGTGCTCGAAGGGGTAGACCAGGACACCACGGTGGTCCAGATGAGCACCATCGGCTACGCGGAGACGATGGCGGCCGCCGACCTCGTGACCGAGGCGGGCGGGCGGTTCGTCGACGCGCCCGTCTCGGGCACCGTGGGGCCCGCCGAGGACGGCACCTTGGTCGGTCTCGCGGGTGGCGAAACGGAGGTAGTCGAGGACGTTCGCCCGATTCTCGACGCGATGTGTGAGCCGGTCGTCCACTGCGGCGAGGTAGGCCAGGGGACGAACATGAAGCTGTTCGTCAACCTCCTGCTGGGCGACGCGATGGCCGCGTTCGCGGAGGCGCTCGTCTTCGGCCGGGCCAGCGGGCTCGACGTCGAGACCATGCGAACGGTCGTCTCGAACGGCGCGCTCGACTGCCCGCTGTTCGATAGCAAGGGCGGGACCATCGCCGACGGCGATTTCGCCCCGCGGTTCCCCGTGGACTACCAGTTCAAGGACCTCTCGCTGGCCCTCGACCGGGCCGGCGAGGTCGGTGCCCCGCTCTCCCAGACGGCCGCCGCTCGCGAATCGTTCAGCGCGGCGCGCGCCCGCGGCCACGGCGGCGAGGACATGGCCGCGGTGATACAACCGATGGAAGAGACGGCGGGCGTCGAGGCCCGAGAGGAGTAGTTACAGCTCGAAGGTCTCGTCGCCCTCCAGGACGACGGCCTCGGCGTCGCTGCCGGTCGCCTTCAGTTCGCGGACGAAGTCGTCCGTGTCGATTTCGATGACCTCCATCGTGTCGTAGTGCATCGGGAAGGCGTAGTCGACGTCGAGCCAGTCGGCGGCGATGGCCGCCTGCATCGGTCCCATCGTGAAGTGGTCGCCGGCCGGGAGCGCCGCCGCGTCCGGTTCGAGATACGGCCCGATGACCTCGCGCATCTCGGTCATCAGCCCGGTGTCGCCGGCGTGGTAGAACGTCGTCGACTCCTCGTCGCTGACCTGTGTCGGCTTCGTATCGGAGACGACGAAGCCGGCTGGCATCCCGCCGGTGTCCTCGTAGTGGGTGTCCATCCCGTTGGTGTGGTCGGCCCGGTGCATCGTCACGAAGGCGTCGCCGAGTTCGACTGTCCCGCCGAGGTTCATACCGATAGTGTCCCCGACGCCGTAGTTGTCCGCGCAGTAGCCGACGACCTCCGGTGTCCCCACGACCGTCGCGTCACCGAACTCGCCGACGTCGCCGATGTGGTCGGCGTGCCCGTGTGTCAGCAGGACGTAGTCCGGGTCGAGTTCCCCGGGGTCGGTGTCCGTCTTGGGATTCCCGAAGAAGGGGTCGATGAGTAGCTCCGTCCCGTCGACGGCGACGTGCCAGGTGGAATGTCCGTGCCAGGTAAGCTCCATAGTTCGGTCGAAGCTACTGGGCCCTCGCACTTAACGACTGTACCGACAGCCCGTCAGTCGAACATCCCCAGCGTCGTCGGCTTGCCCTGCGCGTAGCGTATCCACCGGCGGACGTGTCGGTTCACGGCCCAGAAGAGGACGATGACCATCCCGACCAGCGCAGTCAGCAACACGACCCCGAGAACGAGCGGGTCCTCCGCCGGCAGCCCGACCAGCGCGACGATGGTTCCGACGAGCGCCATCTCCAGCGCTGTGCGGAGTCCCGGGAGGACGAACCCGGGAGAGGGGAGCGAATCGTCCGACGTATCGCCGGCCATGGACACCGTTTGGCGTCGACGTACTTAGCGATTACCGCCCAACTGGCCGGCCGTGGGTTTATTCGCCCCCTCTCCCTAGCCCGCGATATGAGTTCAGATGGGCTGTCGCGTCGTCGGTTGCTGGCCGCGCTCGGCGTCGCAGCGACCGGGACCGCGGGCTGTCAGTCGCTGGTCACGGATTCGCCGCAATCGACCGGGACAGAGTCATCGGCGGGCCCCCAGTCCGACGGCGCCGTGCCACGGGGCAGCGAGGACAGCGTCTACACCGACGTGTACGAGCAGGTGGCCGACGCCGTCGTCTCCATCCAGGTCTACCCCGGGACGGGCAGCCCCGCACAGGGCAGCGGCTTCCTGCTCGACGACCGGCACATCGTCACCAACGAGCACGTCGTCGGGACCGGTGAGACCGTCTACGTCCGCTTTGCCGGCACTGACTGGCGAGAGGTCACCGTCGGCGGGACGGACGTCTACAGCGACCTCGCAGTCATCGACACGGAGAACACCCCGCAGACGAGCGAGCCGCTGTCTTTCGCCAGTGGCCGCCCGGCTATCGGGACTCGCGTCGTCGCCATCGGCAACCCCTTCGGCCTCTCCGGCTCGGTGTCGGAGGGTATCGTCAGCGGCGTCGACCGGACGCTGCGGGGCGCGAACAACTTCTCCATCGCCGCCGGCATCCAGACCGACGCGGCGGTCAACCCCGGCAACAGCGGCGGCCCGCTCGTCGACCTGAACGGCGACGTGCTCGGGGTCATCAACTCCGGCGGGGGTGACAACGTCGGCTTCGCTATCTCGGCACAGCTGGCCCAGCGCGTGATTCCGGCGCTCATCGCCGACGGCTCCTACGACCACTCCTACATGGGCGTGGGGCTCTCCAGCGTCTCGCCCACTATCGCGGCGGCCAACGACCTCGAACAGGCCTCCGGCGTCTACATCAACACGGTCGTGCCGGACGGCCCCGCCGACGGCGTTCTCGAAGGGAGTTCGCGCACCGAAGTGGTCGACGGCGTCGAGGTCGGCGTCGGCGGAGACGTCGTCCGCCGGCTCGACGACACGCCGACGCCGACCAGACAGGACCTGGCGACCTATCTCGCACTGGAAACCAGCCCGGGCGATGTGCTGACAGTCACTGTCCAGCGAGGGGGCACCACACAGACCGTCGACCTCACCCTCGGCACCCGACCCGCACCCCCCGGGCAGTGAGCGGGCGCCGGGTCAGTTGACCGCGAGAAAGCGGTAGTTCAACACGGCGGCGAAGGTCACCCAGAGCAGGTACGGTCCCAGCAAGAGGCCGGCTCGGCGGTCGACTCGCCAGAACGCGACCGCCGTGGGGACGAGAAGCACCAGCAACGTGGCGATGACGCCGAGCGCCAGCGCGAGGTTGCGCGCCCGGAAGAAGACGGGCGTCCAGGCGACGTTGAAGGCCATCTGGGTGACGAAGAGGCCGAGTGCGAGCCGCCGTCCCGGGTCGTCCGCGCGCCAGACTATATACAGCGCGACGCCCAGCAGCGAGAACAGCAGCGGCCAGACGACGCCGAAGAGCCACGGCGGCGGGTAGAGAGCGGGCTTGACGAGCGACTGGAACCACGGGCTGTCCGGACCGCCCAGTGCGGCCGGGGCGCTCCCGACGACGTTGACGAGGACGACGGCGGCGAGGACGCCGGGGAGGGATTCTCTATCGAGTGAAACGGACGCGGTCATACCGAGTACTTGGACCGCTTCCGGGGAATAGCTACGCCCGGTCCCGCCGGCCGGAACTCACAGCCACCGTCGGGCCACGGTGCGTGCGACGGTCATCGGAAGTGTGACCCACAGGACGACGAACACGACGGTCCGGGCCGTAAGCGTGGGGCTGACGAGTTCGGCGTAGAACACCAGTGCGCCGACGGCGAGGACACCGACGACAGTGGCGACGTACTCCGGGTCTGTCCAGCCGTTGGAGGGGTCGGACGACATAAAGTGTGGTCAACGTCTGGCGGGAAAAAACCGGCCGTCACGGAGCGACTTACTCCAGTGGTTCGGCCGCGTCGCGCTCGACCAGCGGGTCGGCGTTGTCGGCCGGCAGCGTCACCACGTCGTCCGCCGAGAGGTCGTACTCACGCTGGTCGACGCCGAATATCTCGCCGACATCGTCCGTGATACGCACCGTCTTCCGGTCGATCTCCGGGGTCGTCCCCGAATCGTCGGCGGGCGGCCCGTCCGAATCGTCGGCCGAAAGCGTTTCGTCGGCCGTCCCGTCCGCGTCGACGGCCGAGAGCGCCTCGTCGGCCGGCCGGTCGGGCGACGCCCCGGCGTCGTCATCGGACGGCCCGGGCGGTGCCGGTGGGGTCTGCTCGTCAGTCCCCGACGGCGACGTGTCGTCGGCCGGTGACGGAGGCGGCTCCTCGCCCGGTGCGGTGGAGCCGTCGCCCCCGCCCATGATGTCCGCGGCGTCGACTTCCGGCTCTGTCCCCGTCGGTGTCGAAGTGGGGTCCGCCGGTTCGCTCGCCGCGTTGTCGGTCGGTTCCGACGGCGTCGTCGAGGACTCCCCGCCCCCGACGGCGCCGGTCGGGGCCTCACCGGCGACGACGTCGAGGACGTGCTCGCGGTTCTGTTCGATAGCTTCGACCATCGTCTCGAAGAGGGTCCGCTCCTCCTGTGTGAGCCCGTCGTCCTCGGTCGGAATGTCGGCGGCCGCGAGCGACGCCATCTTGACGATTTTGCCGACACGGCGCTCGTAGACGGCCTCGACGGTCTGTTCGGCGGTCTTGATATCGTCGGTCAGCCGGTTGACCTCCGGCGCGTCGAAGGGGTCGTCGGCGCGCTCGGCCGCGCGCTCGCGCTCCTCGCGAAGCTGGGCGACGAACTGGCCGGCCTCCTCGTAAAACGTCGCGCGCAACTGCTGGAGCTGGTCAGTCTGGCGTTCGCGTGACTGGACCGACTGGAGTTCGTCGAGTTTCATTCCTGTGCCTTCCGTGCGCGCCCGCGGGCCATGAGGAACACGCCCACGTGCTCTGGTACTGTCTGATTACCCGCCTCCACCGTAAAGCTATCCCCACGGTGTTCCTCGGTGTCGAGCTCCACCAGCCCGCCGTCGGTGACTTCCACGGCAATCTCGTGGCCCCGGAAGGTGTCCGGGACGGCGTCGGAGAGCGGGTCGAAGTCGGCCAGTTCGTCCCGCTCCAGGCGCTGGACCTCCAGCCCGCTGCCGCCGTGGAGCGACCCCGGCAGCCTGATGAGCCGGTTCGTGTCCGTCGTCACCGGCTCGTCGATGGGCGCGTTGTCGGCCGCGACGACCTCCTGAGCGAGCACCTGTGCGATCTGGTACACCGCCGAGTGGACGTCGATGTTGCCCGCTTCGAGCCGGTCGTAGTTGGTCCGCGCGGCGTTCAGCGCCGCGGTCGCTTTGCCCGCACCGATGCGGTCGTACCGCTGGAGTGCCTCGATGGCGTCGTCCTCCTCCATCGCCAGCCACTCGTCGAACTGCGCCAGAACGTGCCGGTGTGCGCGGGCGCCCCAGCCGCCGTCCGTCGGCAGCGTCCGCTTCTCGGCGGGGCTGGACCGGCCGGCGGTGCCGGCCACCGTCTCGACTTCGACGAGTTCGTCGAACTCCAGCCCGATGCCGCGAACGTAGTCGACGACTTCCCGGCGGGCGTCCCGCTCCAGTCCGCGGATGCGCTCGTCGCGGACGTGGACGTGGTACCCCCGGCCCCCGGAGAACACGACCGTCGTGTCCTCGAAGCCGAAGTCGTCGTCCAGAAAGTCGAGCAGCCGCATGAGGGCGCCCTTGCACTTTTCGAGCATCTCGGCGTAGCTGTCCTCGCCGAGCACGACCGACGGGAGGTGGTCGGCGTCCAGGTCGAAGACGAGGTCGGAGCTGCGCCACCCCTTGTCGCTCATCGTCGAGGCGCTGGGGTCGTCGTACCGGCCCGCCGAGAAGTAGACGTGGCGGGGTTTCTTCCGGCCCAGGAAGTCCTCGATATCGCCCAGGTCCAGCAGCGACCGGTGGCGGACCATCGTCTCACCGGGGCCGTCGGTCCACGGGATGAAGCCCCATTCGCGTTCGTTCGCGGCGGGTGGCGGCGTTATCGACGACCGGCGGTAGTGGTCGCCAAAGCGTCCGCGCAGATACTCGCGAGTCCGCTCGTCCATCGACTCACTGGTTGGAGAGAGCACCTCAAAAGGGTTCTCGTCTGGCCGCTAGCTGGGGTAGTCGGTACCGTCGGCTTTAGCTCCGCAGAAACTTCGAGAGCTTCTCCGTGATCGACTCGTCGCCCAGTTTGAGGTAGAAGGCGTCGCCGCCGTCCTCGTAGTAGTTGTCGATGCGACGCCGTATCTCGAAGCCGATGTGCTGGTAGAAGCTGATGGCCGCTTCGTTGGTCGAACGGGCGTGGCAGGTGACGCTGCCGTAGTCCTCGGTGACGCGGGCGATGAGGCGCTTGCCGAAGCCGTGGCCGCGGTAGTCCGCGTCGACCGCCAGAAAGAGGATGTAGCCGTCGCGCCGGACCGCCGCGAAACCGACGAGTTGCTCGGCCGCGCGGTCGACGTAGAGATACACCGTCGACCGCCGGTAGGCGCTGCGGAAGAAGCCGCGCCGCTGGCGGAGCACACCCTCGGAGCGGCGGATGTCCTCCTTGAGTCGCCAAGCCTCGTCGACGTACTCGTCGCTGCCCCGGTCGACGACCGTTGTCTCGATGTGAACGCTCACTGGCGGAAGAATAACAGGGGCGCGAATATAATTCCACCGCCCGCTGGGTCGCCGAGTCGTTTTTACAGTAGCCTCACGATTACGGGACCATGGTTGAACCGAGCGGGAGCAGGCAGCTGTCACCCACCCGGCTCCGGACGACGGTCCGGCAGGCGCTCCTCACGGGGATTGCACTGACGGTCCCGCTGTTCGTGACGCTGCTGGTCATCGGGTTCGTGGTCAACACCCTCTCGAACGTACTCGACCCCGTCGTTCTCTTCGCCTTCCGCCTTTCTGGCTCGCGGTTGCAGTCCGGCCAGACGCCGGCCTATCTGGTGAAACTGGTCGCGGTTGTCGTGTTGCTCTCGGCTATCTTCTGTATCGGCTTCGTCGCCGAGCGGCGGTCGGGACCGGGCCGAATCGAATCGGTGTTCAGCGCGACGATGGAACGCATCCCCGGCGTCGGCTCTATCTACACCAGCTTCGACGAGATGAGCGAGATGCTGCTCGACAGCGACACGCAGTCCTTTCAGGAGGTCGTTCTCGTCGAGCATCCGACGGCCGAATCCTACACGGTGGCGTTCGTCACGGCGAGCACGCCCGACTCCATCGAGCGCGCGACCGGCAACGGGGAGATGCTGACGCTGTTCATGCCGATGGCACCGAACCCGGTGATGGGCGGCCACGTCGTCCACGTCCCGGTCGAACGGGTGTACGACGTCGATATGACCGTCGAGGAAGGCATCCGCTCTATCGTCACCAGCGGCGTCGCTATCGGTGAGAGCGGCGTCCAGACGACGCTTGCCGAGTCCGGGTCGCCGAGCGGACCGTCCTACCCGCCACAGGGCGGCCATCAGGCTGGCGGCAGTCACCGCGAGCCGACGCCTCGAACGGGGACCGGGGAGCGGGAGGCGGCCTACAGCGACGACATCGACCCCGAGCACGCGGAGACACCGGACGCGGTCGCCCGGAGCCGACGGGCGGACACTGTCGCCACCGACGCTGACAGGGTGAACGACCTGAACCAGGCGTCGGGAACCATCGGCGACGACACCGACCGCCCGGAGGAGTTCGAGCGGTCCGAGGACACTATCGGCGACGACACCGACCGCCCGGAGGAGTTCGACCAGTCCGGGGGGTCGGTCGGCTCGGAGACCGGGACCCCGTCAGATATCGAAACGGGCGGAGAGGAACAGAATTAGTAGCCCTCGCCAGTATATTCAGGTATGACTTCCCGACCGGCCGTCGCGGCGCTGTTCGCTCTCCTCGTGGCCGTCGCCACTCGCCCGGTGAGTGCACACGTCGACTACGTCACCGACGGTCCCGGCGAACCTATGGACGCCGTCGCGTTCACGGTAGATGTGCTGTCGGACCCGTTTAACGCCGCGCTCTTTGGCGTTTCCGGGCTCCTCGTCGGCGTCGGCGTCGCGGGCTATCTCCGGGTCCGACCGACCATCACCGATATCGTCATTCTGCGCGAGAAGCTCGCCAGCTACGGCGACCTCGTCCCGTGGATGCTCAGACTCGCCGCCGGGCTCCCGCTCATCGGGGCGGGCTTCGAGGGCTATCTGTTCGCGCCGACGGTGACGTTCAACGTGGGAGCGAACCCGTTCCTCCGGGTGCTGTTCATCGGCCTCGGCTTCTTCGTCCTGTTCGGGCTGGCGACGCGCATCGTCGCCACGCTCGGCCTGCTGACCTACGTGTGGGCGCTGGCGACCGACCCCAGCGTCTTCCTCGCCATCGAGTACGTCCCCATCTTTCTCGCGCTGTTCCTCCTGGGCGGTGGCCGCCCCAGCGCCGACGACATGCTGCTCGAAGTCGCGAGCACCGATGGCACGTACTACGGGCGCGTCGACCCGGTCCACCTCCTCAAGAGCTATCTGGACGACCGGACGCGGCCGCTCCGTCAGTACGTCCCGGTGATTCTCCGCGTCGGGATGGGTGCCTCGTTCATCTATCTCGGTCTCATCCAGAAGCTGGCCCAGCCCGGCAGCGGACTCCTCGTCGTCGAGAAGTACAACCTCACCGCCGTCGTCCCCGTCGACCCCGGCCTGTGGGTGGTCGGCGCCGGCGTCACGGAAATCGCCGTCGGTGTCGCGCTCATCGCCGGCTTCTTCACCCGCGGCGCGGCCGCAACCTCGTTTCTCCTGTTTACCGTGACGCTCTTCGGGCTGCCGGACGACCCGGTGCTGGCCCACGTCACCCTGTTCGGGATGGCCTCCGCCGTCTTCACGCTCGGTTCCGGCCCGCTCTCGTTCGACCGCTGGTTCGGTCGCCCCGCCGTCGGCGAGGACGAGTCGGTCGTCCCCGCGGACTGAGCCGTCCCGGAACCGGCGCTCCCGCCGTTTTCAGGCACCCGGCCACTGGTCCAGCTGGGTTCGATTACCACTCTCGTTGTAGTAGACGGTGATGGCGTCGCCCGAGCCGACTCGCTGCCCGTAGGCGTTGTTCTGGCTCAGCTGTGCGATATCGCCGTTCTCGACCATCTCGGTCCGGTTCTTGTTCGCCAGCTGCGACCAGTTCGCTTTCGCGTCGCCTCTGGGCCCCTCGAACTCCAGGCGACCGGCCTGAATCGGGTCGCCGCGGCTGTGGGTCACCAGTAACAGGCTGCTGTCCTCGGCGTAGTCGTAGGTGAAGTTCGCCTGCGGGACTCCGCCGGCGCGGTCCTCGGTGACGACCATGACGTTCAGGCCGACGATGGCCGTGACGACGACTGTCATTCCAACGAGCAGCCCGATACCGATGGATTCGGACATCGCGACCGTGTCGTCGTCGAGGCTGGGAGCGCCCATCAGTGTCCACACAAGGGTAGATGAATATAAAGGCTGTTCGGCCGGCTACCCGCTGTGACCCGGCTCGACGGTCAGTTCCCGTACGGCGACGCCGCTCCGGAGTTCGTCGAGCCCGGCCATCGAGGGCGGGGCAGTACCCGGTCGCTCGACCATTCGGGTCGCGACGGCGACGCCGGTGCGCAGCGCCGTCTCGTCGTCGGCCCCGTCGGCCCACGCGCCCAGCGCCCCGGCGAGGAGCCCGTCTCCGGCGCCGACCGTGTCCACCACGTCGGCGTCGAGCGCGTCGGCGTGCAGGGCCGTCGACCCGGTGACCAGCACGACGCCGTCGCCGCCCAGCGAGGCGAGCACGCGGTCGAACCCGCGCTCGCGGAACGCCGCCGCCGCGCGGGCACACCCTTCGACGGTCGAGACGTCCGCCCCGGTCGCCGCGCCGAGCTCCGGACGGTTCGGTTTACAGAGCGCGTACTGCGCGTCGAGCGCCTGCAGCGCGTCGCCGCCCATGTCGACGACGGTGTCCCACGCACCGGCGGTCGCGAGCTCGTCGACGGTCTCCGTCGTCACCCCCGGCGGCAGGCTCCCGCTGACCACGACGGTGTCGGGCTCGCGCTCGCGGACGGCATCGAGGATGGCATCGACGGCGTCGGCGTCGACCGTCGGCCCGTCGTGGTTGAGTTTGTACTCGCCGTCGGCCGCCAGCGCGGTCGTGTTCAGCCGGGTCGGCTCGGGCGCCTCGACGAACGCCGTCGCGACGCCGTCCGCGGTCAGCCGCTCCCGGATGAACTGGCCGGTGAACCCGCCCAGCACGCCGGTCGCGACGGCGTCTCGACCCATCGCGGCGAGGAACTGGGCCACGTTGATTCCCTTGCCGGCGGCGTCGAAGCGGGCCGACGAGGCGCGCATGACCCGGTCGGGGGCCATCGGCTCGTCGAACGCCAGCGTCTGGTCGACCGCCGGGTTGAACGTCACGGTGACGTGCATCAGTCGGCCCCCGTCACGACCACGTCCGTCTCGGCGAAGGCGTCCGCGAGTTCGCCCGGTAGCGGGACGTCGGTGACGAACAGGTCGATTTCGGTCGGGTCGGCGACCGAGACGAAACTCCGTTCACCGAACTTCGAGCTGTCGGCGACGAGCACGACACGGGTCGCGTTCGCGACCATCCGCCGCTTGACGGCCGCCTCGTCCTCGTCGGGGGTCGTCAGTCCCGTATCGGCCGTGACGCCGTTGGTCCCCAGAAAGAGCAGGTCGAAGTGACGCTGGTCCAGGAACGACTCGGCGGCGGGGCCCACCAGCGCGTGACTCCGCGGGCGCATCGTCCCACCGGTCATCTTCACATCGACCTCGCTGTCGGCCAGTTCCAGCGCGAGTTCGGGCATGTTCGTCACGCCGATGTAGCCGCTGTCGGGCGCGGCCCGCGCGACCTCCGTCGTGGTCGTCCCGGCGTCGAAACAGACGACGTGTCCGTCGCGGACCTCCTCGCTCGCCCGGCCGGCGATGGCCTGTTTGGCCGCCAGTCGGTCGACCTCCCGCTGGTCGTAGGACCGCTCGTGGCCGACCGACGAGACAGGCACCGCACCGCCGTGGGACCGTTCGATACGGCCCTCCGTCTCCAGGTCCTGCAGGTCGCGGCGTATCGTCGCTTTCGAGAAGTTAAGTTCGTCGGCCAGCGTGGCGACCGAACAGCCGTCCTGTTCGGTCACTAGCTGAACGATTGTGCGTTTTCGCTCTGCGGGGAGCATCTGTCCCCACTTTTCGCGCACCGGGCTTAGCAGTTCCTATCGCTTCTGCGCGTTTCTGTGTGCTACAGCTCGTCGACGATAGCGGCGGTGACGGCCTCGGTGCCCGCGTCGCCGCCCAGGTCGGGCGTCTTCGGGCCGGATTCGAGGACCGATTCGACGGCCGTCCGGACCCGGTCGCCCTCCTCGTCGTAGTCCAGGTGGTCGAGCAACATGGCCGCGGAGAGAACCATCGCCGAGGGGTTCGCGATGCCCTCGCCGGCGATATCCGGCGCGGAGCCGTGCACCGGCTCGAACAGCGCGTTCTCCTCGCCGACGTTCGCCGACGGGAGCAGGCCCAGCCCGCCGACGAGCCCGGCGGCGAGGTCCGAGAGCACGTCGCCGGCGAGGTTCGGGCAGATGATGACGTCGTACTGCTCAGGGGTCATCACGAGATGCATCGCCAGCGCGTCCATCAGCGCGGTGTCGTAGTCCGCGCCGCGACTGTCACCGACCGCCGACACCGCATCGAGGAACATCCCGTCGGTCTCGCGCATGACGTTGGCCTTGTGCGCGATGGTGATATCGTCGTAGTCGTTCTGTTTCGCGTAGTCGAAGCCGAACTCGGCGATTTCTCGCGAGGCGGACTCCGTGATGACGCGGGTCAGCGTCGTCACGCCCTCGGTTACCTCGCTCTCGATGCCCGAGTAGACCCCCTCCGTGTTCTCCCGGATGAAGACGATATCGGTGTCGGGCTGGACGGCGTCGAGCCCGGGGTACGAGCGGGCCGGCCGGACGTTGGCGAAGGAGCCGACGACCTCCCGCAGCGGGAGGATGACGTCTGCGGCCGTCTCGCCGGCCGCGCCAAAGAGCGTCGCGTCGGCGTCGGCGGCAATCGACCGGGTCTCCTGTGGGAGCGCCTCGCCGGTCGCTTCGAGCACTGCGTCGCCGGCGTCGGCCTCGACGAACTCGAAGTCGACGCTGTCTATGGCCTCCAGCACCTCGACGGCGGCGGGCGTGACCTCCTGTCCGATGCCGTCACCGGGGATGACCGCGATCTCGTGTGTCATGTGCGCGGAGATGCGGGCGTCCGGTGAAAGTGGTTCGGTTCGGTGTCGGCCCCCAGTGTCCCGGTCACTCCAGCGCGACGACGCGGCGCTGGAGGGTCGCGTACACCCGGTCACCGACCGGACAGACGCCGAGGACGCCGGGGTCACCGTCGGTCCCGAAGCTGGTCGACCAGCGCCGCTCGCCCGTCTCCCGGTCGACGGCCACGGCCGTGTCCCCGTCGGCCATGTAGACGGAGTGTCCGTCGACGCGGGGCTGGCCCGTGATTGACGAATCGGCGGCGTAGGGCTCGTCCCAGGCCGGGCTCCCGTCGGCTGTCTCGAACGCCCGAACGCCCTCGGTCGTCGCGACGTACAGCGTCTCGCCGGTGGCGGCGGGCGCGCCGACGATTTCGTCGGTAACGACGTCGGACACCCACTCGGCGGTGCCGTCGACCGACGAGAGCGCGACGACGACGGCCCCGTACCGGTCCGGGCGGATGCAGTAGACGGTCCCGTCGGCGGCCACGGGGGCCGAACTGCTGTCGAAGTCGCTGTTCGTCCAGCGGACGCCGCCGTCGGCCGTACTGCGTGCGACCACCTGCGTCTCGTCGAACTCCCGCTCCCGGTAGTGGTAGAACGTCGACCCGTCGACGGCCGGGGCCGACAGCGCCTCTTCGGCGGGTAGCTCGAACCGTTTCCCGCCGTCGTGGTCGTAGGCGACGATGGTGTACTCCTCCCCCTCGGTCAGGAGATACACCCCGTCGGCCGTCACTATCGGGCTCGACGCTGGCTGTCCCGGGAGGTCGGTCGACCACTCGCCACCCCCGTCCGTGACGGCGACGAGCGCGTCCGTCGTCGGAAAGTACACCGTCCCGTCCCGGAGTGCCGGCGTCGGCGGGGGCGACTGGTCGCCGCCCCAGCCGAACTGCCAGCGCTGGTCGCCGGACAGCGACACCGCCCTGATGGCGGACTCGTCGAGGAACGCCACCGTCTCGCCCGCCACGACGGGCGCGGTCAGGATGTTCTCGACAGTGGTCTGCTCGTAGACGGTCCCGAGCGTCGGACTGCGTTCCGGGCCCGACGCGTCCGGGTTCGAGCTGGTGTTGCCCGCGTCGGCGTCGAGCGACCGCCACGTGCCCGGTGAGCCGGCGCTCCCGTCCCCGTCTTCGGTTGTTTCTCCCGGCGTCGAACCGTCAGTCGGTGTCGAACTCTCAGTCGGCGTCGAACCGTTAGTCGGCGACCCGCCGTCGGTCGAGTCGCCCCCACTACAGCCCGCCAGGCCCACGACAGTGACGCCGCCGACCGTTCGCAATAGACTCCGTCTCGTTCGCATAGCTGGCATCAATGACCCGCGGTGTCAAATACCTTGGTAGCCGAAAATGCAAGCGAATGTACAGTTATGGCCCGCTCTAGGCGATTTCGCCGTCGCCGACGAGGACCGAATCTGCCGCGGTGAGGGTCGCGGCGAGACGCCGTCCGACAGTGCGTGAGGAACGCCGGTCGGTCCTACCCCTTTCTCGCCAGCGCGACGCCGATATCGTGTTCGATGAAGAGAACGACTGCCAGCGCCCCCAGGCCGACGGCCGCCGGGTCGACCCCGCCCAGCCCCACCGTCGCGAGCGGCCCGGCGAACTGGCCGCCCTCGAAGACCAGCAGGAGCCACACCGTCGCGCCAGCGGCCTCGACGACGCTGAACCCGACTGTGCCGAGGTCGACGACGGACTGGAGCGGGTCGACGTCGCGCAGGACGTTGTCCTCGACGGTGTGCTGGGGCACCAGCAACACCGCGAGCAGCCCCCCGGCGACGAGGACGCCGTCGACGCCGCCGACTCGCTCGGCCACGCCGAGCCACAGCACCCACAGCAGCGCTTCGGAGACGCTGACACCGACGACCTGCCCGTCCGGCAGGACCGACGCGGAGACCCCGTTGACCGTCGCGTCGGTGAGCACGTGTTCGAGCACGAGCCCGAGAGAGAGCACGCCCAGACCGATAGCCGAAGTCGCGGATATCACCGGGGCGCTCTCGACGAGCGTCAGCCAGAGCCCGAGCGCGAGCGTCTCGACAAGCGTGAACGCGAGCATCAGCAGTGTCTGTCCCGTCACCCGCAACCCCGCGAGCGACGAGCGCTCGCCGGAGTCGATAGTGGCCATGGTCGCGCTGGCGGCTCCCGGGCGTTAGTTACGCTGTGATTACTCCGGCCGGGGGGCTCCGGTCTGCGGTCGCTCGGTATCGACTGTGCAACGCGGCGAACTCCGTCCAGGGAAAAGACGTCTCGCGATCACTCGTCTGCGAGCCGGCCGCGTACTGCTCAGCGATGAAACGCCTCGCGGCTAATCGTCCGCCTCTGCGAAGCGCACGCTCACTGCTCAGCGATGAAACGCCTCGCGGCTAATCGTCCGCTTCGACGTCCGACCGCGTCTGGTCCAGATACGGGAGGTTCGCGGCCGTCTCCTCGATGGCGTTGCGGTTCGCCTTCATCAGCGCCGTCGTGTCCCAGATGCCCTCGACGAGGGCCTTCCGCTGGGCGTCGTCGACGGAGACGCTGATCTCCTGCCCGCCGTAGCGGACCGTTTCGGCGGCCACGTCGACCTCGATGTCGCCGTCGGGGTTGTCGTCGACCCACTGCTGGAGCGCGTTGATGGTCTCGTGGTCGGCGGTCAGCGTCGGGATGCCGAGCGCGAGGCAGTTCCCCGCGAAAATCTCGGCGAAGCCCTCGCCGATGATGGCGTCGATGCCCCAGCGCATCAGCGCCTGCGGGGCGTGCTCGCGGGAGGAGCCACAGCCGAAGTTGTTGTTGACGACCATGACGTTGGCGTCCTGGAAGCGCGCCTCGTTGAGCGGGTGCTCCTTCTCGTTGTCGTCGTCGTCGAACCGCAGGTCGAAGAAGGCGAACTCGCCCAGCCCATCGAAGGTGACGACCTTCATGAACCGCGCCGGGATAATCTGGTCCGTGTCGATGTCGTTACCGCGGATGGGCACACCGGTGCCCTCGACGTAGTCGACCTCCGGGATGTCCTCGGTCGCGTCGGTCACGCCAAGGTCACCTCCTTGATGTCGCGCACGTCAGACACCGTCCCGTTGATGGCCGCGGCGGCGACCATTCGGGGGTTCATCAGCACGGTGCGGCCGTCCTTGCTGCCCTGGCGGCCGACGAAGTTCCGGTTCGAGGAGCTGGCACAGGCCTCGTCGCCCTCCAGCTGGTCCTCGTTCATGCCCAGACACATCGAACAGCCGGCGTTGCGCCACTCGAAGCCGGCCTCCTCGAAGATGTCTTTGAGCCCTTCTTCCTCGGCGGCGTGCTGGACGCGCTGGCTGCCGGGGACGACGAAGGCACGGACGCTGTCGTCGACCTGCCGCCCCTTCACGATGCGGGCGGCCCGTCGGAGGTCCGGCAGTCGGGCGTTGGTACAGGAACCCAGGAAAGCGACGTCGATGTCGTACCCCTCCATGGACTGGCCGGGCTCGACGCGCATGTGCTTCTGGGCGCGCCGGGCCGTGTCCACCTTGTCGTCGGCCAGCGATTCGGGCTCCGGAATCGGGTCGTCGATGCCGATACCCTGACCCGGAGTGGTCCCCCAGGTGACGACCGGGTCCAGCTCGCCGGCGTCGATTTCGACGACGTCGTCGTACTCGGCGTCCGCGTCGCTGCGGATGGACTCCCAGTACGGCTTCAGTTCCTCGAACTTCCCGGGGTGCTCCTGGAAGTAGTCCGTCTGTTCCAGCCACTCGTAGGTGGTCTCGTCGGGGTTGACGTAGCCCGCGCGAGCGCCGCCCTCGATGGACATGTTACAGATGGACATCCGCCCCTCCATGTCGAGGTTCTCGATGGTCTCGCCGGCGTACTCGTAGACGTAGCCGACACCGCCCTCGGTGCCCAGACGGCGGATGATTTCGAGGATGATGTCCTTGGCCTCGACGCCCTCGTCTAGCTCGCCGGTGACCTCGATCTTGCGGACCTTCTGTTTCTCCATCGCGATGGTCTGGGTCGCCAGCACGTCGCGAATCTGGCTGGTCCCGATACCGAACGCCAGGGCGCCGAAGGCGCCGTGCGTGGAAGTGTGGCTGTCGCCACAGACGATGGTCTTGCCGGGCTGGGTGATGCCCTGCTCCGGACCGATGACGTGGACGATACCCTGGTCCCCCGTCGTCGGGTCGGAGAACTGGATGCCCGCGTCGCGGACGTTCTCCTCAAGTTCGGCCATCATCCGCTCGGCCGCGTCGTCGGAGTAGGGCCGGTCCTGGTTCGCCGTCGGGACGATGTGGTCGACCGTGGCGTGGGTCAGGTCGGGGCGGGCGACTTCGAGGCCGCGCTCCTGAAGCATCCCGAACGCCTGCGGGCTGGTGACCTCGTGGATGAGGTGGAGCCCGACGAACAGCTGGTCCTGCCCGTTCGGCAGCGTCGTTACCTTGTGCTGGTCCCATACCTTGTCGTACAGCGTGTTCTTGCTCATACTGTATCCGTCCGTCCTTCGGTGCCGCGCTCGTAGGCGCGGTCGACGCCTTCGTCCGCCGACTCGTGGTCGACGTCCGCCATCGTCTCCGTCGTCTCGTCGGCATCCTGTCCTCCGTCGGCCGCGACTGCCGGGCCCCGCGCGAAGGCGTCGCCGAACGTGTCGTTCGTGTGTGGATGCGTGTGATCCACGTCTTTCATCTGCTCTGTCATACTCTCAGTCGTCCGCTGGTGCCTCGGCTTCTTCCTGTTCGCCCCACGAGAACAGCGAGCGCAGCTCGTTACCGACCTGCTCTATCTCGTGGTCCTGTTCGGCCTGTCGGTACTGCCGGTAGCTCGGCCGGCCGGCCTGGTTCTCGAGAATCCACTCGCGAGTGAACTCGCCGTTCTGAATCTCCTCGAGGATCTTCTCCATCCCCTCGCGGTTGATGACTTCCTCACCGCGGGTGAGACCGCCGTACTCGGCGGTGTCCGAGACCGAGTTCCACATCTCCATGTGGCCGCCCTCGTACATCAGGTCGACGATGAGCTTGAGCTCGTTCAGACACTCGAAGTAGGCCATCTCCGGGGAGTAACCCGCGTCGACGAGCGTCTCGAAGCCGACCTTCACCATCTCGGTGACGCCGCCACAGAGGACGGCCTGCTCGCCGAAGAGGTCCGTCTCGACCTCTTCCTTGAAGGTCGTCTCGATGACGCCCGCTCGCGTGCAGCCGATGGCCTTCGCGTAGGAGAGCGCGCCCGCCTTGGCGTCGCCGCTCGCGTCCTGGTAGACGGCGATCAGTCCGGGAGTCCCCTCGCCGCGGTCGTAGGTCCGGCGGACGAGGTGGCCGGGCGACTTCGGCGCGACCATGGTCACGTCGACGCCCTCTTGGGGCTCTATCTGGCCGTAGTGGATGTTCAGCCCGTGGGCGAACTGCAGCGTGTCACCGGGCTCCAGTCCGTCCTGAATGGCCTCGTAGACGGCCGGCTGGACCGTGTCGGGGACCAGCATGACAACGCGGTCGGCCTCGGCGGCCGCCACGTCGGGCGTCTCGACCGTCAGGCCCGAGGCCTCGGCGTCGTCGCGGGAGGACGACCCCTCGCGGAGGCCGACGATGACGTCGACACCGGAGTCGTGGAGATTCAGGGCGTGAGCGTGGCCCTGCGAGCCGTATCCGAGTACGGCAACTGTCTCGTCGGTCACGTGCGATACGTCGGCGTCGTCGTCGTAGTAGACTGTTGTGTTGAGTTCGTCAGTCATGTTTGTTCAGTGTCGTCGGGCCTCGTTCCAGCGCGGCGGCCCCCGTCCGCACGACTTCCTGCACGTCGAACTGTTTGAACGCCTCGACGGCAGCGTCGATTTTCTGTTTGCTGCCCGTTATCTCGACGGTCACGGAGTCCGTGGAGGCGTCGACGGCCTGTCCGTCGTACATCTCCGCCACGGCGTTCACGTCGTCCGGTTTCTCCCCACCGACCTTGATCAAGGCGAGCTCCCGGCGGACCGCAGTCGGGTCCAGCTCCGTCACCTCGATGACGGGGACCAGCTTCCGGAGCTGCTTTTTCGCCTGGTCGATGCCGGGCTCGGGCTCCTCGATGAGGATGGTCATCCGGGCCGTATCCGAATCGACCGTCGGGCCGACGGTCAGGCTTTCGATGTTGAACTGCCGGCGCGAGAAGAGGGCCGAGACCTCCGAGAGCACGCCGGGCTTGTGTTTGACGAGCGCCGACAGGACAGCCTGTCGGGGCTCGTGGGTCACTTCGGCCTCGGGGTCGACGCGGATTCCCTGCGAGTTGCGTCGGCCTTTCGGGCGCATCCGTTCCGGCGGCGCGGGTCCGGGCATTCCTCCAGTCATGATTAGAGCATCTCCAGGTGGTCTTCTTCCAGTGCGAACTGGCCGTTGTCGCCGCCGCTTGGCACCATCGGGAAGACGTTCTCCCCGGGGTCGATGTGCGCGTCGATGACCGACGGGCCATCGTACTCGCGAGCGGCCTGAATCGTCTCCTCGACGTCTTCCTGTGCCTCCAGTCGGAACCCGCGGGCCCCGAAGGCCTCGGCGAGCTTGTCGAACTGGGGTATCCACGGGTACTCCGAGGCCATCCGTCGGCCCTCGTAGAAGCCGTCCTGCCACTGGCGGACCATCCCGACCGCCTCGTTGTTCAGGACGACGTAGGTGATATCGAGCTGTTCGCGGACCGCGACGGAGAGGCCCTGAACCGTCATCAGGAACGAGCCGTCGCCGTCGAAGCAGACGACCTCCTGGTCCGGGGCGGCGAGCTTTGCGCCGATGGCGGCGGGGACGCCGTAGCCCATCGTCCCCAGCCCGTGGGAAGAGACCCAGGTCCGGGGCTCGGTGTACTCCCAGAACTGGGAGGCCCACATCTGGTGTTGCCCGACGCCGGTACAGACGATGGTGTCGTCCGGCGTCAGGTCGCTGAACGTCTCGACGACGTACTGGGGCTTCAGCGGCTCGTCGTCGGGCGTTTCGTAGGTCATCGGGTACTCCGACTTCCAGGTCTGGCACTGCTCGCGCCACTCGTCCACGTCGGGGACCCGCGGCATCGCGTCGAACAGCTGGCGCAGGACCTTCCGCGCGTCGCCGATGAGCGGATACTCCGCGAAGATGTTCTTCGATATCTCGGCGGGGTCGATGTCGACGTGGATGACCTCGGCGTCCGGGGCAAAGGAGTCGACGCCGCCGGTCAGGCGGTCGTCGAAGCGGGTCCCGATTGCCAGCAGGCAATCCGTGTTCGAGATGGCCATGTTGGCGTAACCGGTGCCGTGCATCCCGGCCCATTCCAGCGAGAGCTCGTGGTCCTCCGGGAAGGAGCCGATACCGGGCATCGTCGTGATGACCGGGATCTCGTACTCGATGGCGAACTCCCGCAGCGCCGACGAGGCGTCGGCCTTGATGACGCCGCCACCGGAGAGGATGACCGGCCGGTCCGCGGCCGCGAGCGCCTCGGCGGCTTCCTGAACGGCCGCGTCGTCGGCCTCTTCCTGCACGTCGTAGGTGTCCGGCGTCTTCGGTGCGGCGGGCTCGATGTCGGTCTCGCCCTGCGTGACGTCTTTCGGGAGGTCGACGAGCGTCGGCCCCTGTCGGCCGGCGTCGGCGAGGGCGAAGGCCTCGCTGACGTTGTCACCGACGGTGTCCGAGTCCGCGGCGAAGTAGCTCTCCTTGGTGACCGGCTGGGTGATGCCGACGGTGTCGGTCTCCTGGAAGGCGTCGTTGCCGACGAACTCCGTCGGGACCTGACCCGTCAGCGCTATCATCGGGTCCGAGTCCATGTTGGCGTCGGCGATGCCGGTCACGAGGTTCGTCGCGCCCGGCCCCGAGGTAGCGAAACAGACGCCGGGGTCGCCGGTGACGATGCCGTAGGCGTCGGCGGCGTGTGAGGCCCCCTGCTCGTGGGCCATCGTCACGTGGTTGATATCGGAGTCGTACAGCGCGTCGTAGACGGGCATGATAGCGCCGCCCTGAACGCCGAAAATGTACTCCGCGCCGGCGTTTTCGAGCGCGCGGACGACGGACTGGGCGCCGGTGGTGACCGGCGCCTGGTCGCTCGTCTCCGTCTGTTCGTCGCCCTCCTCGTCGGCGGGGACTGATGCGCGTTCGCTCATCTCTCCCCTCCGCTGGTGGTCGGTCGATACGGTCGTCGTGTGTGTGGTGTGTGCATGACTGGAGTTGGTCGTGAATGGTCGGTGAACGGTACGGGTCGGGACGAAGGTGGATAGTGTGGGGCTAGACGGCCCCTACAATACCCAGGTCGCGAAGAAGGAGCGCGTCGCTGGCGGCCGGTCGAGCCCCACTGCCAGTGCGCGCTGTCATCACGTGGATTCTTCCACGTTGCTGGATAATAAACGTTCTGTGATAGACGCTGGCGAACGGGGCCGTTCCCGCCGCGCGAGACTGCGCACGGCTGGTGGCGAGTCGTCGCGACCGAAGCCGGCGTCATCGGCCTACGCCCGGACCTCCTCGCTCTCCTCGTCGACGCCGACCTCCTGAGCGAACCGCTCCAGTTCGCTCATCGTGACCTGCTGTTTCTCCGCGCCGAACTCCTTGACGCGGCGGGTCACTTCGCGGACTTCGGCGTCCGTCGGGGCGTACCCCGAATCGACCAGACGCTCCCGCACCGAGTGTGCGCCGGTGTGTTTGCCCAGCACGAGCTCGCGCTCGGCGCCGACCATCTCGGGGGTCATGACGCCGGGCTCGAACGTGTCGGAGTTCTCGATGACGCCCGCGGCGTGGATGCCGCTCTCGTGGGAGAAGGCGTTGCGCCCGACGATGGGCTTGTTCGCCGGGACCGGGATGTCGGATTTCTCCTCGACCAGTCGCGACAGCTCCGTGATACGGGTCGTGTCGATACCCGTGTTCACGTCGTACAGCGCCTCCAGCGCCATCACGACCTCTTCGTAGGCCGCGTTGCCCGCCCGCTCGCCGATGCCGTTGACCGACACCTGGGCCTGGCTCGCGCCGGCCTCGAACCCGGAGACGGCGTTCGCCGAAGCGAACCCGAAGTCGTCGTGGGTGTGGACGTCGATTCTCGCGTCCGTGTGCGAGTCGACGATTTCGATGAGGTCGTAGAACCGACGCGGCGTCGCGACCCCGCAGGTGTCGGGGATGTTGATCCAATCGGCGCCCGCGTCCGATGTCGCCTCGATGACTTCGATGAGGAAGTCCTCCGACGTTCGGGTGGCGTCCATCGGCGAGAACATGCACTCGGCGCCCGCCTCCGTGATGCGCTCTACCGACTCGACGGCCGAGTCGAGCGCCTCTTGGCGGGTCGCGTGCATGGAGTCTTGTAACTGTACGTCGGACGTCGAGACGAAGGTGTGGACCATGTCCACACCCGAATCCAGGGCTGCCTCGATATCCTTCTCGACCACACGCGCCAGTCCGCACGTCGTCACGTGGGTGGACTCGGCGATGTCGCGGACCGCCTCGAACTCCGCGTCGGAGTTGACGGGGAACCCGGCCTCGATGACGTGGGTCCCCATCTCGTCGAGTACGGCCGCTATCTCGCGTTTGTCCTCGTAGTTGAACGACGTGCGTGGCGACTGCTCACCGTCGCGCAGTGTGGTGTCGAAAATACGTGCGTCTGTTATCTCAGACGTGGAATCCAGTGTGCCCTGGAAGAACTCGATCCGCCGGGGATCCCGACGTGCCCTCATTGTTGGACATAAGCAGGTGATACTGGTCACTTCCGGTACTTATAGTTGTTCATCGGCACGGCGTGGCGGCAGCGACCCGTGACAAGGCGATACAGCGCTGGGCCCCGGAGTGTGGACGATTCGTCGGGCGCTGTTCGGGAGACACACCCCACGTTTCCGACGTTTGGGGCTATCCGTAGCCGGCCCTACGTTTGCGCTGGTCTCGGATATCTGTAGCCCACCCCACGTTTCCGACGTTGCGAACAGGTCGCACACCCACCCCACGTTTCCGTCGTAGTTCCCAGTGCCCCGTGGGGCTACTCAATGGTCCCGATGCTGGGTAGGGTTACTCCGTGGACCACTCCTGCATGCGAGTGTCTTCGAGGATAGTCTCCCGGACGATATGTGCGTCCTCGATGAGACGGTTCTGCAGATGGATGCCACCCGCGCTGCCCTTGTTGATCTTCTCGATTTCGACGATACCGAGAAACGCCTGCTCTTTCAGCAGATCACGGAACCGGCGGACCGACAGAATATCTAGCTCGACGTGTGCACAGATGCGCTCGTACTGGTCGTACACCTGGCTCGTCAGGAACGAGTCCTCGGCGGAGTTGAGGCTGAGTTCGGTCAGTGCCAGCAGCGCGGTCTTCGCCTGTGTCGGCGACCCGCTGACGAGCTCCCGGAACCGGTCCTTCTCGGCGTGTTGCTGTGCCTGTCGGACGTGCGCTTCACGGACAGTATCGGCGTCACTCTCACTCGCGACCTCACCAGCGTGACGGAGGATATCGATCGCCTTCCGAGCGTCGCCGTGTTCCTGGGCGGCAAACGCGGCAGCCAGCGGGATGACGTCGTCCGTCAACACGTCGTCTTGAAACGCGTCCGTCCGATTGTGCATGATTTCGCGGAGCTGGTTCGCATCGTAGGGTTTGAAGAAGAGCTCCTTGTGCTGAAAGCTGCTTTTGACCCGCTCGTTGAGCTGGTCGATGTACTGGACTTTGTTGCTGATAGCGATGATGCCGATGCTACACGTTATCTTTCCGGCTTCTTCCGCACGGGAGAGCTTCATCAGCAGACTGTCTTCGTCCATCAGGTCGATCTCGTCGAGGATGACGATGACCGAATCGAACCGCATGTCCAGAATCCGCCAGAGCAGTTTGTAGTACTTCGAGGTACTGAGACCGGTGTGTGGCACCGCGATATCCGTGACGCCCTCGTCGTTCAGTTTCATCGCGAGCGACGAGACGACCTGTGTTTCCGTCGTGTCCTCGGCGCAGTCGATATACGCCGTTCCGATATCCACGTCGTCGCCGGCAGCGTTCTTCGCTCGCTGACAGAGGTGTCTCGAAACGAGTGACTTCCCCGCACCCGTCTTTCCGTAGATCATCACGTTCTCGGGGGAGTAGCCGTGAACGGCCCCGTTCAAGCGCTTTGCCAGCTTCGAGATCTCCTCGTCGCGCCCGACGATACGGTCCGCCTCCGGGACGTGCCCGATTTTCAGGAGGTCTTTGTTCTTGAAAATCCGGTGTCCGGAGGTAAAGAGCGGGTCGTCGATAGGGCCTGACGAGGAATCGGATGTCATCTAGCGTCGAGACGTGTGGGAACAGGGGACATAAAACCCGCGGATTTCAAGTCACCGTCTTTCCGACGTTAGAGTCGATATTACGGGCCCCAAAAGGCGTGAAATCCTAATATACTTATTCTTATACTTTTGCCGTGTTTCCGACGTAGCTGGCCGGAAACACGGTACCGCGATACGATGCCGACCCGTCGGAGAGAGATGGCGCACCCCACGTTTCCGACGTATTTTTCCCCTCCCTGTCGGCTCACAGCTCGGTGACTACTCCACGGGCGGACTCCACGTGAGTATCTCCCCGTTCCCTCTGTCTCTACGTCGGAAACGTGGGGTGGGTGGCTGCGGGTATCCCCACAGCGTCCCTCTCGACGGTACTGCATCGCGCACGCCAGGCGTCAGACGCGGGGAGCAGATTTTTGCTGGTCGCACGCGTGCGTATCCACCATGAGTGATTTCGAGGGGCTGGACCTGCAGGCGGTCGAGGACCAGATGGCGGCCGACGAGGAGACCGGCGGGAGCCACCGGGTCGTCCTCGGGGTACTGGACGGAACGACCGACGACGCGGAGTGGGTCGAGGCCATCGAGGAGGGCGCCGTCCTCGTGTTGAACGTCGACGGCGACATGAACGCGCTCGCCTCGGGCTTTGCGCGGCCGGTGAAAGACGCCGGCGGCGACCTGATGCACTTCCGGGGCTTTCTCATCGTCACCCCCGCGGGCGTCACTATCGACAAGAACCGACTGGACACCTGAGGAGAACTGAGTAGCCAACGAACAGCGACTGACTGGACACCCGAGCGATATCACTCGCTGACGAGCGTCACGTAGTGACCGTCGGGGTCCCGAATGCGGACGCCCTCCTCGACTGACGTGACTGCCAGGGCGTCGTCGGCCACCTCGCGGGCGACGTCGCTCGGGTCGTCGGCCACGACGCCGAAATCGACGTGGACGCCGCCGCGGGCGTCGGCGATACCCAGCCGGGGCGACCAGAGTTCGAGGTCGAACTCGCCGGTGGTGAGGCGAACGCGCCCCTCCTCGCGGCCGTCGTCGACGGTCTCGAAGCCGAGCCGTTCGTACAGGTCGACTGCGGCGTCGAGCTCCTCGACCTCCAGCACGAACTCGAACAGCCCGGTGACGCCGCTGCCGTCGACGTCCCGCTCGCCCAGTTCGACGCAGTTGCCCGCCGGGTCGTAGAAGTACAGCGAGCGGGCCTCGCCGAAGGTCTGCTCGACGAGGTCGAAGCGCTCCCCCAGCCGGTCGTACCAGTCGTCGTACTCGCGCTCGGGCACCGTGAGCGCGTAGTGGGTGTGGAGTCCGCCCCGGGGGACCGCTCCGGGCGCGCGGAGTCGGAGTTCGGTGTCACCGGCCGCGAGAACGGCCTCGGACTCGCCTTCCTCGACGATGTCGAGTTCGAGGAAGGCGTCGTAGAAGACGGTCATACGGTCGACGTCTTTCACCTCCAGCGTGAGCCACTCGGGGGCAGAGAGCATACCGAAGCTTGGTCGGCGGGAGTGAAAACTGTCGGCCCGAGCGGAACCCGTTCCAGCGGAGCTCGTGACCGAGCCCATGAATATTCCAATAAGAACAGAACAGTATTAACACGTTGTGTACTCGTTTTTTGTGACAGTCGGTGTGAATATAATGCGTGTTCAGACACACCCGACGTGAAGCACTGTCCGCGATCGGCACAGTTGGCCTGTGGACGACGCTCGGTTCGGGGCTCGCACTGGGCTCGACGACCGAGTTCACTCGAACGGAGTCTCCGATTCAGAAATCCATCTACGACGTGACCCAGTCCCGCGAGGGGCCGTATATGGTCGCCGCGAACGGGGACGTGCTCGCGCGTCGGGCGACCACGGACTCCGACGACACCGACTACGAACAGGTCCTCGACGCGGGACTGCGGGCCGGGGACAAGACCTTCTACGGAACCGACTCGACGGCCGACGGTCGGAACGTCTGGCTCGCCGGCGAAAGCGGCCGGGTCGGCTACTACGACGCGGTCGACGAGCAGTTCGTCGACTACTCGAACCCCAACGGCCGCTCGACCACCTGGCGCGACGTGGTCGTCGGCGAAGCGGCCGGCGACGACCGGGTCTACCTCTTTGGCAGCGGTGGCGAAGTCATCGTGGGGACACGCGACGGCCCAGGGATGGACTGGACGGACGCCGTCGTGTTCAACGGCGGGAACACAATCTACGGCGCCGCGCTGGTCGAGGAGAACGAGGGGTACTGCTGTGACTCGACGGGGTCGGTGTACGAGACTGTCGACGGCGGGTCGACCTGGAGCGAAATCGGTATCGACGATGTCAGCGTGCCGCTGTACGACGTCGCTGCCTCCGCCCGTGACGCCGTCACCGCCGTCGGTAGCGACGGCGTCGTCTACGAGTACGACGGCGGGAGCTGGACCGAGTACACCCCGGGCTCCAGCGCGATCCGGGGCGTCGACCGCACGACCGACCACCAGGTCGCGGTCGGCGCCGGCGGCGTCGTCTACACCCGGACATCGAGCGGATGGAGCGCCACGGACCTCGACAGCTCGAAGACGCTCCGCGGGGTCGCACTCGACACCACCGGCGACTACCCCGACTCGGTCGGGGGCAACAGCGGTCGGATACTCGAACGCGGTGGCTACAGCGCCTATCCCGACGAGCTTCGGCTCGACGTCGCCGACGGTCGCTCGCTCGACTACGCGTTCGAGGTCTCCGGCCCGACGACGGGCACGAACCGGAACGAACCCGACGACGACGTGACGGAGACCACGACGGGGTTCACGGTCGATGGTACACTGCGGGGCGGTGACTCGGTCGATAACTTCCTGAGAGACGGTGACTCGACCGACCGCTACCGGTACGGCGGGAACGTCTCGGGACTGGCGGTGACCGACGGCTCCGTGGCCGACCTGACGACCGTTCGCAGCGGTACCGAGGTCTCCGTCGAACGGCTGACCGACCGGACATGGGAGCGCGTGTCGACTCCCGTGGACGTGACGCTGTACGAGATAGTCGAGACGAGCGATGGGTTCTACGCCGCCGGTGAGAGCGGTCGCATGGTCAGGACAGGCTCGGATGGAACGTGGCGTATCGTCACGAAAACCGGCGTCAGAGGCGGGGGGAACACCCTCTATGGCGCGGGGGTCACCGACGACCGGGCGGCTGTGTGGGTCGCCGGCGGCAGCGGTGTCGTCGGCCGGATAGACCCGGCGACCGAGGAGGTAACCGACTACTCGAAACCGAACGTCTACACCACGACCTGGACCGACGTCGCCGTCGCCGGTTCCGCGGGCGCCGAGTCGGTGTACCTCGTCAACGGTTCGGGCGAGGTCGTCACGGGGGAGTACGACGACGGAACGCTGACCCTAAACGACCCCGTCAAACCGGGCAACGGCTCCTCTATCCGTGGTGTCACGACTATCGACGAATCGGTCGCCTACGTCTGTGATGGCAACTCGACTGTGTACGAGACCCGCGACGGCGGTGCGAGCTGGACCGACATCGGCGTCGACTGGGCCGGTGTGACACTCTACGACGTGGCCGCGGTCGCGCGTGACGATATCACGGTCGTCGGCGGCAGCGGCCGGCTCTTCCGGTACAACGGTGCGGTCTGGACGCTGACGAAGCTCGGCGGCAACAGCCGCGTCGCCGTCGACCGGCTGGCCGACCGCGGCGTCGCCGTCGGCGGGAGCACGGAGCTGTTCGAGCGTGAAATCGAGGGGTGGACCGAGACCTACGACGGCCGCTCCGACGTGACGCTGTACAGCACCATCGTCGTCCGTACCGACGGCGGGACCGGCAAGTATGCCGTCGGCGGTAACGGTACCGCCCTCAGACAGACGTTCGACGACCCGCTATAGGTCGGCGACCCCACCGGTCCGGGACCGTCGCCTGTTCGTCCGAGTTGGACCATTTATCCACGCCGAGTCCCTACGACCGACCATGCCGATGAAAGAAACCGGGACGGCGACGGGCTGGTCGGAGACGAACCGCTGGGACCGTGGCGCCAGCTGGCTCGCCTACCCCGACGAGACGATGCAGCGGGCGAGCCACGTGCTGGGGACGGACGCCGGTGCCATCGTGGTCGACCCGGTCGACGCCGAGGGCATCGACGACCTCTTCACCGAGTTCGGGGAGGTCGCCGGCGTCATCGTTCTGCTGAACCGCCACAAGCGCGACTGCGCCGAAATCGCGACGCGCCACGACGTGCCGGTGTACGTCCCCGACGCCCTCGCCGGCGTCGAGGACGACATCGACGCGCCGACAGAACGAGTCCGTCGACAGATTCCCGGTACGGACTACGGGATTCACGAGCTCACCAGCAACCCGGCGTGGAAGGAAGCGGCGCTGTATGGCGACGAAGACGACACGCTGGTCGTCCCGGAAGCCGTCGGGACGGCCGACTACTTCCTGGCGGGCGACGAGCGGCTCGGCGTCCACCCGATGTTGCGGTTGACGCCGCCGAGGAAGCTACAGCGGCTGGAGCCCGAGCGACTGCTTGTGGGGCACGGCCACGGTATCATGGACGGCGCCAGCGCGGCCCTGTCTGACGCGGTCAGGGGCTCTCGTGGGCGCATGCCCGGGCTGTACGTCAAAAACCTCAAATCGTTCGTGCTGGGCTGACCGGCGACGGGATTATACGGCCACCCTGCGAACGTCAGTCGTGGTGTACGTTACACGCGGTCTCGTCGAGACGTTGCTGCGGATGGCCCGGGAAGCCGAGCCCGACGACGTGACCATCTCGCTCGCTGTCACCCCGGCCGAGGAGCTCCCAGAAGCGGACTTAGAGCCCGAGACGCCGGTGTTCACGGACTTCTATCTCCCCTCGGCCGGCGGCTCGGTCAACGCCGTCTTCGGGATGGACCTGGGGACGCCGGCCGGCCAGACACACGGTCGCTTCGTCTCCCACTCCGACGGCTACATGGGCGTCAGCGAACTCGACGACCTCCACGAGGTCGTCTTCGTCGCCATCCCGCCCTGGGACACGGACTCCTTCGGCGCCTTCGACCGCTCCGGGCGGAAACAGGAGGTGACGGTGCTGGACATCGAACCGCCCGAGGAGTCTATCGCGTAGCTACCGTTCCGTAACTACTCCAGATAGCCGAGGTCACGGAGCTGGTCCGTGATGTCCTGGAACTGGGCCTCAGTCAGCTCCCCCTCTCGCTGGTGCTCGACGACGATACTCCGCAACAGGAACCGGACGAGGTCCGACGTGCTCGAAAAGCTGGTCCCCTCGATGGTCTCCTCGACGCGTTCGGCGAGGTCTTTCGGTATCGAGACCGTGGTGTAATCGGCCATATCTGAGGCATGCCTCGGGCGCGGAAAACGATTGTGTCACGGCGGCAGCGACAGCGCCGCTGGTGACTCCCTCAGCGAGGCCGGTCGGCCTCGGTGTCGAACTGGCCGGCGGTCGCCGTGCTCGTCGGTGAGAACATCAGCGGCGCGCCGGTGTTTCGCGAGTGCGCTTCGAAATCCGGTGTCGGATACGATTCGTCGTCAGCGGGTGTCGTGATTGTGGTTGTCATCCGGGGGTCGTGTGGGTGTGCTGCGGTGGTCGTCGGTCGAGTCGTCGGGTCGTGGCGAGTGAAGCACGCGTACAAGCATCGGATACCACCTGCTTTCACCCCATCTATAATAAAAGTTCATGATTTACTCGGAAACGAACGCCGATGCCGGTCACGCCCGTCTCAGACGACCAGACTGACCTCGTAGTCCGTGAGGTTCTCGTAGCCGTCTTCGGTGACGACGGCGATGTCCTCGATTCGGATGCCGCCGACCTCGGGGTCGTACAGTCCCGGCTCGATGGTGACGACGTGGCCCGGTTCGAGTTCCCCGCCCGACGGCGAGAGCCGCGGGAGCTCGTGGACGTCGAGGCCGACCCCGTGGCCCGTCGAGTGGATGAAGCCCGTCTCGGCGCGGTCGTCGCTCCGGAGCGTCGGCTCGCCGGCCGCCTCGTACACGTCACAGACCGCGTCGTGGACGTCCTCGCCCGTCGCACCGGGTTCCAGCGCCTCGAAGGCCGCATCCATCGCCCGCTCGGTCAGATCGTACCACTCCGCGACGGTCTCCGTCGGTTCACCCTTGCAGAAGGTCCGGGTCATGTCCGCGTGGTACTTCGTCGTCTTGTCCCGCGGGAAGATATCGACGATGACGGGCTCGCCGGCGGTCAGCGGGCCGCTCCCGCGGTCGTGCGGGTCGGCGGCGTCGCTCCCGCACGCGACGATCGTCTCGTCCAGCGAGCAGCCGTGACGCAGGAGCGTCACCTCTATCTCCTCCTTGACGCGCTCGCTGGTCAGCGGCGCCGCGTCGAACCACAGGTGGCCCTCGTCGGCGACCGAGGCCGTCCGGAGCAGTTCTTCGGCGGCGGCCATCGCCGCCTCGTTCGCCCGCTGGGCGGCCCGCACGTGCTCGATTTCCTCGTCCGTCTTCGTCGCGCGAATCTCGGTGATGACGCCGTCGGTGTCGGGCGTCACCTCGACGCCGCGGTCGCGGAGGCCGTCGGCGGTCCGCAACGGAAACCGCGGCGGAACCGCCACGCTATGGACGCCGTAGGAGTCGAGAAAGCCGGCGAGGACGTGCGAGACTGCTCCCTCGGTCCCGTGCTCTTCGACGAGTTCGGCGTGGTCGAAATCGACGTAGCGCTCGACGCTGTCGGCGCGGGACTCGCGCTTTGCCCGCCCGAACTCCAGACTCCGGGGGAAGAGGAGGTGGGTCTCCCCGTCGTACAGCGTCAGGAACGGGTCGGGCGCGTCGAAGCCCGCGAGGTAGTACTGGTCCGAATCCGTCGAGTCGGCGTCGATGAGGTAGCCGTCGGCGTCCGTCTCGTCGAGATAGGCGTCGAGTTTCGCGAAATCGGGGTCCATGGCTGGCAATCGGGGCGGCGGCGGCAAAGGGCTACCGCTGGTGGCTGAGCTCCGTCAGGACGCGTCCCGGGCCGTCCCGTCGCCGAGGAAGAACGCCGCGGACTGTGCCAGCAGCCACGCCGCCGCGTTGACGAGGTTCAGGGTCAGAACCAGCCCGACCAGCCCGAGCAGCGAGAACAGGAGCGCGTCCGCGAAGGAATCGACGGCCCACTGGCTGACCGTGGTCACGACGTCGACACCGACCAGCAGGTCACCCCACGGAACGGACAGGGACTGCGAGACCGTGACCGACCCCCCGGGGAAGAAACCGATGCGGACGCCCGGCGCGTCGTATAGCAGCGGTGTGGCGACGAGGGTCAGCGCGACCGTCAGCCCCGTGGTGAGGAACGTAAACGCCACGATGCCGACCGGGAAATGCAACAGTAGATACAGGCACTCGCGCCAGGTGGTCCCGTCCAACAGCAGCGCTTTCGTCCGCTCGACGGGGCTCCCGTCCAGAAACGGGTACGACGGATCGGCGAGGTCGGCGTCGAGCAGGTAGCCGGTGAGCCGTCGTTCGACCGCGGCGAACCCGCGTGCCACCAGGAGCGTCAGCAGGAACAGCGGCACACCGACGAGCATGACGGAGAGCGGTATCGCGAGCGAGAAACCGGTCACGAGGACGTTGAAGTAGATGAATCCGAGCGGAAACACCAGCGCCAGATAACAGAGGTGGCGGTAGGTCTGCAGACGGACGGGTGCAGCGCAAACCGACCGGACGGACGGTCGAGGCGGGAGGGAGGACATACCGTCTACCCGTTGTGTCTCGACCCCGACCCGTAAAACTGCTGTCGGACTGCGGAGCCGGAGACACGGGGCCGTAATTAATATACCAGTCGGCGCAACTGCCGGGCAGATGCAGTCGGCCGGCGACGTGGACGAGGAGCTGCTCACGTTGCTCGACGACGAGAACGCCCGGACGATACTCGTGGAGACCCGCGAGCAGGCGCGGTCCGTCGACAGCCTGAGCGACCGCTGTGGCGCCGACGACTCGACCATCTACCGCCTCGTCGACCGGCTGCAGGACCGGGAGCTGCTGACCGAACACCAGGAGCTCGACCCCGACGGGAACCACTACAAGACCTACGCCGCGCGACTGGAGCGCGTCGAGATCCAGTTCACCGACGACGGCGTCCGTATCGAGGTCGACAGACGCGAACCGCCCGCCGACCGATTCACCCGACTGTACGAGGAGTTCACCGGATGAGACCACCCCAGCCGTTCCGGACGAGCCTGCCCGGCCCGGAAGCGATGCAGGTGTCCGTCGAGGGCGGGACCACAGTCACCGGGCTGCTCGCCGTGGTAACGTTTTTCGCCGCGCTGACACTGTCCGTCCTCGTTACCTACCGGTTCGTCCGCGGCTACCTGCGCTCGCGGTCGAAACCGATACTGGGGCTCGCCGTCGGGATGTTCCTGCTGGCGCCGGCGCCGATGTTCGTCCGCATCGTCGCCGGGAACCTCCCGGTGGCCGGGCCGGTCAGAATCGTCGCGGCGACCGCGGTCGAGGCCGCCGGGCTGCTCGTCATCCTCGCCGTCGTCTACAGGGGGCGACCATGACGACGGTGGAACTGGTCGCGACCGTCGGGGCGGCACTCACGGCGACCCTGGGGGCGCTCGTCGCGTGGCTCGCTTTCCGGGGCTACCGGCGCAACGACAGCACGGTGATGCGAGGGCTGGCGCTGGGTGTCGTCGCCATCGCCGTCGTCCCGTTCCTCCTCACCGAGCTCGTCGGGCCCGCGCTCTCGCTTTCGGACGCACAGACGCTGCTCGGTGTGACGCTCTCCCACACTTTCGGACTGCTCGCTATCTACCGGACGTTCCGTTCCGGTTGATAAAATTTTCCCTCAGCTGTGTCGTTCACAAGCGCTGGTCTATGTATACCGTCTCCGGGCGACTCACTCCGACTGTGATGGAGACAACGACTCCAGGTGACGGCCTGCGACGGTTCGTCACCGCCCCGCTGCGCGTCCAGACCTACAAGCGATTCCTCTACCTCCTGCTCGCCTTCCCGCTCGGGATGCTGTATTTCGTCGGGTTCACCGTGGGCTCCTCGACGGGGGTCTCGCTGCTGGTCACGCTGGTCGGGGTACCGATACTGCTGGCGACCCTCGCAGCGACGACGGCAGCGGCGGGCCTCGAAGCGAAGCTCTCGCGGGTACTGCTCGACCGGGAGACGCCCGTACCACCGCTGCTCTCCCTGCCCAGCGAGTGGGACACCGTCGACAGCTACGTCGCCAGCGTGCGGCAGTTCGTCGCGGAGCCGACGACGTGGACGAGCGTCGCAGTCGTGCTGGTGAAGTTCGTCTTCGGCCAGATAGCGTTCTTCGTGCTGACGGCGGGCGGGGTGACCGTGGTCGCGCTCCTCTCCGCGCCGCTGCTGTACGACGACCCCGAGTTCAGTTACCGGGCCGGGAGCTACGTCGTCACCAGCCTGCCCGAGGCGCTGGCGCTCGCGGGGCTGGGGCTGGTCGGTCTCCTGGTCGTCTGCAACGTCTGGAACGCGCTGGCGACGGCCGGCGGCGTCGTGACGGACGCGCTGTTGTCGGTCGGTCGGGAGCGTGAGACGACGTGACTGCGAGCGCCGAGGCGGGCAGCGGACCGTCCGGCTCAGCCGACAGCGGGAACGCCGCGCTCACCGAGACTACGACGGCCGACCTGCTCGACCTGCTCGACGACGCCCACGCTCGTGAGATACTCGTCGCGCTCGTCGGCGAGCCGAAGTCGGCTCGCGACATCGTGAGCGCCTGTAGCTGCTCACGGCCGACGGTGTACCGCCGGCTGGAACGGCTGAACGACGCCGGGCTGGTCGATAGCTCGATGCAGTACGACGAAGACGGGCACCACCGCAAGCTGTTCCGCCGCCGGCTGGACAGCGTCGCCGTCGAGCTCTCCGACGGCGGGTGGTCGGTCAGGGTCGACACGGTCGGTCGGTGACGGGGTCGAGAGACTGGCATATATGCTGCTGGCGCCCCTCCCTCCGACCGTGACAGACGACGCAATCGACGCCTCGGGTGTGGAGCTCACCTACGCGGACGGGACACAGGCGGTCCGGGGTATCGACCTGACGGTCCCGCGCGGGGAGTTCTTCGGTTTCCTCGGTCCGAACGGGGCCGGGAAGACGACGACTATCAAGACGCTCGTGACGCTGCTTCGCCCGACGGCCGGTGAGATTCGGGTCAACGGCTTCGACGCGCTCAGCGAGGGGCGCGCGGTCCGCGAGACGGTCGGCTACATGGCCCAGGAGACCAGTATCGACCCCGAGCTCACCGCCCGCGAGAACCTGCGGTTCGCCTGTGACTCCTACGGCGTCCCGCGGAGCGAACGGGCCGAGCGAATCGACGAACTGCTGGACCTCGTCGACCTCGCCGACGTGGCCGGCAAACGGGCCGACGATTTCTCGGGCGGGATGAAGAAGCGCCTCGACGCCGCGACGGCGCTGGTCCACCGCCCGCCGCTGGTCTTTCTCGACGAACCGACGACCGGGCTGGACCCCAAGGCCCGCAACCGCCTCTGGGAGTACTTCCGGCGGATAAACGAGCGGGGCACGACCATCTTTCTGACGACGCAGTATCTGGAAGAGGCCGACGCCCTCTGTGAGCGACTGGCGGTCATCCTCGACGGCGAAATCGTCTCCGAGGGCTCGCCGGCGGAACTCAAACGCGAGGTCGGCGGCGAGATACTGGACGTGAACGTCGAGGGCGACGAGTCGACCAGAGCCGGGGCCGCCGACATCGCCCGGTCGACCGACCTCTTCGAGGAAAGCGCCACGGTGGAGGTCACGCCGGACGGTATCACTGTGACCTCCGAACGCGCCCGCTCTCGGGGGACCGACCTCCTCGTGGCGCTCCGGGACGCCGACATCACCGTGACCGGGTTCAACGTCCGCGCGCCCACGCTGGACGACGTGTTCCTCGCCATCACGGGCGAACACGTCGACACCGACGAGGGTCCCGAACCGACGGACAGCCTCGCCGCCGATGGGGGCGGGCAGTCCGGGAGAGGGCAAGCCCCGTCGGGCCACCACTCCGAGGGAAGTGAGGACGCATGAGTTCCGGGCCCGGCGACTCGGCGACGACCGAGGGCGTCTCGCGGTCGGGCAACTCCTTCGTGGGCGACCTCTGGGTGAACTTCGTCCGCTGGAACATCAAAGCGGTCCGGAACCCGTTCGTGCTGGTCGTCTCCCTGGTCCAGCCCATCATCTTCCTCGTCCTGTTCACGCAGGTTTTCGGGCAGGTGGCGACCGGCGCGGTGAATCAGGGGGCCGCCGACATCAGCTACGAGACCTACCTCGTGCCCGCTATCTGTATGCAGGTGGCGCTGGCGGCCGCGGCGACCAGCGGCGTCGGCCTCGTCAACGACATCGAGAACGGGATGTTCGAGAAGGTGCTCGTCAGTCCGATGAACCGGACCGCGGTCTTTCTGGGCAAGACCGCCGCCGAGGTGGTCCGCATCGCAGCCCAGATCGGCATCATCATCGGACTGGGTGTCCTGCTGGGCGCCGAAGTCGCGACCGGTGTCGCGGGCGCGCTGGGCATCATGGCCGTCGGGATTCTCTTTTCGTTCTGGTTCACCGCACTCTCGAACACCATCGCCGTCCTCACGAAAGACCAGGAGTCGACCATCATCGGCGCGAACCTGCTGCAGTTCCCGCTTCTCTTCGTCTCGACGGCCTTCCTCCCGCTCTCGGTCCTGCCGGGGTGGATTCAGGTCGTCGCCCGGTTCAACCCGGTCACCTACGGCGTCGACGCCGCCCGGGCCATCATGCTCGGCCGCGACGTGATGACCGTCGTCGAGGTTACCGCCTTCGGCGGTATCTACGATACGCTCGTGCCCGCTATCGCTGTGTTGCTGGCACTCGCCGTCGCCTTCGGGAGCGTCGCCGTCTACATGCTCCAGCGGGCCTCCAGCGCGAACGTGCAGTAGGAACGGCTCGCGCGGGGCCACGCTCTCGGACGGGAGCTGCTCGACGTCGTCTCCCGCCGCCGCTCCGAACCGTTCTCGTCGGCCACGGCGCTGCGAGCGGGTCTGACACCGGTACTACTGCTTTATACCCTCTGCGCCCGTAGCTACGGCTATGTCAACTGTAACGTCACGCTATCCAGTCGCGACCAGCGGCGGCGAACTCGCCCGTAGAACGGCCGGCGGTGTGCTCGTCGCCGTCGTCTCGGCTCTCGTCGTCGCGGGTATCGCCGGTGCTCTCGGACTCGAACTCGGCGTCAGCGGCCCCGCGAGCCCGTTCGGCGCCGTCCCCATCGTCACGTCGACCGTCGTCGCCGGCGTCGGCGCCGCCGTGGTCTATGCGGCCACGGCCCGTTTCACTGACCGGCCCGTCCGCAACTTCACCGCGCTCGCGGTGGCCGTCTTCGTCGTGATGCTCGTTCCCGTCTTCGCCGCCGCGCCCTCCCTGGGTCTAAGCGCCGTCGGCCAGCTCACCCTCGTCGTGATACACGCCGTCGTCGCGGTGCCCCTGGTGGCCTTCGTCGTCGGTGCGGTCCAGCTGTAGACACCGTTTTTCCCGTCGACTTCCGAGAGCGGTAGCCTCTTGTCGCCCGCCCGCAATCGCCCGACCATGGATATCACCATCGGCAACTCGACGGTCGAGGGCCGCGCGCAGGCCCCGCCGTCGAAGAGCTACACCCACCGGGCCGTCCTCGCGGCCGGCTACGCCGACGGCGCGACCGTCCGGGCGCCGCTCGTGAGCGCCGACACGAAGGCGACGATGCGCGCTGTCGACGCCTACGGCGGCAGCGTCGACCGCAGCGACGAGTCGGCCATCGAGGTCTCCGGCTTCGACGGCCGCCCCGAGACACCGGACACCGTCATCGACTGTGCCAACAGCGGCACGACGATGCGGCTGGTGACGGCGACGGCCGCCCTGCAGGACAAACTGACGGTCCTGACGGGCGACGACTCGCTACGCTCACGACCGCAGGGGCCGCTGCTGGACGCCGTCGGCCAGCTCGGCGGCCGCGCCGAGAGCACGCGCGAGAACGGACAGGCCCCGCTGGTCGTCGGCGGCGGCATCGAGGGCGGTACCGTGGCTATCCCCGGCGACGTGTCCTCACAGTACATCACCGCCTTGCTGATGGCCGGTGCGGTGACCGACGGGGGCGTCGACATCGAGCTGACGACCGAACTCAAGTCCTCGCCGTACGTCGATATCACGCTGGAAGTGCTCGCCGAGTTCGGCGTCACGGCCGAGCGGACCGCCGACGGGTTCACCGTCGCCGGCGGGCAGTCCTACGAGCCGTCGGGCGGGAGCTACCACGTCCCCGGCGACTTCTCCTCTATCAGCTACCTGCTGGCGATGGGGGCGCTGGCCGCCCCAGAAGGGATGACCGTCACCTCGGCCGTTCCGAGCGCACAGGGCGACACCGCCATCGTCGACATCCTCGACCGGATGGGCGCGACGCTCTCCTGGGACCGCGAAGACGGCGAGATTACCGTCGAGCAGAGCGAGCTCTCCGGCATCGAGGTCGCCGTTGAGGACACTCCCGACCTCCTGCCGACCATCGCGACGCTCGGCGCGGCCGCCGACGGCGTCACCCGAATCACCGACGCCGAACACGTCCGGTACAAGGAGACCGACCGCGTCAGCGCGATGGCCGAGGAGCTGACGAAGCTGGGCGCCAGAGTCGAGGAGAAGCAGGACGAACTCGTCGTCTACGGCGAGGACTCCGAGCTACGCGGCGCCACTGTCGACGGCAAGGCCGACCACCGCATCATCATGTCCCTAGCGGTCGCGGGCCTCGTCGCCGACGGCGAGACCACGGTCACCGGCGCCGAACACGTCGACGTCTCCTTCCCGAACTTCTTCGACCTGCTCGAATCGCTCGGTGCCTCGGTGAGCCGGTAGATTCCCGTCTGGCCGTTCCTCGCAACCGCTCGCGTGCAGTGGCTAGCAGGCAACACAGACCGCCGATGCACCGCTGTGTTGCACTCCCGCGGGACGGTGCATCGTGGTGTATCAGCGCACGACCGGGTCTGCCCGCGTGTCGCTATTTGAACCCACGGTCCCGACTGTAAGCTTGAAATGCCCCGGACCCCCAGACGTGCGTAATGAACGGCAACGAGTTCGGTCGGCTCTTCCGGTTGACCACCTACGGCGAATCCCACGGGGAGGCGATGGGCTGTACGGTGTCGGGCGTCCCCGCGGGCGTCGAACTCTCCGAGGAGGAGATACAGAAAGACCTCGACCGGCGCAAACCCGGCCAGTCGATGATAACCACTTCCCGCGGCGAACCGGACAAGGTGAAGCTCAACTCGGGGATTCAGGACGGCTACACCACGGGGACGCCTATCGGGATGGTCATCCAGAACAAGGACGCCCGCTCGGGGAAGTACGAGCCCTTCATCACTGCCCCGCGGCCCTCGCACGGCGATTTCACCTACTCGGCGAAGTTCGGGACCCGCAACTGGGGCGGCGGCGGCCGCTCCTCGGCCCGGGAGACAGTCAACTGGGTGGCCGCCGGCGGCGTCGCCAAGCAAGTGCTGGAACAGTCCGACTACGACGTGCGTATCAAGGCCCACGTCTGCCAGATCGGCGACGTGGTCGCCGACGACGTGAGCTTCGAGGAGATGCTCGAACACAGCGAGGCCAACGAGGTCCGCTGTGGCGACCCGGAGAAAGCCGAGGAGATGCGCGACCTGGCCGACAAATACCAGAAAGAGGGCGACTCCATCGGCGGCGGCATCTACTTCGAGTGTCGCGGCGTCCCCCGCGGTCTCGGTGCGCCGCGGTTCGACTCAGTCCCCTCCCGCCTCGGACAAGCGATGTACTCCATCCCCGCCGTGACGGACTTCGAGCTCGGCCTCGGCCGGGAGGCCCGGACGGCGAGAGGGTCGGACTACACCGAAGACTGGGAGTTCGACGGCGACGGCGAGCCGGTGCCGACCGGCAACGACCACGGCGGCCTGCAGGGCGGTATCACCACCGGCGACCCCATCTACGGCGAGGTCTCCTGGCACGCGCCCGTCTCCTTCCCGAAGACACAGAAGACCGTCGACTGGGAGACCGGCGAGGAGAAAGAAATCACGGTCACGGGCCGCCACGACCCCGTACTCCCGCCGCGGGCCGTCCCGGTCGTCGAGGCCATGCTCTACTGCACCGTGCTGGACTTCATGCTGCTTGGCGGGCGTATCAACCCCGACCGGCTCGACGGTCGGACGGGCGCATACGAGACCGAGTACCATCCGTCGAGTCCACAGAACGACCCGGAGGACGCCGGTACCCACGCACGGACCATCGACGAGGACTAGTATGGACGCCAATCAGGAGTCGAAGCAGAACCCGTTCGGCATGGACGAACAGTGCCAGAACTGCCCCGAGCTGTGTGACACGCGCGAGAACGTCGTCCACGGCTACGGGGACGTCGGCGCGGAGTTCATCGTGCTGGGCGAGTCGCCCGGGGCCGGCTCCGACGAGTCCGGGCTCCCTTTCACCGACGAGCGCGAGCGGGAACTGCTCGACATCCTCGCGGCCGTCGACATGGTAGAGGACCCCGACGCCGACCGACCGGAGCTGAAAAACACCTTCCTCACGTACGTCACCCGCTGTCGCCACCCCGACCGAGCGGCGACGGAGGAGGAAGTGATGAACTGCGAACCGTACCTCAACAGCGAGATACGGATGATAAACCCCGAGATTCTGCTGCCGGTCGGCCAGCGCTCCCTCGAAGAACTGGCCTTCGAGTACACAACGCTCAGTGAGGACGACTTGGACATCGAGGAGCGCCACGCCACCACCATCCGCGGACGTGGCTTCGAGATTCTGCCGATGATTCCGCCGGCCGAACAGACCGACGACGAACGGACGGCGTTTCTCGACCACTTCAGCGACGTGCTGGGACAGGACTACCGCCAGACGAAGGGTCGACGGGGTCGTTGAGGACCGACGGCAGCGGTGCAGGCGTCGGGGTCGTTGAGGACCGACGGCAGCGGTGCAGGCGTCGGGGTCGTTGAGGACCGACGGCAGCGGTGCAGGCGTCGGGGTCGTTGAGGACCGACGGCAGCGGTCAGACCGTTTGGCGGACTCAGTTCAGTCGAGCAGCGCCTCGGGGTCGGGGAGGTCGCCGTACTCCTTCGCGGACCGCAATCGCTGCTGGGCGTCGTTCCGGTACTGGGTCGCTCGTGTCATATCCCCCTGCTCGCTGGCGTAGGTCGACCCGCCGAGCCACTCGACGGCCTGCCAGAGACACGTCGCCTTCTTTCTGGCCCGCTCGCAGGCGTCGGCAACGCCGTCGCCTTCGGCCCGTTTCACGGCCGTCGTGAAGTGGTCCACGCTGGTCTCGAACTCACCCGCGGCGTCGTTGAAGCCGCCTCGTGCGAGCGTCAGATGGCCGGACTCGAACCGACCCAGTGCCTCGGTCGTCCGTCGGCGGCCTTCGAGATAGGTCACGTGTCCGACGCGGTACTCCCGCACTGCGACGGGGTCGCCACGCGGCGACGCGACCTGCTTGCACTCCGAACACAGCACTGTCGGACGCCCGTCCCCGGCGACGCGGTACTCCGTCCCACACCCATCACAGCGGTATATTTCGTCCGTTTGCATTGGTCCCCACCAAGCGTTGGTTACACTGAACTCGACGTACAATCTATAAATCAGTTTTGTCACTAGCTCCCACGACCTCGCTCAGTTGGCACACTGGGACCGACTGCCGGGAGTCAACGGGACTTCTCGACGCCCTCGACGGTCATCGGCCGGGTAAAAGTCCTGACTGCGGTCGATGGCCCCGCCGTGACCACCGAGCTGTGACCGGTGTCGGTCGACATTAGTTCCGAGCTTCCATACGGGACCCGCGACAGCCACGACAGCGAGTGGCATAGTTCGCCCGGCGAGTCCGGAACCGACTAACCGTCGTCGCCCCGAAGGTACCGTATGACAACGGTTGCTGTGGTGGCGGACCCGCCGGTAGACGGGTTCGTCCTCCCGGAGCTTTCCGGCGGTCCGCTCGAAGAATCGGAGGCGACGGCCCTCTACACGGCGATGCTCACAGACGTCTGTCGCGCCGTCGAGGCGAGCGGCGCGGAGCTGCTCGTCAACTACCGACCCGCCGACCAGGTCCCCGACGGCGTGGACCCGGAGGCGGAAATCAGGGAGCCCCTGGAGGCGGCCCTCGACGCCCCCGCGGACGCCCGGTACGAGGTACAGGTCGGCTCTTCGCTGTCCGCCCGCGTCGGCAACACTGTCACCCATCTACTGGAGCGGGAGGGCGTCAAGACCGCCGCGGCCGTCGAACCGACCGCCGGGCTCCTGACCCGACAGCTCATCGACAGCGCCGCGATGAAACTGCGCTCCTCCGGCGTGGTGCTCGGCCCGGCGAGCGAGGGGCGCGTGTTCTACGCCGGCTTCGCCGAGCCAGTGGATTTCGAGGACGCCTACGCGACGCCGACGGTCGAGACGCTCACGGACCGGGCGATGGACGCCGACCTCGGGGTCGATTTCCTGCCGTCGGTGCCGGTCGTCGAGACGCCCGCGGACCTCCGCACTGTCGTCCCGATACTTCGCGCACGCCACCAGGCCGAACGGGTAGTGCCACCCCGCACGACCACGCTCCTCAACGAGTTCGGACTCCGCGTGACGACCGACAACGAACTGGTCCGGGAGTAATCGACAGGCCTTAGGGGAAACCGCCGCTACCCACTCGTGCGGTGGGGTGGCAGAGCGGCCTATTGCGCCTGCCTTGAAAGCAGGTATCCTCACGGATTCCTGGGTTCAAATCCCAGCCCCACCGCTTTTTACGACAAACAGCTTCCAGTGTGGTGATTTTCGGTAGGTCAGGAGCTTCGACACCGATATCTACGCCCAATTCACTCGGCTCGATGTCTCGAAACTCCCGCGAGATAGCCTCGGGGCTAATCCGGGCTGACTTGATTACTAACGCTCGCCAATTTTAAGTCATCGAACATATAGATTGAGGAGAGTGAGTTTCAGAGAAAGGGTCAAAATTATCCCGTTCGTCCCGATCGGGTTGAAAAAGCCGCTCGATACGAACGCGAACGTAACGGGAAACCAGTTACCACACGGCGAGAGGAGACTACGAGATGTCGCCGAACGATTCTAATACGGAAAGACCGAGTTTTTCGCTCCGCAATGTGGTTTTAGTTGTCCTTTCCCTGCTACTTTTTCATCTCGGAAGGGGGTTGGCGCGGGGACTTGTGGAGGGGAACTACGTGATCGGCATATTGGGCCTAATACTCGCGCTCGTACCGACAGTCTGGCTCCTGTTTGTGATTCGAGAGGCGTATTTTTGAAACCCCATCAGATATTGTCCCCTGTCAGATAAGGTACTACTTTCCACGTACCGGGAGGTTTTATATTACTGGTCCGGTTCAGCACAATCAGATGCAGCTAACTAACGGGTCACAGAACGAATGGGGGAGTCGCATCATAGCCCTCGGTCTCGTCGTTCTCGTCGTCGGGTCGATGTTCGCTTCGGTGGCGGCAGCGGTCCCCGCGATGGGATTTCGGGGTGCAGACGTCTCGGCGACGACGGTCGCCGTGGGAGAGAACGTAACCGTGAGCGGGACAGTCGTGAACGTCGGTAGCTCCGGTGGCGGTTACACCATGGAGTTCACGAGAAATCGGACCCCGTTCGCCGAGCGACGGGTGAAGGTCCCCTCCAACGAGGACCGGACGGTCAACGTCAGCGTCCAGTTCGACCAACCGGGAACGTACAAGATAAGCGTCAACGACAACCGGGCCGGCTACGTGACGGTGAAACGCGCCAGAGCCCGCGTCACCTCGGAAAGCGATTCGCAGCGCCGAGTCAATATCAGAGCGAACAGCGTCTCGGACAGCGCGCCGACCGAGCTAGCTATCCCGGCGTCGAACCGGAGCTTCGCGCTCGAACGGTGGTCGACGACGACCGGCCAGTCCGCGTTCCAGCAGAACCTCACCGAGTACACGAACCGCTCGGCCGTGCCCGGAGAGTTACCGACCACCGAACAGTCGTCGTTACTCGGCGTCGTGACCTACGAGAGCAACAGTTCCTTCGAGCAGACCACGATGCGGTTCGCGGTCAACAAGTCCGCAATCGCGAACACGTCGCTGCGGCAGGACCAGGTGGCGGTGTACCAGCGCAACGAGTCCTCCTGGGACGCACTCGAGACGACCGTCGTCGAGGAGCGGACGGACCGGATGGTCTACGAGGCGACTGCGACGCGGGGGTCGACCTACGCCGTGGGGCTGATCAACCCCTCGATATCCGTCGCGAGCACGACCATACAGACAGAGTCGATAGCGTCGGGGGAGCGGGTGATTCTCAACGCCGTCGTCGAGAACACGGGCCCGGTCACTGGAACGTACACCGGTGCTTTGCGAGTCAACGGTGAGACGGTGAACGAGACGACGCTGACGGTTGCCGGGGGCGGGGAAACCGGCCTCAGGCTCACGCACGACATCACCGAGTCCGGGACCTACGACTTCGCGCTCAACAACGAGAGCGCCGGCCGGCTAATTCTCTCCCCGGGAGACGTCGCGTCCTCGCAATCGGACTCGGAGTCGGCCGATGCGGAACCGACTGCGGCGCCTACGGCGACCCCGACCGAGATGTCGGGCGGTGACGGCGGGGGAGCGCTGACAGGGGCCATCCCGGCGACGGTGTTTGGCATCAAGACCCTGTACCTCGGTGGCGGCATCGCTATCGCGCTGGGTGCGTTCATCGCAATTCTGGCAGTGTTGCGCCGGAACGGCGGCGGCGGCGGTGGTGGCGGCAGGCCCGACAGCTTCGACCAGTTCTAGCCGCGGCCGCGGAGAGCAACCCTTTTTGTGTCGGTGTCCCGAGGGGCGGATATGGAGTGGCCACACGACCCGGATGGTGAAGAGGGAAGCGAGGGCCGGCGCAAGTACGGACACGCCGTCCTCGCGAAGAAAATCGACGAGGGCGAGGACTTTCCGCTGACGGCCGAGGAGTACGTCTCGGCGTACGGGGACCATCCCGTCCGAATCGACTACGAGACAGTCGTCAGCGTCGCGGATATCTTCGAGCACGTCGAAGAGTCGGAGTTCGCCGATTTCCCCGAGTTCCACAAGGCCCTGGGTGAGGCCCTTCGAGGCGAGGACCTCTGGCCGTACCGGCTTGAACACGCCTGAGCGTCCGCGGCAGGCGTGGTGCGTGTGTGCACGACACATACTTGTGGTGGGCCGTCGTATCTCCCACCATGGCGACACGGAACGCTGACACCGACAGGGGAGGCGGGCTGCCAGACGCCGTCGTCGAGGACCTGCTGTCAGTCGACAGTCGCCGCCGAGCGCTCTCGATTCTCGCGGCCAGTGACGAACCGATGATCGTCGAGGACCTCGCGGCGGCCGTCGTCGCGGACCGGGAAGGCTGTGCGGCGTCGACGGTCCCGGCGTCCGAACGGGCGGCCATGGTGGACGAACTGTTCACCGAACACCTACCGAAGCTGACCGCGACCGACGTCCTCTCATACAACTCGATGCTCGGAACGGTCGAACTCGAACGGGAGGGTATCGCGCCGACTGATTCGACCTGACCGGCTTCCGATAAATCAATATCCGTCGACGCCGAACCGCCGGTAGTGACGAACACGCAGGTTACCCACATCCAGATCGACAACTACGGGCCGTGGACGGTCACCCCGGAGCCACGCCGCGAAGTCGACCTCCAGACGCTCCAGTCCCGTCTGTACGCCGACCTCGCACAGCTGTTTGGCAACCGCGACGGCTACATCTTCTTCTCGCGGTTCGACAACATGATCGCCGTGACGAACGGCCTCGACGAGGCGGACCACGCGCTCATCCAGGAGTCCGTGGGGAACCGTTACCCGGTGACGATGAGCCTCTCGGTCGCCACGGGCACCACGCCCGTCTCGGCGCTGGGGACGGCCACCGAGCAACTCCAGGAGGCCGGGAGCGCGCAGGACGACGGCCGACGCGAGGTGTTGCGCGGGCAGACCATCGAGGAGTCCTTCCGGACCCCCGCCGACGTACAGCTGGCGCATTTCGACGTCGACGACGCGACCGGGAAGTACACCGACCAGTTGAACGAGTTCGACACGTTCATCCGGATCGAACAGGGGTACGCGGCGCTGATGAAGTACATGCGCGAGGCCCACGACTCGCTGTCGTTCTTCGTCGGCGGCGACAACGTCATCGCCGTCTGTCCCGACCTCGACGAAGCGGCCTACCGCGACGCCTGTGACCACGTTCGCGAGGCCGTGGACGTCGAACTCAAGGTCGGCGTCGGTCGCGGACGGACGCCCGCGGACGCCGGGATGGACGCCAAGCACGCACTGGAACACTGCCGTGCGGACGGTGCGACGGTCAGGTTCGAGGAGTAGCGGGACTCCTCCCTGCGGTCGGACTCCCGGAAAAGGCGAACGGAGACCGAAGCGGTGGCCACCGCGGCGAAAGTCGCCTTTGTGATTGGGTACCACTGGACATAAGCGTAGTGGAGGTAGCTTTTAGACCGAGACGTGTGATACGTTCACACATGAGAGACCCGGTGTCCGTTCGGGAGGTGATGAACCGTGAGTACGTGGGTGCCAGCGCGTCGGACGACCTGCTCGAGACGACCGAACTGCTCGTTCGCGAAGGGGAACCGACGGCGCTGGTCCTGCAGGGCAACGAACCGGTCGGTGTCGTCACGAGAGCTGATATCCTCGGCCATCTCGTCTCGGAGGGGGCCCCCGACACCGCGACAGTGGGGGACGTGATGACCGATTCCTTCCCGTCGATATCGCCCGACGCGCGGTTGCCCGAAGCGCGCGACCGGATGGCGGCCTACTCGACAGAGTGGGTGCTCGTCGTCGAGGACGGCCAGCCGCTGGGCACGCTGACCGGCCACGACATCCTCTCGACGGTCCGGCTGGAGAGCGAGGTGACGGCTGCGGTCGACGACGGTACCGAGATGGCGACGACGGGACAGGCCGCAACGACCGACGGGACGACGACGGCGGCGGAGGACTCCTTCGAGGAACAGGGGATCTGCTCGGCCTGCGGGACGCTCACGCGGTCGCTGGCCTCGCTGAACGGCCAGTTGCTCTGTGCCGACTGCCGGGACGTGTGACCCTACTCGACGACGTACACCGCGCCCGACCCCTCGCGGTCGCCGTCTGCCTCGACCGCTGCGCCAGCGACTGCGCGTAGCCCGTCGCCCGACAGTTCGGCACCGTTCCCGAACGCGTCCGTATCGTCTCCGACTCCGGGACTGCGCTGCGCTGTTCCCGTCGAAACCGACGCTGCGTGGGACACTGTCACAAGGGCCAACAGTTTTGCGCCCGTGGGACGCATTTCGGCCGTGGAACTCACGACCCCGTCGACGGAGCTGACCGACCGGCTCACCGACATGTGGGTCGAACTCGCCCGCGACCAGCGGACGTACGGCTCACACCTCCTGGGGCCCGAAAACCGGGCCGCAATCCGTGAGACGGTCGTCCAGCGGATCATCACCGAGAACCTCCTCGTCGCCCGCCGAAACGGGGCCCTTGTGGGCTTTGTCATGTTCACGGTCGAACACGGCCGCTACGAACAGGACATCTCTCCCGGGCTCGTGGAGAACCTCTACGTAGTGCCGGCTGCTCGCCGGGCCGGTATCGGTAGCGCGCTACTGCGAGCCGCCGAGGAGCGACTCGCCGCCGACGGTGCGACGGTAATCCAGCTCGAAGCGATGGCCGACAACGACGCTGCCCGGCAGTTCTACGCCGCCCACGGCTACACCCCCCACCGACTCGAACTCGAGAAGTCGACGGAAAACGACACCGCTTAAAACGTCCCCCCACAACTGACGGACGCGTGCCAGGGGAGCTTGGGTGGTCCAAGCACTCGACTTGTAATCGAGAGTTCGTGGGTTCAAATCCCACCCCTGGCTTGCGCTGTTCTGGCGGCTGTGAACGCAGTGTAGAGCTCTGAGCCGAATAGCCCAGCGTCGCTGTCGGGTACTATCGGTCGAGCGTCACCGGTGGCGGACGTTCCTGCTGTTGTACCCTGTCTGGAACTCGGTTACGGGATACCGGCCACGTCGTTACCAGTTCGAGCAGTCCACGTGCGACCTGTTACGATGTCTATACTCTTCATACGGCACTTGCAGTTCATTCGCATGGACCGACGAACCTATCTCGGCGTCGTCGCCTCGGCACTGTTCGCTGGATGCGGTGGCTCCGGAACGGGGCCGACGGCCACGCCGCCTGCGTCAGCGATGGAATCCACCGCTCCGTCCACACCGTCGACGCCGACTGGGAAACGGGGGGAGACTGCACGGCAGACCGAGAGTCAACCACAGCCTACCGAATCGGAACGACAGACCGATGCGATAGACGAGCCCAATCCGGCGCTCGCGGCCATCGCGGCCGACGTGGCTGCGGCCATCGACAGCTACACCGAGGCCGGGGATGGCGATGTGCCGACGGACGTGATGCCGGACGACCTCGTCAACAGGAGTACCGTGCACGCTAGCCTGTACGGCGCGCGTGAGACCCGCACCGACGTTCGCCGCGAGGCGTTGCCCGCGGCGGAACGGACGAGGTACGACCAGTTAGAGGGCGCGTTCTGGTTCGCCTGGTGGCTCCCGTCGGTACAGCTAGCGCTGTACAACGCCCACAGTCGGCTCCAGAAGGGGTGGGACAGCCTCCTCGCCCAAGACTGGGACAGCGCCCTGTCAGACTGGAGGGCAGTGAGCGGTAAGACGAGCGACGGCGACGACGCCCTCTCGAAGCTCCGAAACGATTCCGAGGCGACAGATATGAACGGTCTCGACCGTCTCGACCCCTCGGACTACCGGGAGACGGTCCACCAGTTGGAGGGGCTCTTGGCCGATAGTGAGGACCTCGGGGCGGCGCTGACGACGATGGCCGATGCGTTTCGGCGCTACGACGCGGGTGGGGAACACGACTATCTCCGGGCCGAACAGCAGTTTCAGGACTCGGCGGAACAACTGCAGGCAACCGACTGGCGACCGTTCTACGACAGGCTCGCTGCGGACGCCCTCTGTGCCTCGAAAGCGATGGCGGAGGGCTGTGCACTGCTCGATGAGGCCCAGCAGACAACCGACACCGAGCGGACGGAAATCCTCCGTGAAGAGGCCCAGGAGGAGTTCGACCGCTGCAAAGTCGTCGACGACGCGATTTACATCGAGATCGTCTGAGTTCGGCCGTGCCGGGACCGATTCCGCAGCTGGGGGTTCGGTTCAGTCAATCAGGGCTCTTCGGTATCCGGTCTCAGCGTCACCAGAGCGGTTGTCGCCGAAACCAGGAGTGTGAACGCGACCCGAGCCCGTGGAGCCACGTCGGACGGAACGCGCGAGCACGACGGCGCCACTGTCGCGACCATCGACGGTTCCGGGACGACATCAGCCGTTCTCGAACGGCGTCACGGGTTTCGCCTCGCCGTGGACCTCGAACCGAGCGCCTCGCTGGACGCTCTCGCCGGCCGTGATATCCCACCCGTGGGCGTCCACGATGCGCTGGACGATGGCGAGCCCGAGGCCGGTGCCCGCCGTCGAGTGGCCGGACTCGAACACCACCGACTGGTCGGTGTCGGGGATGCCGGGGCCGTCGTCGGCGACGTAGAACCCGTCGCTGTACTCCGCCGCGGAGACGCGTGTCGAGGTGTGCAGCGATTCGAGCGGGCCGAGCGTATCGTCACGTCGCTGTCGGCGTGTTCGCCGGTGTCCCCGGCTTCCGGCCGGCCGTTCGTCGGCCCGTGCGTGACGGCGTCGTCGGCGTCCGGCCGAGTGTCCGTCGTCCCGTGCTCGACGCTGTTCCGAAAGAGGTTCTCGAACACCTGAAGCAGCCGCGACTCGTCGCCGAAGATATCGACCGTCCCGTCGGTCTGCAGCGTCGCGTCCGGCGTGTGGACGTTCGACCAAGCCGTCTCGGCGAGGCTCCGGAGGTCGAGCCTGGTCCGGCTCTCGACGACGTACCCCTGTTCGGCCAGCGTCAGGAGCTCCTCGATGAGCGTGTCGATTCGGTTCAGCGCGTCTGCGGCGCTGTCCAGATGGCCGTCGCTATCGGTTTCCCGCGCCAGTTCGAGGTGGCCATCGGCGACCGTCAGCGGGTTCCGGAGGTCGTGTGAGACCATGCCGACGAACTCCTCCAGCCGGTCGTTCTGGACTCTGAGCGCGTGTTCCCGCTGGGCTCTTGAGAGGGCCGACTCGATATTGGCCGCCAGAATGCGCGCGACCCGGACCTGCCGCTGTGTGAACGCGTCGGCCGCCTCAGAGGCGATGTTCAACACGCCGTGGTCGCCCAGTGGCAGGATGAGCTCGCTGTTGATACGGGAGTCGGCGTTGTATTCGTTCCCGGCGGCGTTCGTGCCCGGGTACTGCCGCATCTCACCGGCCTCGAAGGCCTCCCACGAGATGCTGTTGCCGGGGCGGTACACCACGTCCCCGTCGAGCAGCCGTTTCGACCCCTCCGTTTCCGCGGTCAACTGGAGTTCGGTCGCCTCCGCGTCGTAGAGCCACAGGCCGCCGAAGACGACGCCGAAGACGTCCGGGATTGCGGAGACTGCGACCTCGCATATCTCCCCTTCGGCTTCGGCGTCAACGAGCCGCTGGGTGACCGTATAGAGCGCGTCGAGTTCCGACTCAGCGTTGTCCGCACTATGCATCAGGGATTCTTTCTCGGCTTCAAATATAAACGTGGGGCAGCGCCCTCGCAGGGAGACGACGGCACCGGTCGGTCGTCGGAGCGGTCTCTCGACGCACTGTCGGTCTCAGCCACTGGTCAGCTTCCCCGGGCAGCCGCGAGGGGAACAGTGAGAACCGGGACGTCGGAGAGTCGAACGATCTTTTCTGTGACGCTCCCCAGCAGATAGTGGTCGAGGCCTGTGCGACCGTGGGTCCCCATGACGACGAGGTCGATATCTTCCCGCGAAACGTAGTCGAGAATCGCACGGTGGGGGTCGCCACGGGCCACGACGCCCTCGATGGTCTCCAGGTCGGCGGCTTTGGCCTGGGAGGTCACGTCGTCGATAGCCCGCTGGCCCTGTTCCTCGAGCTCCTCGAAGACATCCTCGGGCGTCGATTCCCTGGCGAGCCCGATGCGGGCATCGACAACGTACAGCACGTGGAGCGAGGCGTCGTACCGCGTTGCGAGGTCGATCGCGTGGTCGACAGCGCCGCGCGTGCCTGCGCTGCCGTCGGTCGGAACGAGTACTGCGCCATACATATAGAGAAACTAATATTTCTACCGACTAACCGCTTGCGTCCATCACCGATAAGACGGCGCGGCGTGACGGGCTGGTATGGTGTTCGACCTGCTCTCAGAGTTCGAGGCGACGCCCGAAGCGGGGGCCGTCGAAAGCGGTGAACTGGCCGTCACAGACGACGTGCTGGTGAAAGCGTTCGCGCTCGGCCCGGACGCGAGTATCCCGCCACACGAACACGGCGACGCGACGAACGTGTTTCACGTGCTCCGCGGGACCGTCGCCGTCGAACGCGACGGGGAGACGGAGACTGTCTCGGCCCCCGGCGTAGTCCTCAACGAGCGCGGCCAGGTCCACGGCGCGCACAACGAGACCGACGAAGTCGCGGTCCTGACGGCGAGTCTCTGCCCGCTTCCCGGGCAGTGACTACTCCGGCTCTTCCGTCGAGACGGCGACGGGGCTGACCTTCGAGAGCCGCATCGCGTTCCCGGTGACCGCAGTCGTCATCCCGGCGTCGCCCGCCAACACGGCCAGCCAGATGGGGACGTAGCCAAACGGTACCGCGACCGCCAGCCCGGCCTTGACCCCGAGGCTCGCCCAGACGTTCTGCCGGATGACGCCGTTTGCCCGGTCGGCCAGGTCGTAGAGGTACGGGAGCTTCGAGAGGTCGTCGCTCATCAGCGCGATGTCGGCGGTTTCGAGCGCCGTATCGGTGCCGGCCGCACCCATCGCCACGCCGACCGTCGCCGTCGCCAGCGCCGGCGCGTCGTTGATGCCGTCCCCGACCATCGCCACGCCGCCGGACTTCGTCCGGCGAGCCCGCGAGTGTGACTCACGGACGCCGTCGGTGCCAGCGACCAGCGACTCGATGTGGGCCACCTTCTCGTCGGGCAGCAGCTCGGCCTCGTACTCGTCGACGCCGACCCGTTCGGCGATGGCTCCGGCGGTCCGCTCGTTGTCGCCGGTGAGCATCACGGTCCGCTCGACGCCCAGTGACTTCAGCCGCTGGATAGTCGCGCGGGCCTCCGGCCGGACCTCGTCGGCCACCGCGATGACGCCCTCCAGTTCGTCTTCGGTGCCGACCAGCACGACCGTCTTCCCCTCCGCCTGAAGCTGTGGCACCGTCCCGTCGAGCAGGTCCAGACAGTTGTTGCGCTCACACAGCTGCTGGGCGGTCTTCGTGACCAGCCCGCCGTCGGTCGTCGCGTGGACGTGCGTGAGGTCGAAATCGAGCTCCTCGAACAGCCCCGGTTTGCCGGCGTAATGCGGAATCCCACCGAGTTCGGCCCGGACGCCCTTGCCGGTGATGCTCTCGAACCCGTCGATGTCCCGGTCGGTCCCCTCGCCCGCTTCGGCGACGATAGCCTCGCCGATCGGGTGTTCGCTGCGGGCCTCCAGCCCGCGGGCACAGCGGAGCACGTCCGCCTCGCTGTTGCCGTTCAACGGGATGACATCGGTCACGGTGAGTTCGCCCTTGGTGAGTGTCCCGGTCTTGTCGAAGGCGACCACGTCGACCTGTCCCATCGCTTCGAGGTGGTTGCCGCCTTTGATGAGCACGCCGTTGTTCGCGGCGCTCGTGATGCCCGAGACGACGGAGACGGGCGTCGAGATGACGAAGGCGCAGGGACAGGCGAGCACCAGAAGCGTCAGTCCGTAGACGATGGCCGTCGAGACGCTGACCCCCAGCACGAACGGGGTCGCGACCGTGACCAGCACGGCGAAGGCGACGACGACGGGCGTGTAGTACGCCGAGAACCGCTCGACGAACTGCTCGCGCTCGGTCTTGTTCGACTGGGCGTCCTCCACCATCTCGACGATGCGCGAGAGCGTGTTGTCGTCCGCCAGGGAGGTGACCTGCAGTTCGAGGTAGCCCTCCTCGTTGATAGTCCCGGCGTACAGCTCGTCGCCGACGGTCTTGTCGACCGGGACGCTCTCGCCGGTGATAGGTGCCTGATTGACCGCGCTCTCCCCGTCGAGGACGTCGCCGTCGAGCGGAATCTTCTCGCCGGGCCGGACGACCACGACCTCCCCGACGTCGACGTCCTCGACGGGGACGACCAGCTCTTCGCCGTCCCGTCGGACCGTCGCCTCCGCCGGCGAGAGGTCCATCAGTTCCTCCAGCGAGTTCCGCGCGCGGTCCATCGAGTACCGCTCCAGGAGTTCGGCGATGCTGAACAGCACGGCGAGCGTCGCGGCCTCGAAGTACAGCGCCTCACCGAAGGCCAGACTCGCCGTCAGCGCTCCGAGGATGGCGATGGACATCAGCAGGTCGATGTCCAGACTCAGGTTGCGCGCCGAGTAGTAGCCGTTCCGCAGAATCGCCTGTCCGCCGACGCCGACCGCCACGAGAAAGAGCAGGTCCGCGACGTAGAGCTCGCTTCCCAAGAGGACACCGACCTGTACGTTCCCGCCGGTGAGGAGGAATTCGAGCACCAGACCGACCGCCAGCACGACCCCGCTGGCCCACGTTTTCAGGGCCCGTGGGCTCGTCCAGAGGTCGTCGTCGGTGCCGGCATCGGCCGCACCGTCCCTCGCGTCCGCGACCGGGTAGCCGGCGCGCTCTATCGCGTCGACGACCGCCTCGTCGGTGGGACCGGTCGCGCCCTTCGTGACGACGACCGTCCCCGTCGTCGGCCGGGTCTCGTACCCGTCCAGCCCGTCGAGCGTCGAGAGCGCGGACTCGACCTTGCCGGCACAGGACGCACAGTCCATCTCCGGGACCGAGAGCCGCAGCGTCTCGGCGGTCTCCTCGACGGCGTAGCCCGCGCTCCGTATCCGGTCGGCGATGGCCGCCTCCGTGGTCGCGTCGCTGTCGTAGGTAACCGTCAGCGTCCCGGTGGTCACCTGCGGGTCGACGCCCTCGATACCGTCGAGCGTGCGGACACTGGACTCGACCTTGCCGGCACACGACGGACAGTCCATCTCCGGGACGGTGAACTGACTGACGGCCCGCTCGCCCGCTGTGGGCGTCGCCGAACCGTCGTCGGGCGGGCTCGGGTTCTCGGAACTCATTATCGGCCCTAGCCGGCGACGAGTTATTAATTCATCTGTTATAAATACGGGTTCTGATGCCGCATGTTAATAAATAACGGCGCCTTATTTATTAACTAGCGGATGGGTCACCGTCGCTCTCTCGGTTACTGCGACGCCGGCCCGCGCGTGCCGATATCAAAGCGGCGAAGTAGTGTCACCCCTGAGAGCGCGTATGCGACGCCGTCAGCTGCTGGGAACGCTGGGAACGGCCGTGGCCGGCGGGGTGGCCGGCTGTGGCGAGTCGGCACAGAGCACGCCCGGGGCGTTCAGGGTGTCGAGCCCGGCGCTCGAATCCGGTGGGAAACTACCTGCTCGGTTCACCTGTGACGGTGCCGGCCGGTCGCCGCCGTTCGTGCTCGACCGGGTCCCCGAGCCGACGGCGGGACTCGCCGTCATCGCCGAGTACGACCGCGGAATCATCAACGAACCGGTGTTCTGGACGCTGTGGAACGTCCCCCCGGAGACCGAGCGGATTCCGGCGGGACTCCCCCGAACGGGGACAGTAGAATCGCTCGGCGGCGCCCGACAGGGCCGCCCCGAGGGCGGCGAAGTCGGGTACGAACCGCCGTGTCCGCCGACCGGCCAGCCGTACGAACACCGATTCCAGGTGTACGCGCTCGGCGAGACGGTAGACGTCGCCGGCGGCACTGACCACGACACTGCCGGCGAGGCCATCGGCGACGCGGTGCTCGCCAGCGCGCGCTTTACCGTGGACTACGAGCGGACGCCCGCCCCTGCGTGACCCGGCGTGCTCCTCGGAAGATGTGAACGCTGACACGGGGTCCTATCGAGAGACGGCCCGAGTCGCCGGCAACTCCGCCTCGTCGGCGACGCCGCCGATAGCCCGAACCAGTCGACGGCCCGGATAGTGTGGACGGCCCACTCTGGCGACCGGACGGGCCAGCTCGGCGAGTGGCGGGGGCCGAACGCCTGACTCACTCCTCGTCGGGCCACCAACGGAGGGTCACCGCGACCGAGTCGTCCAGTCCGAAGACGCTGCTCTCGCGGTCCACGGTCGCTGACTGTGGCGCGGCGAGCCTGATTTCGCGGTCACCCACGGTCACGGTCAGCTCCTCGGCCCCGTCGAGTGCCGCCGAGAGCCCGTCGAGCCCCCCGAGAACGGCCTGCCGGCTGACGCTGCGCTGTCCGGGCCGGCCACGTCGTTCGACGCCGTCGAGGACCGGTGCGATGTCGACGTCCGCCGACCGGTTCGAGAGCACCGCGTTGAGCACCGCGCCCAGCAGAATCACGAGCCCGATGATGTAGAGCCACGTGAGCAAGAGGAGGACGCTCGCGACGAGGTTCGTCCCCGCGCTACCGGCGTTGAACGCGGTGAAGACGACCTGTGCGACGGTGAGACCGAGCGCGGCGAAGGCGGTCCCCGGCACCACTTCGACCGGCGTGACGTCCGTGTCCGGGAAGACGTAGTACATCGGGTAGAAGACGACGAAGAGACCGACTGTCGTCGCCGTCGCCCGCAGCAGCTGTCCGAGCGTCCCGCCGACCGACACCGAGACGGCGTTGCCGAAAGCGCTGACACCCAGCAGCGCCACGGCGACGGTCACGAGCATCAGGAGTCCGTCGCCGAGCTGGTCGGCAAATGAGTTGTTCGCCCCGGTCTCGTAGATGTCCGAGAAGGCCGTATCGAGTCCGCGGAAGATGCGCAGCGCACCCCAGACGAGGAAGACAGCGCCGAGGAGGGAGACGGAGGCGTCGGCGTCGGTCAGCCCCTGCTGGATGAGCACGCCCGCCTGCTCGGTCAACACCGACTCGATGATGCCGACGACGGACTCGCGGACCGCGTCGTTCCGGGTTCGCTGGAGGACGGTAAGCACCAGCAGTAACAGCGGCAGAATCGAGAGGAACGCGTGGTAGGCGATCGACCCCGCCATGAACGTTATCTGCTCGGTTCGCGCCTCGTGGACCACGGCGCGTCCCACCTCCTCGACCCGACCAAATCTCTCGCGCATACCCGGGGTTGTCGAGCACCCCTGAAATAGGCAGCGTCACCGCCGGGCCACCCGTCCGACGTGGCCGTCACGCCACACGCTCGACGTGGGCTTATCATCCTCCAGCACGTAAGCGGGGTATGAGCGAACAAGCCGATAGTCTGCCGGAGAACGACGAGGAATGGCGCGAACTACTCACCGACGAGGAGTACCGTATCCTCCGCGAGGCGGGGACCGAGCCGCGCTTCAGCAGCGACCTGCTGGATGTCAAAGACGACGGCGTGTTCACCTGTGCCGCCTGCGGAACGGCGCTGTTCGACAGCGAGGAGAAGTTCGAGTCGGGGACCGGCTGGCCCAGTTTCTGGGACGTCCTCGACGAGGGCACCGTCGAGACCCGTGTCGACGAGAGCCACGGCATGCGCCGGACGGAGGTCGTCTGTGCCAACTGCGAGGGCCACCTGGGCCACGTCTTCGACGACGGTCCCGAACCGACTGGCAAGCGCTACTGTATCAACGGTGCGGCCTTAGAGTTCGAGAGCGGCGAGTAACACTGCCCGTCAGGCGTAGGAGCGTTCGACGAACTCCAGAATGCGGTCGGACTCGGCCATCGTGACCCCGTGGTCCTCGTCGACGAGCACCGGGACCGCTCGCTGGCCGGAGACCTCCTTGACTTCGTTGCGCTCCGAGTGCAGGGCCTCGACCCAGATCGTCTCGTAGTCGACCCCGAGTTCGTCCAGCCTGTCTGCCACCTTCTCGCAGTACGGACAGCCGTCGAGCTGGTAGAGTGTGCGACTCATATCCCGACGTAGGGACGCCCGCCCCAAAATCGGTTCGGCTTCCCGGACTACTCGTACAGCCAGGAGCCGTCTATCTTGTCCCAGTCGACGAGCTCGTCGTCGTCGAAGAAGAGCTCGATTTCGCGGGCGTTCGCGCCCTCGTCCTCGTGGTCGGAGCCGTGGATGACGTTCCGCCCGAGGTCCAGCCCGAAGTCGCCGCGGATAGTGCCGGGCTCGGCCTCGGCGGGGTCGGTCGCGCCCATCATCCGCCGGACCTGTCGGGTCGCGTCCTGCCCGTCGAGCACCATCGCGAACACCGGGCCCGAGGTGATGAAGTCGACGAGGCCCTCGAAGAACTCCTTGTCCTCGTGTTCGGCGTAGTGGGCCTCCGCCAGCTCGCGGTCGAGCCGCATGAACTTCGCGCCGACGATTTTCAGCCCGCGGTTCTCGAACCGGTCGAGGATGTCACTGACGAGCCCGCGCTGGACACCGTCGGGTTTGACCATCACGAATGTACGTTCGGTTTCCGTCATCTAGAAAAACGCTCGGACGCCGAGGGCTTTTACGCTTCGGCTTCTTCCGCTTCTTCGTCCTCGGTGTCGTCGGCTTCAGCGTCGTCGGCGTCCGCCGTGTCCTCGTCGTCGGCGTCGCCCGCCTCTTCGTCGTCAGCGTCCGCAGTGTCGTCTGCTTTGGCTTCTTCCGCTTCTTCGGCAGCCTCGGCGGCTTCGGCCTGCTCTTTTGCTTCCTGCTGCTGGGCGGCTGTGGTCGTGCGACCGGCGTCGGTCCAGCCGAGGTTCCGGGCTTCCCGGCCCAGGTCGGCGTTGTTCTCGCACTTCGAGGAACAGAAGTGCGTGGTCGAGCCGTCGTTGTGGACGAGCATCGTGCCCGTGCCGGGCTCGATGTCAGCGCCACAGTAGTCACATTCTCGGGTTCGGGGCATCGTTACTGTCCTCCGATGGAGTCGGCTTCGCGGGCCGTCTCGCGGAGCTGCAGGATATCGCCCTCGCGGACGGGACCGAGGACGTTCCGGGTGATGATACGGCCCTGGTTCTCGCCCTCGCGGATTCGGCACTTGACCTGCATGGCCTCGCCGTGCATTCCAGTCTTGCCGACGATCTCGATGACCTCGGCCGACGTGGAGCCGCTACTTTCGGATTCCTCAGCGCTCATCCGTAATCACCTCAGCGGAGCTCCTCGACTTTGTCGGCGATATCCTCGACGTCGGCCTCGGCCTCGCCGGCATCGGTGATGGCGGCGGCGGCGGAGCCGACTTCGAGCCCGGCCGCGTGGCCGAGGTCGTCCTGCTGCTCGACGAAGATGAAGGGGACGCCCTTCTCGTCGGCCAGCTCGGGGATGTGCATGACGATCTCCTCGGGCTGGACGTCCTCGGCGACGAAGACGAGCTCGGCGGAGCCGCGCTCGACGGCCTTGGTCGTCTCGTTGGTTCCTTTCTTCACTGTCCCTGTGTCTCGTGCGACTTCCAGCGCTTCGAGGGCGTCGTCCTCGAGGTCGGCCGGAACGTCGAAATCTACGTATACTGGCATTTGGATGTTCACCTCCTGCACGCGGGCTCAGGCTCCCCCGCCGTTCGCGGGAAATCCCGCGGCACACCCCGTCGGTGCGCGTAGTCCTGAGAAGGCTGGGAGCATCATCAACCCGGTGCAGGCTGTAATCGTCTGTGTGCTACGGGCCCTAAAAGCGCTTTCGAAGCCTCAAGCGCATGCCAGCGCGCCACACAGGCGCTTCAGGGTCGGCCGGTGACACCGCGGCTACACCGGTCCCACACGCTTTACCCCGTGGCTCACCACACGCCTGTATGCACGAACGCACTGGTCCGGAGGGCGAGACCCTCTACGTCGACCGGGAGGACGGAGACATCGGCACGAAAGGCCCCTTTTACGTCGTCTATCTCGACACCGACAGGGAGCGCCGCTGGGGCTACTTCTGTGGCAACTGCGAGACGTTCAACAACGCGATGGACTCGATGGGCCGAATCCGCTGTAACGACTGTAGCAACCTCAGGAAGGCCGAGGAGTGGGACGCGGCCCACGAGTAACGGCCCCTGACACCTGTTGTTCGTCTGTCTAGTAGGAACGTTTATCACCCACCCACTGGTATGGATTGACAGATGGGTGCCGTTAGCACATCACTCGACGAGCAGGCTCGGTCGATATTCGACGACATCGGGTACACCGTGTCGCGCACTGACAACGGACTACGGGCGGCACACAAGTGGCGCGAGGTCGGCGTCACGGTCCTCGACGAGGACACACCGATTCCCGAATCGGGCGAGATGCACTGTTTCGTCACTCGCGCGCCGGAGGCCGAGGACCTCGGTGACCGCCTCTCGCGGATGAACGTCGCCTACGACTGGGCGGTCATCGGTGTCCGCGAGGACGGCGGCTACGACGTCGTCAGATAGCGCCGGAACACGGAGACACTGGGTTCCCCTCTTTTCGCACTGCCGGCTCTCGGAGTTCGCCTCTCGAACAGTGTTTCGTCGACTCCTCATGAGACCCAGCGGCCCTGAATTAGTGTTACAGCCGTTGTCACGGGGAATTTATAGCTGTCGAGGGCGAAGACGGGCTATGTTCATCGGTCACGCACTGCTGGCGTTCGCTCTCGCCGTGCGCGGGGCCGAGCGTCTCTCGGTCCCACGCGAGCGTGCGCTGCGATTCGGCGTCCTCGCGGCTCTGTTCGCCGCGATACCGGACGTCGACGTCGTGTACGCCCCCGTCGGGCTCCTCATGCAGTCGGCCGAGACGGTCGGACCGGACGTGTTCTGGGAGACGGCAAACGTCATTCATCGGGGCCCGACGCACTCGCTGGTGATGGCCGGCACACTCGCACTGGCCGTCTTCCTGTGGGCCGTCGGGACGCGCGGAGCGCGAGCGCTCTCGCTCTCACTCGCCGCGGCACTGGTCGCCGTCGGGGCGCTGTTCAGCGGTGCCGTCGGCGGGGTCGTCGTGCTGGTGTTCGTCGGCTCGGGCTTTGCGGTCGGCGAACTGGCCGCCCGCGAGGGCCTCGCGCCGCGACCGCTGCTTGCCGCCGCGCTCGTCGGCCTCTGGTCGCACCCCTTTGGCGACCTCTTTACCGGGTCGCCACCGCCGTTCCTGTACCCGTTCGACGTAGTGCTGGTCGCAGAGCGCGTGGCGCTACACCCCGACCCGACGGGGCAGTTGCTCGCGGCCTTCGCGGTCGAACTCGGCGCGATATGGCTGGCCGTCTGGACGTACGCCCATCTGACGGACCGGCGGCTCACGGACCTCGTCAGTCCCCGGGCCTCGCTGGGCGCGGGCTACGCCGCGGCCGCCCTGCTGTTGCCGGCGCCGACGATGGAACGGTCCGCCCACTTCGTCTTCAGCGTCCTCGCCATCGGTGTCGTCGGTGCGCCGGTCCGCCCGTTCAGCAGCGGTGTCGACCCGCTCCGGGTCGTCGTGACCGGGCTGGCCGCCGTCACCGTCGCGGCCGTCGCTTACGCCACGACCTACGGCGTCCTGTAGCGGGGCGACAGTGTTTTGCACGGGCGACCAGTCGTGGGTGGCATGAGCGGTGACGTGACAGACCTGTTGCGCGACCGGCGAGTCAACGCCGTGCTCGCGTGGCTTGTCGTCGCACTGATACTGGCAGTCGCCGCCGGAAGCGTCGTTCAGGGAGAACTCCTGTGGGCCGGATTCACGGGCGCGCTCGCGTGCATCGTCCTCTTCCCGCCGCTCGCGTACCGGAACAGCCAGGCGATGCTCCCCTGGGAAATCGTCCTGCTGGCGGCGCTGCCTGTCGTCGGTCGGCTCTTCACGACGGTGCCAGTCACCGGCAATCTCGCGACGTACCTCTCGGTCGCCGCCGTCGCGCTCATCGTCTCGGTCGAACTGCAACTGTTCACGGCGGTGAAGATGACCCCGCGCTTTGCGGTCGTCTTCGTCGGCGTGACGACGATGGCGGCCGCCGGCATCTGGGCCGTCGCCCGCTGGGCGGTCGACCGGACGCTCGGAACGACGTTCATCCTCGACCCCGCGCTCTCCGAACACGCCATCGAGGAGGCGCTGATGTGGCAGTTCGTCGCCTCGACGGTGGCGGGTATCGGTGCCGGCGTCTTCTTCGCGTGGTACGTCGGCCGGCAGGTGGCAGTGGCGCGGCTCCCGGAGGAGGTCGGCCAGTGAGAGTCCGTGACTACGTCGGCATCGGCGACCGCCGGCAGCGACAGGCGACCTACGTGATGGAACTGCTGCTGGTCGGTATCCTCGCCATCGGTCTCGCCACGGGGAGCACCGGCGTCATCGTCAACACCGGTGTCGGGTTGCTGGTCACACAGCTCCCGGCGCTCCTCGAACGGGACTACGGCATCGCGCTCGACCCGGCGCTGACGCTGTGGATAACCACGGCGGTGTTTCTCCACGCCGTCGGCGTCATCGGGCTCCCGTGGTCGGACGTGAACTTCTACAAGAGCATCTGGTGGTGGGACCACCTCACCCACGCGCTCTCCTCCTCTATCGTCGCCGCCATCGGCTACACCACCGTCCGGGCACTCGACCGTCACTCCGAGGACATCTACGTCCCGCCGCGGTTCATGTTCGTGTTCATCCTCCTGTTCGTGCTGGCCTTCGGCGTCGCGTGGGAGGTCTTGGAGTTCAGTATCACGCTCGCGGCGGAAGCGACGGGCAACGACACCGTCCTCACGCAGTTCGGACTCGGCGACACGATGCTCGACCTCGTCTTCGACACCATCGGCGCCGTCGTAGTGGCCGTCTGGGGGACGGCCCATCTGACCGACATCGTCGGTCTCGTCGAGGGGTGGCTGGACGGGCGAGCCGGGTGACACACGGCTTGCTTATCGGCGGAGCCCCCCTCCCTGTACAGCTTCAGGACTCGCGGAGCGCCTCGATAGTGCCGGAGTTCGTCGCCACGTATACGACGCCCTCGGCGAGGGCCGGCGTCTGTCTGGTCTGGCGCTCGGTGTCGTACGTCCAGCGCACGCCTCCGTTCGACTGGTCGAGCGCGACGACGGCTCCCGAGAGTTCCCTCACGTAGACGGTCTCCTCGGCCACCACCGGTATCGGCGGGTTGCTCGCGTTGCTGCTCCGACTCCACTGCTGTGAGCCGTCTTCGCTGGAGAAGGCGTACGTGCCGTCGTCCCCACCGACGTAGATAGTCCCGTCAGAGACGGCGATGTGCCTGAAGTTGCCGCGCCCGCCGTCGGTGTCCAGCAACGTCTCGCCGGTGTCCGGATCCATCGCGAGCACTTCCTGTTCGACGCCCGCGTACACCGTGCCGTCGGCGACCGCCGGAGCGGACGTGACCTGTCCGAGGAACCTCTCCGCCCAGCGCTCCTCGCCGGAATCCGCCGCGTACGCATACAGCGTATCGCCGGCGCCGACGTACACCGTCCCGCCGGCGATAGCTGCGGCGGTCATATTCCCACCGGGGTCCGCCGACCAGCGGACGCTCTCGTTCTCGGTGTCGATAGCTGTGAGACCGGCCCCGTCTGCGTCCGGGAGCACGAGGAGCCCGTTCGCCACCGTCGCATCGCCCTCCACTAGCCGCCCGGCGTCCACCGTCCACAGCTCCTCGCCGGTTTCGGCGTCGAAGGCGTACGCCGTCTCTTCGTCGCCGATGTAGACGACGCCACCGGTCACCGCGGGGGTCTGTGGGTTTATCTGTTCGAGGTCGGTGCGCCACAGCTCGTCGCCGTTCTCCGCGTCGAAGGCGGCGAGCGTGCCCGTCCGCTCATCGGAGTCCCCGCCGACGACGAAGAGCCGGCCATCGGCGACCACGGGACTCCCAGTGAAGTCGCCCACGGTCGCCGTCCAGTCCTCGGTGGCGTTCCCGCGTGGCCCGCTGACGGACAGCGACCGCGTGCCGGTCGGCCCGGCACCGACCATTCGCCACGCATCTGGCCCCGCAGCGTCCGCCGCTGTCGGCGTCCCAGCGTTGCCCCCGTCGAGCACGCCCAGACAGCCCGCAAGTCCGATCGAACACGCGGCCCCACCGATTCGAAGCAGTTCTCGCCGAGTTCGTGTCATAAGTATGCCGTTCCCCACATGATAATACAAGTTTCGGTCGCGCGGAAAAATATCTCACGGCAGTTCCGGGGCGGGCCACACCGGTGACAGGGAGCCGCCCGCCGCTCTCGGCAGCAGTTCACAGCCCCGCGGGACGGAACTGCCCCAGAGGACCGTAGTTTTATACTTCAACCGAGCGACAGTTCAAAACGCTATGGTGTTCAAGAAGATCACGCTCATCGGCACGAGTCCCGAGAGCTTCGACGACGCGGCCGACGACGCGATCGAGCGCGCCGAGCGCACGCTGGACAATCTGATGTGGGTCGAAGTCGACGAACTGGGCGTCGAAATCGCCAGCGTCGAGAACCGCGAGTATCAGGCTGAGGTGACAGTCGCGTTCGAGCTCGAAGAGTAGCGAGGTATCTCGCATCGCGAGACACCTCAATCTGGAGGCGGGAGCGACGGCGACCCGCGTAGGAGTCGTTTACGTCCGGAACGACTCGCCACAGCCGCACTCGCTGACCACGTTGGGGTTCTCGACGTGGAACCCCGCGCCCTGCAGTCCCCCCTCGTAGGCCAGGACGGAGCCTTCGATGTAGTCGATGCTCGCGCCGTCGACGAACACGCGTAGACCGTTGCGCTCGTAGACGGTGTCCCCGTCTTCCGGTTCGTGCTCGAAGCGCATCCCGTAGGAGAGCCCGGCACAGCCGCCCTGCTGGACGAACAGGCGAAGGCCGGCGATGTCAGTGTCCATTCCCTCTCCTTCCAGGAGGGCCAGTGCTTCTTCGGCGGCGTCCTCGGTGACCCCGACGTCCTCCCCGCCGAGTTGGGGTTCGCCGTCTACGGTGCTGCTCATACAGGTAGGTGCGGCCCCGGTCGTGTTAACCCTGACGCTGGTCCGAACGGTCGAGCGCGAGCGGGGCCGCCTTCAGTTGACCTCGCTGTACAGCGTCACGATGTCGTCGTAGTCGAGCTGGCCGTTCTCGTTGAAGTCGTAGGCGGTCTTGTTGAGCCGGACGCTGTCGTCCTCGAAGCTGTCGAACAGCGTCTCGATGTCGGCGTAGTCCAGCCGCCCGTTGCCGTTGACGTCCTCGAACAGTCCGTCGCCGTCCGGGTCGGTCGGCTCGTCGCCGCCGGTGGCCGGCGGCGGGCCGACGATGACGAGCCCCATCTCGGTCGTCGCTTCCAGACTGGTCCCGCTGTCGTCGTCCAGCCGGTCGACGGTGACCTCGATATCGGTCGTCCCCGTGCCCGTCCCGCGGATGTCGAGTGTGGCGAGGGTGGTGTCGGTGCCGGGCACCGCGCCCTGTGCGTTCTCCTCGATGTCGGCAAAGCGGACGGTGGCGGCGGCGCCGTCGCTGGCCACCTCGGTCTCGGCGATGCCGAAGGCGTCGTCGACGGTCGCTCCGGTGATGGTCGCGACCTCGGGGTCCGCGAGCGAGACTGAGATGGTTCCGCCCGAGAGCCCCTCGTCCAGCCAGCGACCGGTCAGTTCGGCCGTGGCCGTCTTGCCGTTGCCGACGGCGACGGCGTCGGCGAGCACGAGCGGCCGCTCGGCCGGGATGCCGGGCTGGCCCGCCGTGAGCTCGACGGTCGCGTCGGTCTCTATTCGCGAGCCGGGTTCGTCCACGTAGTCGAGGACACGGAACTCCGTGGTCCACGTCTCCGGCGTGACCGTACAGCGGACGTAGCCCCGCTGGTTGTTGTAGTACTCCACGTTGTCGTTCTCGGAGACGACCTGCCGACCGAACTCGTCCATGTCGGTCCCGTTCCCGCCCGAGGAGATGGAGGTGCCCACGAACTCGGCACCCACGGGCTCGCTGGACCCGTCCTTGGCGCTGACGAGGGTGTTCGCCCAGTGGGAGTGAAAGTCGCCGGTGATGACCACGGGGTTGTTAGCGTCCTCCTCGAACGCGGTCTTGACGAGGCGCTGCTCCGGGACGTAGCCGTCCCACTGCTCGGTTCGGAACCCTTCCTGCTCACCCGCTTTGAAGTCCATCTTCGCGAAGGGGAGCTGGTTCGCCAGCACGTTCCACGTCGTCTCCGTGGCTTCGAGGTTGTCCAGCAGCCACTGCTCCTGACTGTCCCCGAGGATGGTGCGGTCCGCCTCGAAGCGCTCCTCGCAGTCGACCTTGTCGAACACGTCGTCACAGGCCTGGTCGGAGCGGTAGAGGCGGGTGTCGAGGACGTTGAAGTCGAGCAGGTCGCCGAAGGCGTAGTAGCGGTAGAGCTTCTGGCTGGCGTCGTCGGGCTTCTGGGCCATGCGGAAGGGCATGTGCTCGTAGTAGGCCTTGAGCGCCGCTGCACGGCGCTCGATAAACGCCTCGGTGGACTGTTCGTCCGGGTCCTGTGGCACGTCGCCGGCCCAGTTGTTGTCGACCTCGTGGTCGTCCCGCGTGACGAGCCACGGCGCGCTGGCGTGGGCGGCTCGCATGTCCGGGTCGGACTTGTACAACCCGTAGCGCAGCCGGTACGTGTCGAGGTCGGTCGTCTCCTGCTTGTACGCCTGTGGGAGCGACTGCTCGCGGGGCGACTCCGACACGTCGATGCCGTACTCGTAGATGTAGTCGCCGAGGTGGACGACGAGGTCGAGTTCGTCCTCGGCCATGTGCTCGAACGCCGTGTAGTAGCCGTCGACCCACCGGTTACAGGAGGCGAAGCCGAACTGGAACTCCTCGACGGAGGCGCCGGCCGCCGGTGCGGTCTTGGTCCGGCCCACTGGGCTCGTCTCGCCGCGACACTCGAACCGGTAGTAGTACGCCGAGTCGGGCGCCAGCCCGTCGGCGTCGACGTGGACGGTGTGGGCGTGGTCGGGTTCGGCGGTCGCGGTCCCGGAGGTCACCACGTCGGTCATCGCTTCGTCGGTCGCGACGGTCCACTCGATATCGAACTCCTCGTCGGGCATCCCGCCGCCGGCGTCGAGCGGGTTCGGTGCCAGCCGGGTCCAGAGGATGACCGAGTCGGGGAGCGGGTCACCCGAGGCGACCCCGAGCGTGTAGGGGTCCGACTCGAAGTTGCCGTCGTCGTCCACCATCGCGGCCGCGCCGCCGGAGGCGCCGAGTATCGCCGCCAACGAGACGCCGCCGGTCCGCTGCAGAAACGTCCGTCTGTCCTGTGCCGTCGTGTCGATGTCGGGGAGGTCAGTGGGCCTCACGGGCGGGAGTTCCGTCAGTCCGGTGTAGTAGTTTTATAATATTGATACGTTATATTAGGGTCGTATCGAGTGAAACTACCGGGAGCAGGGATGGGAATTGCCCGCACATCCGCCTCCATAGGGATGGATACCTGTCATCTAAGGCACCTGAATGAGAAGGGTGGCACGATGGCGGGCGCCGCGTCTGCAAGCCCTACTGGCAAGACCAGCCGTCGGCAAGTGGACGTATGACCGCACCGGACGAGGGGCCCGGACGGGTATCCGGGCGGGCGCTGTTCGCTACCGGGGTGTTCGGCTTCGGTTTCAGCGGCCTCGTCGACGTGTTGCTCCTCCACCACGTACTGCAGTGGCACCACCTCCTCTCGGGTATCTATCCGATGGACACCCTCGCCGGCCTCCGGCGGAACCTCCTCGCGGACGGGCTGTTCTCACTGGGGATGCTCCTCGTCATGGCCGCCGGGGCCGGTCTCCTCTGGCGGGCAGAGCGGCGAACGGACGCACCACTGGCGCTCCGACCGCTGGCCGGCACGGCCATCATCGGACTGGGCGTCTTCGACGTCTTCGACGCGGTCGTCGACCACATGCTGCTTGGCCTCCACCAGCCGCTGTCCCGGGGCGGCCGATTCAACCCGCACTGGCTCGTCGTGAGCCTGCTGTTCGTCGCCGCCGGCTACTACGTCTACCGTACGGCGGACACGGGGACCGAGTGATGGTTCTGTGGACGACCCCGGTCTTCGGTGCGGTGATTCACAGCGCGCCCGCCTCGCCACTGGTCCCCCACTGGGCCGTGCTGGTCGTCGCGGTGCCCCTGCTGTGGCTTGTCATCGGCGGGGTCGTGATAGCGCTCGACCGACTCCTGTGGTCGATTGCTCGCTAGAACCGCCTGTCCACGCTCTCGGCGTGGGCTTCCAGCCCTTCGGCCTCGGCCAGCGTGGTAATCGTCTCGCGAAGCTCGCCCAGCGCCTCCTCGGAGAGGCGCTGGACCGTCGTCGAGCGGACGAACGTATCTACCGAGAGGCCGCCGGTGACTCGCGCCGCGCCCCCCGTCGGGAGCACGTGGTTGGTCCCCGTGGCGTAGTCACCGGCCGCGACGGGGCTGTACGGGCCGAGGAAGACCGAGCCGGCCGACGGAATCCTGTCGAGCAGCGCCTCGTCGTCGTCGGCCTGAATCGAGAGGTGTTCGGCGGCGTACTCCTCGGCGAAGAGGACGGCCTCGCTCATCGACCGGGCGTGGAAGACGCCGGAGGCGTCGTTGTCCAGCGCCGCGCGGATGACTGCCTCGCGCTCGCGCTCGCCGGCTTGCGCCTCGACGGCGTCGGCGATGGCCCCGGCCAGCTCCTCGTCGTCGGTGACCGCGACGACGGAGGCGTTCTCGTCGTGTTCGGCCTGGGCGACCACGTCCGCCGCGACGAGTTCGGGGTCGGCCTCGCCGTCGGCGACCACCATGATCTCCGACGGTCCCGCGAGGAAGTCGATGGCTACGTCGCCCCGAACCTCGGCTTTCGCCGCGGTGACCCAGCGGTTGCCGGGACCGACGACGATGTCGGTACTCGTCACCGTCTCGGTGCCGTAAGCCAGCGCGGCGATGGCCTGTGCGCCACCGACCTGATACACCGCGTCGGCGCCGGCCGCGTGGATGGCCGCGAGCGTGACCGGGTTGACCTTCTCGGCCGGCGGGGTGGCGACAGCGACGTGCTCGACGCCGGCCACCTTCGCGGGGATGACGCCCATCAGGGCGCTGGAGGGGTAGGCGGCGGTGCCGCCGGGGGTGTAGACGCCGGCGCTCGCGAGCGGGCGGAAGCGCCGGCCCAGCTCGCGGCCCTCGAACGCTTCGCGCCAGTCCTCGGGCCGCTGGCGCTCGTGGAACGCGCGGATGTTGTCGGCGGCGTCCTCAATGGCCGCCCGGACGTGGTCGTCGATCTCTTCGTAGGCGCGCTCGGCGGCGTCTGTGATGTCGATGTTGCCCACCTCGACGTCGTCGAACTCGCTGGCGAAGCGCCGCAGCGCCACGTCGCCCTCCTCGTCCACCTGCGATACGATGTCGGCCACGTCGTCTCTGACCGCCTCGACGCCCGAATCCCGGTCGAACAGCGCCGCCCGCTCGTCCGGTCCGAGGTCGGCGACAGTGCGTACGTTCATGGGTCGGCTTCGAGACGGGCGGAAAAACGGGTTTCCCTTCGTCGGTCAGCGATAGACGGTCGAGGTGAGGTGGAGTATCGAAACGCCCGCGGTCACGCCGACCATCGTCGCGGCCACGAAGATGCTGGTGACCGGCGGGAGCCCGCCCGTACTGGTGCCCGTCAGCAACACCGTCGCAACCGTGACCGCAGCCCCGAGCAGGAGGAAATGGGCAAGGAGCCACGGAAGCACGTCGCTGAGAGCGTCGAGGGTCCGTCCGAACCCGCTCCGGGACTCGACGCCGACGCGCTGGCCCGGCCGGTAGTACTCCGCCGCGGTCCCGTAGCCGTCGCTCCCGTCCGCCCGCTGGGTGGTTCGGGGCTCCGTGGTCGTCCGGGCCGTTCGGTCCGCCATCCGCTGGGCGGCCTCGCTGACGGTCTCCCCGTCCGGTGCTCTGGAACCGTTCGCGGTCCCTCCGCCGGCCGTTGCGGTCCACTCCCCGCCGTCGAGGTGGCGCCGCACGTACCGCTCGTGACCGAGTCGGTCGTAGCGACGCCGCTCGGTCTCGTCCGTGAGCACCTCCCTGGCCGTGGTGAGCCGTCTGAACTGCGTCCGGGCGTCGGGCGCGTCGGTGACGTCCGGGTGGTGGGTCTTCACCCGCTCCCGATACGCGCTGACGATTCGCTGCTCGTCAGCGGTGGGTTCGACGCCGAGCACGCCGTAGAGCGTTTGCATTTTGGAGGTTCTTGATAAAGTTATTGGCCGATACCCTACATGAAACTACCGACGGTTACGCGCGCCGAGTTCAGGGGTCGAACGCGACCACGCGCTCCCCGTCGCCGGCGGACGCGACTGCGTCCGCGACGGCGAACTGCGTGAGGTCGGACTCGCCGTCGACTGTCCACGCCGGGTCCCCGCTGGCCGCGTCGAGCGCGAGCGCCTGATACCGCCGGTCGTCCTCGCCGACCGAGCGCCGGAGCAGCAGGCGGTCGCCCAGCAGGCCGGCCGGGCTGGCCGTGATTTCGGTCCCGTCGGACGCCTCCTCCAGCGACACGTCGACGGCTGTTCGCCACTCGACGGTGCCGTCGGCGAGCGAGACGGCGGCCACCTCGTCGCCGGCGACGTACACCGTCCCGTCAGCGTGTGGCGGGTCGTTCAGAGGGGCACTCACGTCGGCGTCCCACTGTGGCTCGCCCGTCGCCGGGTCGAGGCTGGCGACCGACTCGCCGCCCACCAGCAACTGGCCGTCGACGGCGGCCGTCGTGGTGGGGTCGAGTTCGCCGACGGTCCACGACACGCCGCCGGTCGCGGCGTCCAGCCCCCGAACCACGTCCCGACCCGACGCGTCGACCGTGACGAACGCGAGGGCGTCGCCGACCGCCGAGAGGGACCGGAGTTCGTACGACTCCGGTCGGTAGCGCCACGCCCGCCTGCCGTCGCGGTCGATAGCGTACACCGCGGCGGGTGCCCTGACGAAGAGCCGCTCCGCGGTGCGGAGACTCTCGGAGGGATCGCCTATCTCGGCCGACCACCGCTGGGTGCCGTCGGACAGCGCGAGCGCGTACAGCGTCTCGCCGGTGGGACCGAGCGCGTCGTCGTTCGTGGCGACGTAGGCGGTGTCGCCGTCGATACCGACGACGTCCAGCCACCAGTTCGTCGAGGGGAACTCCCATCGGGGCGTCCCGCTGGCGGCTTCGAAGGCGTACAGCGTCTCGGTCCCGAACGGCTCGTCGGCCCTACCGATAGCCAGAACGGTGCCGTTCCCGGCGACCGGGGAGCCGGCTATCCGCTCGTCCGGCGTCCGGGTCCAGTCGAGGTCGCCGGCCGCCGACGACAGTGACGCGACCGTCCCCATCTCGGTGCCGACGAACAGCCGGTCACCGTCGACGGTCGGCGGGAACGTCACCACGCCCGGAACGGACTGGCGCCACGCGACGTGTTCGGGGGTGTCGCCCGTGCTCGGCCGGTCGGTCCCGGTTGCAGTCGCTGTCCCCTGTTCGGTCGCCGTCCCGCTTGGCTCCCCGTCTCGTTCCCCCTGACAGCCCGCGACGGCGGCGGTCGCCGCGGCGGCGAGAAACGCCCGTCGAGTTCGCATACTGACCACTCCCCGGGGGAGCGGTACAGCCCTTCTGGTCGGTACAACGGCCGTTTGAGCGACGGGGAGAAGCGCCGCTCAGGCCAGCCACTCGTCGGGCTTGGTGTTGTAGTCGATGTCCGTCGCGGCGAGATGCTCGACCTCGGTCCAGGGGACGTCCTCGACGGTCACCTCCTCGCCGTCGTAGCGCAGCCGCTTGCCGACCTCCTCGGGTTCGGGCTCGCGGTCGCGTCGCTTCGCCACCTCGATGTCGTGGTCGTCGAACTCCTTGACGATGGTCAGGAGGTTCACCGGGCGACCCCACAGCTCGAACACCCGTTTCATGACTTCGGTGGCCTGCTTCCGGTCCAGCATGATGCCGTTGTACTGGTGGGCGAGCAGGAGCTCGTTGCGGTTGTCGTAGTTCCCGTCCTGCACGACGACCGTGGGCTTGCCGAAGTTGGTGAACTGCAACATCAGCTTCTTCTTGACGTCCTCGTGGTCGGTGGAGGTGACCCGGTAGTCGCCCGAGGCGTGGGTGTACTCGTAGGTGAAGTAGTCGTTGTCGTCGACGAACTCCTGAGTGAGGAACTCGTCGAGGAAGGTCACGTCGTTGTGGCTCTCCCGTATCTCGCGCATCCGGTCCCAGCCGCGGGCGTACGCCACGTCGTCCAGCGCCGCCTCGACGCTGTCGTAGCGCGCGTCGTCGAACATGTACCGCGAGACCCGCTCCAGTTCGGCCTGCCCGACCCGGGAGACGAAGCCGCGGTACTGGGGCTTGAGCAGCGAGTAGTGGCGCTGGGCCAGCCCCTCGTAGGTCAGCACCTTCCAGGGGTACTTGTCGACGTCGAACTCGCCGGCACGGGCCCGTTCGAGCGCGTCGGCGTCGACGCGCGGGTCCTCGGGGTCGAGTTCGGCCAGACGGCCCGGCACGTCGGTCAGCCACGCCGGCGGTTCGAGGTGGTCCTGGACCGCCTCGAAATCGACCACGTCGTGGAACGTCCGCCAGGTGATATCGTCGACGCGGAGGAGCCGCTCGACGACCTCCCGGCGGTTCTCCGTGTTCTCGACGTACTCCCATATCTCCATGCCGAGCGAGTACGGGTTCAGCCCCGGCGAGCCCAGGACCTGTGCCATGTGGTCCGAGTAGAGGATGAACTCGTCGTCACCGGCGAAGCGCTCGCCGGTCATCATCGTGGACTCCCAGTAGGCGGCCCACCCCTCGTTCATCACCTTCGTCATCTTCTGCGGGGCGAAGTAGTACGCCTCCCGCCGCAGGAGCTCCAGCACCTCCTTTTGCCAGTCCGCCATCTCGACCGCCTTCTCGGCGTCCTCGTCGTAGGCCATGCCGTGCTTGCGGATGAACCCCAGCACGTCCTTCTCCGGCTGGGCCGGGAAGGTGGCGCCGTTGTCCTCGTCTGATTGGGCGTCGAGCCACTCCTCGTCGAACACCTGTCGCTTGACCTCGTCGGAGAGGTCCAGTTCGTCCAGCTGCTCGCTCACGTCGACGCCGTCTATCTCCTCCAGCCGGTCCCGGGCGGTCTCGACGGGCCGGTAGGGCTGGTGCTGGTCGATGTTGTCCTCCAGACAGAGCACGTGATCGATAAAGCGCTCGACCTCGCTGCGGTCGATGTCGGGGTCCTGCATGTGCTCCCGAATCGTGTCGGCGTGGCGCGCGAGCATGCCGGCGGCGTCCGGGCCGCGACCGTCGTCCTCGCCGCCCGCCGCCCGGGGCGGCGCGCCGTCGCTGAACAGCCCGAACCACTCGTTGTTCGCGAAGAAATCCGCGTGGGCCTCGACGTGCGTGATGACCGCCTTCTGGTCGGCCAGCGTGTTAGACTCCTGCAGGAACGCGTGGGAGGGATCGTCGTTGTTGACTATCTCGAAGGCCTTCCCGCCGAGGAACTGCCCCTGTTTCTGCTGGCGGTCGTACTGCATCCCCCAGCGCCAGTGCGGGTACCGCTGCTGGAACCCGCCGTAGGCAATGAGCTCGTTCATCTCGTCGTAGTCGACGACCCAGTAGTTCACCGGGTACGGGGTCAGTCCCAGTCGCTCGGCGAGGTTGCTCGCCTCCCTGACCGGCTCGGACAGTCCCTCTGCGATGCGCTGTTTCTCGAATCTGTCGTCGTTCATTCTTCGGCCTCCGTGCTGAGGATTTCGTAGATGGCGTCGACGACGTCCTCCGGCGAGGTGACGTAGGCCACGGCCACGTTGTCCGACTCGCGGAAGCTGCGTTCGACCTCCTCGGCGTGGGTCGCGTTGATGGCGTTGCCCGAGGGCTGGGTCTCGACGTAGGCGTGGAGGTTCGCCGGAATCTCCTCCATCATCGGGATGACCCGCTCCTCGGTGTCGTTCGAGGAGTTCTCGCTGTCGCCGGCCGCGAAGACGTAGCGGTTCCACTCACTCCAGGGGTACTCCTCTTCCAGCACGGCAGCCGCCAGTTCGTACGCGCTGGAGATGCGGGTCCCACCACCGGAGCGGATGCCGAAGAACTCCTGGCGGTCGACCTCCCAGGCGTCGGCGTCGTGGGCGATGTAGACGAACTCGGCGTTATCGTACTTGCCCTGGAGATACCAGTCCAGCGGCGTGAAGGTGCGCTCGACGAGCTCGCGTTTCTTCTGGCGCATCGAGCCCGACACGTCGCGGATGTTGACCACGACGACGTTCTTCTCGCGCTCCTCGACGATTTCGGGGTAGCGGTAGCGCTCGTCCTCCCGGCGGAAGGGGATCTGGTCGACGCCCTCCCGGCGGATTCGCGTCGAGGTGTCGACCTGGTCGACCTCGGCCTCCATCTCCTCGATTGTGCTCCAGGTCGACTTCTCCTCGGCCGTCATGTCGTCGTAGGCGTCCTCTATCCAGGCCTTCGAGACGGGCACGTTCTGTTCTCGCGCCCACTCGAACACCGAGGCCGGTCCCCAGCCGTCGACTCGCAGCGCCTCGCGGACGTACTCCTCGTCGAAGTCCATCGCGAGCTTGCGCTTGAGCCCCTTCTTGAACAGCCGCTCGAAGTCGAGCGTCGAGGAGGGGCCGGTCCGGGTGATGTCGGTGAAATCGCCCTCCTTCTCCTCGATGACCTTCTTCCCCTTGGGGTCGAGGTCGAGGCCGAGCTGCTCGTCGAGCTCCGCGGCGAACTCCTCGGGGTCCATCTCGTAGTACTCGTGCTCGCCGCCCTCCTCGCCGGGCTCGCCGTCTTCGCCGTCCTCGCCGTCGCCGGGCTGGGGCTGTGGCTGGCCGACGGGGTCGCCCTCCTCGGCGCCCTCGCCCTGCCCGACGCCGCCCTTGTCCCGCTGGTCGTAGGCGAACTCGGGTAAGTTGACGATCTTGATGGGTATCTGGACCTCGTCGCCGCGGGACTGGCCCAGGTCGCCGTACTGGATGAACTCCGCCAGGTCCTGTCGGCGCTCCTCGCCCACTTCGCGGTACCGTTCGAGGTCGTCTTTCAGTCCCATCGGTAGCTCACCTGGTTCATCACGTGTCGGCTGGTCAGCTCCGCGGCGGCCTCGCTGTAGCCGTGCAGTTCCATCATGTTCTGAATAGTCGTCTCCTTGAGCGTGGCCGTCTCCGTGCCCGACGGCGGGTTGTCCCACTGCTGTGGCTCGAAGTCCTCGTAGGTCCGCCTGACGTCGTCCCAGTCGTGGCTGCCGAGCACGGTCTTGATGACCGGAATCTCCTTCGGTGAGACGTCACCGACGCGGAACTCCTCGTCGCGTCGCTGCCACGCGTGGCGGTTCAGGGCCGTGATTATCTTGTCGGTCCTGAACTTCTGGACCGCGTGGTCGGGCTCGTCGCCGTCGTAGTTCTTCTCGTCGAAGCGGCCCAGATGCTCTATCTCGAACACCTTCATCTTCAGCGGGTCCGGGTCGACGTACTCCCCGCGCTCGTTCTCTATCTGGTCGTCGGAGGCCCAGGCGTACACCTGCTCGATGTACTCCTCGACGGTGGCCTCGTCGACGCGTTTGTCCCGCATCATGGCCGCCAGCACGTCCCGTTCCTGTTCCCCGAAGACGTAGTTTTTCACTGGCACCACCCGCTCCTCGTACTCGGTCGCCTCGCCGGGCGAGAACACCGGCGCGTCGTGGAGCCCCTCCGCGATGGCGTTGAGGACGTCTCGGGGCATGATGACGTGTTCGACCGGCAGGTCCGGGTGGTGGCGGTCCTGCGCCTCGTGGAGCAGGTCGGCAACGATGTCCCGGACGTAGGTGACGGGGATACCGTGGTCGCCGTCCCGGTCCGTGGTCTCGACGTCGTAGTCGTCGATGTCGACCCGCTCGTCGCCCTCCATCAGGTAGCCGCGGTCGAACAGCAGCGCCTTCTCGACCAGATCCAGCCCGGCCGGGACGTTCGAGCTGTCCAGCCGGGAGACCACGGCGTAGAGCGCCGCCGCCTCGACGGTGTGGGGCGCGATGTCCTTCTCGGTCGCGCTGTCGAGGTCGTCCCTGACATCGACGGTGACGGGCTCCTGAATCCACGTCTCCAGCTCCTCCCAGGAGTCGGGGTCCCAGACGGTGGTCTCGTTCGTGAGCTCGCGGCGCAGCAGCTGTGACTCCAGCGAGAGGTTCGTCAGGTAGGTAAACTCGTGTTTGTCCAGCCGCCGCTTGAGCGCCTTCAGCGGGTCCTGTCCCTCCCGGTCGGCGTGCTGATTGAGCTGCGCTTCGAGGTCGGGGTTCGAGATGATGACCAGCTGGGTGTCGACGTCCATCCCGATGCCCTTGTCCAGCTTGACGCGGCTCTCGTCGGGGACGTTCAGCAGCTTCTGCAGTAGGTCGGCGTGCTGGGCGGCGTCCTCGACCACCGTCAGCAGCCCGTTGCCCTGCGAGAGCACGCCGTCGTAGGAGAACGCCTGCGGGTTCTTCCGGCCCCGCGAGTCGAGCTCGCGGAGCATCCCGTGCATCCACGAGCCGACCAGCCGCTCTTTCGGCGTTCCTTCGTCCTCCGAATGGAGGATGCCGATGCCCCGACCCACGTCGACGACGAAGTTCTTCACCCGGAGGTGGCCGGGGTCGGTGACCGCCGAGAACAGCTGTTCCTCCCCGTTGCGGCGGTACTGTTCCTCCAGATAGTTGTACGCCTCCCGGGAGAACGGGTCCAGTTCGCCCTCGATGCGGATATCGATGTGGTCGTCCAGCCGGTCGTTCACTTCGGCCAGCAGGTCCTCGCGCACGTCCTTCGGGAACACTGTCAGCGGGTGGACCTGCACCGGGCTCTCGTACCAGTCGTCCTCGTCCTCGATGGGCGTATCGCCGTAGGTCAGGGCGCTGTCGCTGCCGCCAGCGCCGGCGACGTTCCACTCGACGGTGTAGCGCCGGCCCTCGGGGGTCCGGGAGTACTCCCTGAGCCCGTTGATGAGACAGCGCTTGAGCTCCGACTTGCCCGTCGCGGTCGGGCCTTCGAGCCAGACGATCTTCTCGTCTTTGCCCCGCCCCGCCGCGATCGACCGGAGGTCGTCGACGAACGCGTTCAGTACCTCGGTGTTGCCCAAGATGGCGTGCTCGCCGTCGTTGTGCGGGTCGTCGAAGAAGCGGTAGCGCTCCTTCTCGTCGCCCTCCTCGATGACGGTCCGGGTGCCCGCGGCCTCGATGGCCGCCAGCAAGTATTTCGAGGCGTGGGCGGCGATTTCGGGCGTCTCCAGAACGGTATCGACGTACTCCCCGAGGGCCATCGGCTCCTCGTAGGTGGCGTCGAGCGAGTCGTCGGCGCGGTCGATGTACTCCTCGCCGCTCATCTACTCCTCCATCTCGCTTTTGGCGACCTCCGCGCCGGCGAACTCGAGCACTTCACGTGCGCCCTCTTCGGAGTAGCCCTGCTCGATGAGGGCGTCTATCCACTGGTTGCGCTCGTCGTCGTCCATCTCCCCCGACGAGACCAGCGCGGAGAAGTTGATGTTGTGTTTCTTGTCCTCCCAGAGCTTGCGTTCCAGCGCGCGGCGCAGGCGGTCGTTGTCCTGTGGGTTGAACGTATCGCCTTCGCGTGCACGACGGGAGACCCAGTTGCTGACCTCTTGACGGAAGTCGTCCTTGCGGTCCTCGGGGAGATTTAGCTTCTCCTCGACCGAACGGAGGAACTGCTCGTCGGGCTCCTGCTCCCGGCCGGTCAGCTCGTCCTCGACGGTGTCGTCGTCGATGTAGGCCATCACGTGGTCCATGTACTTCTCGCCCTGGCGCTGTATCTCGTCCATGTCGTAGGCCAGCGCGTGGCGCACGTCCTCGATGGCCCGCTCCTTGTACTCCTCGCGGACGAGTTCGAGGAACCGGTAGTACTCGTCGAAGGACTCGGAGTCGATGGAGCCGTGGTTCTCCAGGTTCCCCTCCAGGTGGTTGAACGTCGTCAGCGGCGAGAGGAAGGTCCGCGAGCGGTGCATCGAGTCCATGATGGCCTCGGCTATCTCGTCGCCGATGAAGCGTGGCGAGACGCCGTCCATCCCCTCGCGGATGTCGGCGGCCTTCTCGGCCTCCTCGCGGAGCTTCTTGACGTCGATATCGTCGGCCTCGTCGATTTCGCCGTTGTACGCTTTCGCCTTCTGGACGAGCTCGACGGACTCGGTGTCGGGCTCCTCGATTCGCGTCAGAACGCCGAAGAGGCCGGCCATCTCCAGCGTGTGGGGCTCGACCTGGATGTCCGGGAGGTCGGCGTTCCGGAGCATCTTCCGGTATATCTTGGACTCTTCCTCGTACTGGAGGACGTACGGGAAGTCGATGCGTTTCGTCCGGTCGTTGAACGCCTCCATCTTCTCGTCGCCTTTCTTGTCCCGGTACTCGGGCATGTTCGTCCGGCCGACGATGACCTGGTCGATGTCGATACGGGGGTTGTTCTTCGGTTTGATGGTCTGTTCCTGACTGGCGTGGAGGAAGTCATAGAGGAACTCCCGCTGGAGTTTCAGTAGCTCCTCGCCGGAGAAGATGCCGCGGTTGGCGTTACAGAACGCGCCCGAGTAGTCGAAGGCTCGGGGGTCGCTCTCCCCGTAGATAGCGATCTTCGAGTAGTTGACGTCGCCCGTGAGTTCGGTCTCGTCCTGGTTTTTCTTGTCTTTCGGCTCGAAGGTCTCGATACCCTGGCGCTGGTTCTCGTCGGCGACGAAGCGGACGATTTCGACGTGGTTCTCCAGCACTTCCTGGAGGTTGTCGTCGTAGTACGCCAGCAGCCGGTCCATGTAGAACTCCGAGGCCGGGTCGAGGTCCTGTTCGTTGCGGATGGTGTAGGGGGCGTCGAGCTCCTCGTTGATGTCCTCGATGACCCGGGCGCGCTGGTCTTGGGGAAGCAAGACGAGCGGGTCCTGGTTCATCGGCGAGCGGACCACGTCGTCGGCCGGGTCCTGGTCGTGGACCACGTCACAGAGGTTCGTCCAGCGGAAGGTGTACATCCGTCCCTCGTCGCCGCGCGTGTAGTCCTCGTAATACCGTCGGACCTGCCGGTCGAAGTCGGATTTCCCCGACCCGACGGGACCGAGCAGTAGCTTGATGCGTTTCTCGGGACCGAGCCCGCGGGCGCCGGACTTGACCTTGTTGACGAACTCGTGAATCGCCTCGTGGACCTCGCGGCCGTAGAACGTGTTCTCGCCGTCGTGGATGGGGTCCTCGCTCGCTATCTTGTACTCTACGACCCCGGCGTCTTCGTCGTACTCCGTCCCGTAATAGTCGAACATGTCCGCCACGCGCTGGTGGGCGTTGCGGGCGATTCGCGGGTCGGCGTACAGTTTGTCGAGATACCAGTCGAACGTCCGCGTGGTCCGCAGGTCCGCTGGTATCGTGTCTTGATACTCCTGACTCAGTGCTTCGAGTGTCTCTTTGTTCTGGCTCATGCTATCTCGGGTAGTGCTGCACGCGACGGTGTCGGCGACTCGATACCACCGTCTCCGGTACAGTTCGACTGTAACAACTGCCGCTCCGTGTGTTGGTCACCGGTGGCCGCGGCAGGACCCGTCCGTTCGGGTCGGTCGATATACCATACCATGGGTAGTGTTGGTAGGGTGGGTGCGGGGACCGCTCCACCCATTCGGTAACGGGTGACAGCCTTCGACTGTATTCCGATACTATTTATTACATGAGTGCTTCAACAATAAGAGCCTTGTGCCAGAGTACATAAACCACCGGGTCTTTCACCCCGATATTTATAGGAGAACCCGGAGACAGCAACGCGTCGGTATGGTATACCACGGCAGTATTCTGGTATGTAATTTATAAGTAAACGGAGTCACAGCCAGCCGACAGCGTATTGCCCGCCGAGCCACAGCCGTCGGTATGGACCTCGATGCGCTGGCCGAGGACTGGACGGTGTGGAACCAGACCGAGGCGAAGCTCATCCTCGCGTACCGCCCCGACGTCTTCGACAGCGAGAACTTCCCCGCCCCCTGCCTGCCGACAATCTATCTCACGCAGGGCAAGCGAACGCGCCGACCGGGGGCCGACCGAACCGGTGAGGGCTGGTACGTGACGCTGTATCTGGAACCGGAGGTCGACCACCGGGCCGACTCAGTCCCGGACCGGGACGCGGCCGTCGCGGCCGCCGTCGACCTCGCCAACGAGTTCGCGGCCGGCGAGTTCGACTTCCGCGCCATGTATCAGGTCCCGCGCGACGACTATCTGGACGAACTCGACGAGCTGACCGGCCGGGCCTGACACTTACGTTCGCCCCCCGTCTAGGGACGGGTATGACTACCGTTACGCTCGTCGGCACTCGGCTCGCCGAAGCCGGCGAGGAGTTCGTCTACCACGGCGAAGCGGGGGGGTGTGCCGGCTGTCCCTACCGGGACCAGTGTCTCAATCTCACGCCCGGTCGCCGGTACCGCATCACCGAGGTCCGGGAGAGCGGCCAGACGCTCGACTGCGCCGTCCACGACAGCGGCGTCCGGGCCGTCGAGGTCGAACCGGCCTCGATACGCGTCAACGTCCCCACCAAAGGCGCCTTCGCCGGCAGCAAGGCCTCACTGGCCGGTCCCTGCCCGCACACGGAGTGTCCGAGCCACCCCTACTGCGAGCCACACGGCGCCGACTTCGACAGAGAGTACCGCGTTACGGAAGTCCTCGGCGACCCGCCACACGACTACTGTATGCTCGACCGCGACCTCACGATGGTGGAGTTCGAGGCGCCGGACGACGCCTGAGCGCCGCACGGACCACTTTGCCCCGGTCAGTCGACTCGCCGGCTATCCGAGCACCGCCCGTAGCTACTCCAGCGTCCCGACGTGGGTGCCCATGTAGCCGAACACGTCCTCGTACCCCTCCGCGGAGAGCAACACGGGATGGAACGCCTCCTCGGCGTACACCGTCTCGTCGTCGGCCGCGGCGACAGGGTCGCCCGCGGCCACCGGCTCGAAGTTCCGCACGAACACCTCGTACTCCGTGGCGGGGTCTTTCGGAATCGGACCGCCGAGCTGGAACACCGGGAGCGACTCGTTCCTGACGGGGGCCGCCTCGTCGGTGACGCCGAGGGCCGCGAGGAACTCGCGGATGACCCGCTCGGCGTTGGCCGCGGCTTCCGGTGAGCCCTGATAGCCACACTCGATTTCTATCGTCGAGGGGGCGACCGAGAACAGGCGCCCCTCGTTTGCGCCCTTTGTCCTGACCACGGCGTCGACGGAGAGTTTCGGACAGACGTCGCGGGCCAGCTGTGTCACGTCGTCGACCAGCGCGAACATGCCGTCGTAGGACTGCGTGGAGTGCAGCGAGAGGACCGTACAGCCACGCAGCTCCTCGGTCAGCGCCGCGGCCAGCCGCATCTCGTGGACGTCGCTCTCGGCGTCGCCCGGGAACACCCGATTCAGGTCGGTTTCGAGGTACCGCTCGCCCTCGGCGAGGGCCGCCTCGTTGACGACGATGAACTTCACGGGCTGACTCAGCGCCGGCGGGTCAGACAGCACCGCTTCGATGCCGTCGCGGCCACACGGTTCGTCGCCGTGGATACTGCCGACGACGGCTATCGAGGGCTCCCCGTCACCCAGTTGGACCACTCGCATCTGTTTGTAGGTCACTAGCCGGGTCGTAGTATATGTGTGGGTTTGATGTCGGGGTAGGGGTAGGCTCGTCCTCACGGCAAATCGCTTTGGTAGTCAGGCTTTTATTCTATCCCGGACCAATCGAACGGTATGCGACGACGCCACTTGCTGGGACTGACAGGCACCGCGCTCACGACCGCGGTCGCCGGCTGTCTGGACTCCGGCGGCGGGGAGCCGGGGACGGAGACTGGGGAGTCGAGCACCCCGACCGAGTCCCCGACAGGGACGCCAGAACCCGACGCGGCGGTGACGGACCCGATTTACGAGCTCTGGAGCGCCTACAACGACGAGGACGCCGCGGCCCTCGTCACGACGTACCACCCCGACTCACCGAGCGCCCCGGGGGAATCGGACGTCGTCTTCCAGGGAACGGTGACTGTCGAGAGCACGACAGTCGTCTCGCGGTCCGGGGACAGCGCTACAGCCGAGGCCGAAGCCAGCATTTCCGGGGAACTCAACGAGTCCGCGACGCAGATATTCGAGTTGCGCCGCCACGAGGGGGAGTGGAAGGTGTGGTCGTACGAGTCGGAGAGCGACGGCTCCTCGGAGCCGGTGGCACCGCAGGCGGCGTTCACCTTCGAGTTCGACGAGGCGGCGACGGACGACACCGAAACGGCCGTCCTGGGTATCACGCATTCGGGCGGCGACACTATCGACGCCGACCGGCTCTACGTCCGCGGGACGGGCATCGTGGAGACCGCCGGCGCGTCCCCCGATATCACGGCCCCGGACACCGACTGGGGCGGCGCGACCGGCGTCAGCGATATCACCGCCGGCACGGAGATAACCGTGGGCGTGACGGTCGACTGTGCGGTCCGACTCGTCTGGGAGGCCGAGGGGTCGACTGCGACGCTCGCGACCTACGACGGTCCCGGCGCCTGACCCTCTCAACTTATAGCTTCGCTGCGTACGCGTAATCAGTCTCGTCGGCGACCGGGTAGCCGTCGTCGAGGCGGATCTTCCAGCCGTGTAACACCGTCGGGTCGTCGAGCGCGTTCGTGACCACCGTTCGCACGTCGAGCACGTCTACTCCGTAATAATCGTTTGGTACGCCCCGGAAGTATTGCAGCGACGTCCGAAACAGCGACCGCATCCCGTCGTCGTTCTCGAAGTCGAAGTGCTTGTACGCGCCGGCGGCCACCTGCACCATCCCGTGGAGGAACTTGCTCTCGGTGCTGCCGCGGCCGTAGTTGTACCACTCGTCCTCGAAGCAGTCGTGCGATTCGTGGAAGTCGCCGTCGTTGTACAGGCGGATCCCGTGGACGACGGCCCGCCTGAGCGTGGCGTGCTCCCACTGCCCGTCCGCTCGCCACCCCGTCGGGCTCCCCGCCGGCGGGCCGACGCTGTCGTCGCGCGTGTGGTCGTCCATACAGTGACTGTCGGTCGCCCGAAGGGTCAATCTAGCGGTCCGGCCGTTCCGGCATCCGTACGACATTTATACCCCTGCGTGTTTGTGAGACATGCAAAGACCGCGTGCGAGGGTAGCCAAGCCAGGAAACGGCGGCGGACTCAAGATCCGCTCCTGTAGAGGTCCAAGGGTTCAAATCCCTTCCCTCGCACTGCAGCGAGGCGCAGACGCGCCGAGCAAAGTGCAACGGAAGGGCTTTGAACGAGGCCAGTCGCAGTCCGGACCCCCCGGACCGTCTGGACGTTGTTCAAATCCCTTCCCTCGCATCGCACAGGCGCCATAGACCGGTGCCGAACGATGCGGAAGTCCGCGTGGAGCGGTCTTCCCTCGCAAACTTCTGGAACGGTGTTCGGCCAGCGCCCGCTGTAACCGCGGTTCGCTGTCCGACCCCGGTGGTGGTCTGTGTCGGACGGATGCAAGTTCCGGGAGCCACACGTCGCTCGGACCTCTCTGTGTGGTGTCCCTGTCCGGTGAGGGCCAAGCGGAGGGGATGCTGGCCAGTAACAAGTGGTAATATCCAACGAATAATAACTAGCTTTATACGTTCTCGGTAGTTATTCACAGCCATGGCTACTGAACAGTCCGATAGTTCCGGTATTCCGGTCCCTGAGCTGGAGAACACGGCCTTTTTCGCCATCGAAGCGGACGACGACTACGTTCGAATCGAGCAGTCGCTGGGCAACCAGGTGCGCTACACGCCGTCCGAGGCGCGCGACATCGCCGACGCCATCCTGCGGGCCGCCGACGACGCCCAGTAACCACACCGTCGTTTGCGGGATACCGAGGTCCTAAAGCCGACCCGCTGCCAGTGGCACCCATGCCTGATGCACACCACCGTGCCGCAGTCGCAGAGCGGGCCGCCAGAGCCGGGGGCGTCGTCGCTCGCCAACAGTTCCGTGGCGACGTCGCGGTCGAGACCAAAACGAGCAAGAACGACTTCGTGACCGAGACCGACCGCGACGCCCAGGCACAGGTCGTCGCGACCGTGCGAGAGGAGTTCCCCGGCGACCGGTTTCTCTGTGAGGAGGAACTGGTCACGCGGTCCGGTCCCGAGACGGCCGAGACGCCGCCGACGGGCGTCGATTCGGTGCCCGAGACCGGCGCCGCGTGGGTCGTCGACCCCATCGACGGGACCACGAACTTCGTGCGGGGGCTCCGGACGTGGGCGACGAGCGTGGCCGCGCTCTCCGACGGGGAGACGGTCGGGGCCGCGACGTACATGCCGTCGATGGGCGACCTCTACGCGGTGGGTCCGGAGAGCGCGACCCGGGACGGCGCGACGCTGTCGGTGAGCGAGCGCACCGACCCGGAGACGTTCGTCGTCACCCCCGTCGGCTGGTGGGAGATGGACGACCGCGCCGAGTTCGGCCGGCTGTGTACGGCCGTCGCCGAGCGCTTTGGCGACATGCGACGCATCGGCAGCTTCCAGGCGACCCTCGCGTTCATCGCCGACGGCGCACTCGACGGGGCCGTCTGTCCGACGCGGACGAACCCGTGGGACACCTTGGCCGGTGTCTACATGGTCCGACAGGCCGGCGGCACCGTCACCGACCTGGAGGGCGAGCGCTGGCGCCACGACAGCGTCGGGCTGGTCGCCTCGAACGGCCAGGCCCACGACGAACTGGTCGCAGCGGCCAACGCCGCGCTGGACTGACGCGGGACAGCAGTGCACCGGCGGGGTTCGGCGGACCGCGCACACGCGACCGGAAGCCTGAAATCGACGCCCGCCGGTCACACGGCCATGAACACGTACGAGCGACTCAGCGAGGAGTACGGGCCCGCCCGGCTCTGGGTCGCCTCCTTCGTCGCCATCGTGGTCGGCACCGCGGCCGCGGCGGTCGCGATGCCGACACGCGTCTGGGACCGCTTCCTCTGGCACTTCTTCTGGGGCCCGGTGTACGCCGACGCGAAGTCAGCGGGCTGTGCGGTGATGACCGACAGCGGCCCCGAGCCGCTCTACCAGGGGTGTGAGGCCGCCGCCGCGGGCGGTCGTGTCGTCGCCGAACCCGGCTACACCATCGTCTCCGAGGTGGGGTACATGCTCATCCTGGTGTACATGCTCGTCGGCGTCTACCTCCTGCTCGAACGCCTCGACGTCGCCGAGGACCCAAACCTCTACTTCGCGTTCGTCCCGTTCATGCTGCTCGGTGGCGCGCTACGCGTCGTCGAGGACGGCACTGACCGCGCCGTGGAAGTCGGCATGGAGCCCCTCGTCCAGTACCCCCTGAGCTCGCTCATCATCAGCCCGGTCATCTACGGCACCGTCTTCCTCGTGACGCTGATGTCGTTGCTGGCCTGTCTGGAACTCGACCGCCGCGGCGTCGTCGACAGCTACTACCGAGCCACCGCCGGCGTGGGCGTCGCACTGGTCGTGTTCACGCTCGCCTACCTCACCGCGGGCGCGCTGACGACGGGGTACTCGACGCTGTACCCGTCCGTGCTCGTCTCGACGGTGGCTATCGCGTCGGGGCTCTCCTACGGGCTCTACTGGCTGTTCGCGAACTACGCCCCCGAGGTCAACAGCGGCACCGGCTACATCGGCCTGCTGGTCATCTGGGGCCACGCCATCGACGGCGTCGCCAACGTCCTGCTGGCCGACTGGCTCGACCTCCTGAACGTCCCGCTGACCTACTACCCGAAACACCCCGCCAACGCGTTCATCATCTCGACGACTGAAGCGCTCCAGCCGGCCGGCCTCACCGCCGCCATCGGCACCTCCTGGCCCTTCCTCGTCGTGAAACTCGCCGTCGCCTCGCTGGTCGTCTGGCTGTTCAACGAGGAGTTCCTCGACGAGAGTCCGCGCTACGCGCTACTCCTGCTCATCGCCGTCACCGCCGTCGGACTCGGCCCCGGCACGAGGGACATGCTGCGGGCCACGTTCGGTATCTGAGGGCCGGCTACGGGAACGGGTGGTGCGCCCGGTCCAGCCGCGGTTCGAAGCCCAGCTCTTCCGGGACCCGCTCGGCTCGCTCGCCGAAGTACGCGTCCTCGAAGAACAGCGGCTGGGCGCTGGGACACAGCACTCGAACGGCCTCGAACCCCAGCTGTTCGAGGTCCGGGGTCGTGAGCCGAGTCGCGTACGGGTCGAGTCCGGCCTCGGTCACCCGCTCGACGAGCGTCGACAGCTCGGCCGCTCCCTCCGGGACGGTGTCCGGACCGATACTGGAGAGCGGAACCGCGGTCGCCGCGTCGGTGAGCGACGACACGGCGTCGGGCCGGCCGGCGTAGTGGCCGATAGCCCCGGAGGCGTCGCTCGCACCGTCGCGCCCCATCCCGCGTAGTTCGAGCCAGTTCTGTAGCGCCTCCTCCAGCGCGCCGACAGCGGCGGCCTCCGGGTCCAGCCCCGCCGACGAGCCGATGGCGAACTCGGGCCACGCCTCGCCGTGCAGGGCCACGGCGACGACCGGCACGTCCACGTCCTGTGTCAGCAACAGCGCCGTCGCGTCCAGCCCCTCCGAGCGGGCGCGACGGCGGAGCGTGTCGAACCCGTCGGCGTTCTCCACGACGATCTCCAGTGGCTCGTACGTCGAGTACCACGACAGCATCGCGGCGTCGCGCTCGACGACCTCGTACAGCCCCGACAGGAGCGCGTCGGTCTCCGAACCGCCCAGCCCCAGCCCGGTCGTCACCGGAGGCCGGACCATCCGGGTCGGCGGCGGATAGAGGACCGTCTCGGCGGGGACGTCGACCTCCCGTGTAGTCCCCAGATGCTCCGCGGGCAGCCAGTGTAGCTCCGCGTCGACGGGCCAGTCGTCGGGCCTGACAAAGGCCGACGGTCGGACGGCGTCGGCGACCTGCTCGGCCGCGCCCCGCGGGAGGCCGTCGGCGCGGTAGACGCCCGCCGCGTAGCGCTCGTAGCTCTCGCCGAGCGCCTTCATGAAGGCCGTGTCCCAGTCGCTTGCCACGCCGGCGGCCTGCTGGGGCGCCGTCACGTCGCTGAAGCGGTCGGTGTCGGCCACCGTCGCGAGGTAGTACGGCGCCGGAAAGGACTCGGCTTCGCCGACCTCGCTGACGATACCCACGCGCTCGTCCAGCCCGCCCTCGGCTCTGTCGAGGGCCTCGCGTTCGTACTCGGGGTCCCCGCCGTGCCGGAGCGTCCACGTCCGGGACCCGCCACAGGAACACCCCGGAACGGGGAGGAACTGCCGTTCGGTGTGTGGCAGCTCGACGACCGTTCCGGCGAGGGCGCCGGTCCCCGCGAGCGCCTGCTCGATTCGTCGGCCGGCGACCGCGCCCGCGAACCGCTGGGTCCCGCTCGCGGGCGCCTCGGCGGGCGGCTGTCGCTGGTCGACGTTCGCGCGTACTCGCTCGGTGAGACAGCGGTAACAGCCGGTCCCCGGGCCAAAGCCCGCGACGGAGGCGTCGGCGACCGGGACGCCCCCGATACCCCCGAGTTCCACGGCGACCCACGGCGTCGCCAGTTCGCGCGCCCGGTCGCCGGCGGTCTCGAACCGCTCCGAGGTGACCTGGTCGACCACGACCGCGAGGTCGGCGGGCGTTACGAGCGGGTCGTCCGCCCGGCGAACGGTGGCGGGGCTATCGCCCAGCGCCGCGACGAGAGACTCGACCGCCGGGCCGCTCCCGACGACTTCGACAGTAGTCATGACCGCAAAAAGACGACAGGGGGAGAAAAACCTAGGCTGCCAGGATGCTCTGTGCGACCGTCGCCAGCTCGTCGCCGTCGGCGTCTTCGAGGCGCTCGTCGCCCAGCATCAGACGCAGTCGCGGTCGGCCCACGTCGATGGGGACTTTCTCGGTGTCGATGAGGCCCATGTCCTCCAGCTTCGTCTTCGTCCGCGAGAAGGTCGCCTTGCTCGCGAGCCCGACGTCCTCGCCCCACTTGCTGATGTCGTACAGCAGTTCGTTGTTGCGGGCAGCGACGAGCAGGCTGATGGTCACCTCGTCGAGACCGTCGCCGTCGCCGCGGGCGGTCGCCAGCGAGCCGAGCACGCTGTCGAAGTCCTCGGCGGTCTCCGGGCCGATCTCCGTCTCCAGCGTCGAGCGGACGCGAGAGATGGCGGGGGTCCGGAGCGTGTACTCCGCCGCGTTCTCCCACGTGCTCTCGTAGTACTCCGCCGCGTCGTCGACGAACTCGTCGTCGTCGGTGCCGAGTCCGCCGACGATGTCGCCGATGGTGACGAGCGCGTAGACGCCGTCGGCCGTCACGGCGACCGAGTGGTTCGGCACCGTATCGAGCAGTCGCATCGACAGTGTGCCGGCCTCGACGAGGTCGGCCGCCGTACTCGCGACGAGGAAGTCGTCCATCACGTCTTTCAGCGTTCGCTCGTCCGCGAGCACGCGGACTTCGGGGGCACCGTCCTGTCGCTCCAGCGTCGACATCAGCGACGAAATCGTCTCCTGCGAGGGGTTGACCACGTAAATCGGCGTGTCTGTCTCGTCGAACACCGAGGATAGCATCGAACCGATGTCATCTTGCAGTAGGGTGGTACTCATTGACCTATTATGTCTATTGACGCGTGAAACATTTAATTTCATCGGCCGCAACCGATTGAATTCGTCGCTGATTGTGTCATATCGACCATCAAATCAGTACAAATATATCTATCAGATACCAATATTATGCAGGTATTCTTGATAATAACAATGGCTGAACACAATAATTTGATACGCAGTAGCTACCGGCCAGTTGGTACGTAACTTGCTAAAAGTTTGGGTCCAATCTCGCAGCGAGGTCCTCGGACCAGTGGAACTCGCCCTCGAAGATGACCGGCAGCGAAGCCGACTCCAGCGTCTCGACCAGCGTCTCCGCCGACACCGAGAGTTCGGTTTCGGTCCCGTTGAGCGCCATCTGGCCGTCGAAGGGGAGGTCGTAGCTCTCACCGGCCCCCTGTGGCGTCATGACCTCGCAGGTGAGGTTGTAGCCGCGGTCGCCGTTGCTGACCTGGACGACAACGGGGTCGGTCGGGCCCGGTAACAGCGCGTAGGTCCCGTCGCCGACCACCGCGTAGTCCTTGCTCATCATGATGCGACGCCGCGCCAGCTGGAGCGCGCGCTGGATGCTGAACCCGTTCGAGAGCAGCCGGGCGAAGGCCGTCCCGACCATCGCGGCGTGGCTGTCGAGCACGTCCGCGAAGGTCACGGCCCCCGCGACCGAGCCCTGTTCGATGAGCGCCAACCCCTGTTCGTAGGAGCCACAGGCGTTCAGGAAGAACGTCCGGGTGCGGGACTCCGAGAGCGACTCCATCGAGAGGTTCCCGTCGGGACAGCGGAGGCCGTCGTCCTCGCAGTGACCGATGAAGTGGACGAAGTCGTTCTCCGACTCGAACACGTCCGCGAGGGCACCAGTGGTCAACTGGTCGGAGACGGTGACGTCCATCGGGAGGTCGGCCGCCCGGTATATCTCGGAGACGGCGTGGCGTTCGTCCGACATCTCCATATCGTTCAACACCACGGAGAGCTGGAGGTGGTCGGTCTCCTTTTTCCGGTAGCGGTACCGGTTCTCGTAGGCCGACGGCGTCGTCTTGAACGCGTCGATAGGCGTGCCCGGCGCCAGCCAGCCGGTGACCCGGCCGACACCGCCCTGTGGTTCCACCATCGCCGTCGGCTCGGCGGCCCCGCGCGTATAGGTGTCAGAGAGGGTCTTTTCGAGGAGGTCACGCCGGTCCAGCTCCGACCCGTCGGAGAGACAGATGAGACTCAGTTTGTCGAGCAGGAAGGGGAGACAGCGAGCGCGAGCGAGCGACGGGTCCGTGTGCGTCGAGAGGTGCCACTCCGGGACTGCCTCGTCGACGGCCGCTGTCGGCGCCTGCATGTACCGTTCGAGGCGGTCGGCCGGCGATAGCGAGCGGACGGTCTCGGGGTCCATCGAACACCGGTCCAGGAGTTCGGGGTCCGATTCGGGGTTCATCCGCCTGACCAGACAGTCCAGATAGAACTGTCGCTGGAGCATCTCGGCCACCTCGTTCTGGAAATCGGGGAACTGGCCGAACTCGTGGTGGACGTCTGTCCCCTCGGCCGTGAGCACCACCCGCTTGCGGTCCCCGACTGTCACGTCCGCGCCGAGATAGTACGCGAGCGGCGCGACGACGAACAGCGACTCCACGCAGGGTGGCGACCTGAGCTCGATTCCCGTCTCGGGCTTCGTGTTGGCGAGCTCAGTCGGAATCGACGTCGACTCGCCGGTCGTCAACAGGGGCGGGTGACCCCGCTGTCCGGGATGTGAGCGCGAGGGTGTGAGCGTGTGGTGTGCCGCGCTCAGATGCGAGAGCCCGGTCGCGAGTCCCGCCGGGCTCTCCCGGACCTGAACGTGGGCCGGCCCGATAGACGTGGACTCGCCGACGCCGACGACGACCCGCTGTTGGTCCCACATCGACAGCACGGTGTCGCTATCGGTCGGCCGCAGCGAGGCGGGCCCGTCGAACCGAATGTGGACGCGCCCCTGTTCCGCGGCGAGGGGACTGCGGGCACCTGCCCCCTCTGTCGTCTCGACGGTCGTCGAGAGGAGATAGGACCCTTCGGGCAGTTCGGACGCGGTAGTCAGTGTGTACTGGGCGTCACAGTCCAGCGCCGCGACCGTGGGCGCGGCCCCCGGTACGCGCAGCCGCGCGGTCCGGCCGCTGAAACAGTTGGTCGTGGCCCGTGGCACGGACTCCGGCGAACACTCGCGGCGCTCGTCGAGTTGCGCGAGCACTGTCGACAGCCCCGAGCGACCCTGCCGTGCAGTTCCGGTCGCGGGTCCCCGGTCCGCGGCCGCGTCTGCCACCCCCCAAGTGACCATGTGGTAACAACTGTGGGCTTATGCATTATATACGTACTGATAACATAGTATGCATTTCTTTCCGACAGGTAACCTCCTCGTAAGTGCCCCGTATCTGCCAGTTGCTCACACGCCTGCGGGCAAAGGGTAGATTATTGACGGGCGCGTGCTGACCACACCATATGAGCTACGACACCGTCCGCGAGACGGACCCTGCTGTTGCAGACGCGCTCGAAGGTGAGCGGGCTCGCCAGAACGACACGCTGGCGATGATCGCCTCGGAGAACCACGTCTCCGAGGCCGTCATGGAGGCCCAGAGCTCCGAACTCACGAACAAGTACGCCGAGGGCTACCCCGGCGAGCGCTACTACGGCGGCTGTGAGTACGCCGACGACGTAGAGCAACTGGCCATCGACCGCGCCAAAGAGCTGTGGGGCGCCGACCACATCAACGTCCAGCCGCATTCGGGCTCGCAGGCGAACATGGGGGTCTACCTCGGTGTGCTCGAACCCGGTGACAAGATTCTCTCGCTGGACCTGACCCACGGCGGTCATCTCTCTCACGGTCACCCGGCGAACTTCGCCGGGCAGGTGTACGAGGTCGAGCAGTACGAGGTCGACGAGGAGACGGGCTACGTCGACTACGAGGGCCTGCACGAACACGCCGAGGAGTACGAGCCGGACATCATCGTCTCGGGCTACTCGGCGTACCCCCGGGAAGTCGACTTCGCGCGCATTCAGGAGGCGGCCGACGCCGTCGACGCCTACCACCTCGCCGACATCGCTCACATCACCGGACTCGTCGCCGCCGGCGTCCACGAGTCGCCGGTCGGCGTCGCCGACTTCGTCACCGGTTCGACGCACAAGACGATCCGCGCCGGCCGCGGTGGCATCATCATGTGCGACGACGAGTACGCCGACGACATCGACGCCGCCGTCTTCCCCGGCTCGCAGGGCGGTCCGCTGATGCACAACGTCGCCGGCAAGGCCGTCGGCTTCAAGGAGGCCCTCGAACCCGAGTTCGAGGCGTACGCCCAGCAGACCGTCGACAACGCCGTCGCGCTCGGCGACCGGCTCAAGGAGCACGGCCTCGACCTGGTCTCCGACGGCACCGACAACCACCTCGTGCTCGTCGACCTCCGGCCGTCCCATCCCGACACGACCGGCAAGGACGTGGAGGCCGCACTGGAGGACGCGGGCATCGTGCTGAACGCCAACACCGTCCCCGGCGAGACCCGCTCGGCGTTCAACCCCTCGGGCATCCGCGCGGGCACGCCCGGCCTGACGACGCGTGGCTTCGACGAGGACGACTGCCGCGAGGTCGCGGACCTCATCTACGACGTCGTCGAGGCGCCCCACGACGACGACGTCGTCGCCGAAGTCGGCGAGCGCGTCGACGAACTCACCGACGAGTACCCGCTGTACGAGTAGGGGTTCCCGCGGCTCTCGGTTCTCCTCGACGACTTCGCCGTCTGTCCCGTCGCGACTTCTGTTCGCCGAACGCCTGTTTCGTGCGCCGAGTGGACGGTGTCGCGCCACCACCAGTTTCAATAGCTCCTCCGCGCGGGCACTGTACACATGGTCCTCGATACGACGCTGTTGTTCGCCACGGTCACCCTTCTGGTGTGGGTCGCGCTCGTCTACGGGTGCTCCGCGCTGTGGTGGCTCCTCGAAGTGTTCGTCATGGGATACGGCTGGGAATCGAGTGACGGAGACGCCTGGGACCTGCCCGACATCCAGGTTCGCGTCCTCACGGTCGACGCCGCGGGCGTCGTGCAGGGAACGGTCAACGCGATTCCGGACGCGGTCGCGAGCGTCGAAGTGATCGCCGAGCGCGATATCGACGTCGACGGCGCGTCCGTACACGTCGTGCCGGAGTCCTTCGAGTGCGAGGCGACCAACAAGGGCCGAGCCGTCGAGTGGGCGCGCAGAAACGTTCCCTCTGACGTCGAGTACGTGCTCTATCTGGACGAGGACACCATCGTCACTGACCTGACCGGTCTCCCCGACGCCGACTTCGTCCAGTTCAGCGAGAAACCCATCTACACCGGCTCCCGGTTGGCCTATCTCTGTGAGGTGTTCCGGGTCGGCTACCAGTACGAACAGCGGGCCTTCCACCGGCTGTCCTATCCGCTGTACGCCTGGGGCGGCGGCTTCGCCATCCGGCAGTCGGTCGAGAACGAACTCACGTGGGACGTGGCGACGATAACGGAGGACACGAACCTCGTCTGGCGGGCGGCCGACCGGTTCGACCTCGACTACCGGCTCGTCGACGCTCGCTTCCGGAATCAGGCGCCGCCGTCGCTCCGGGCGATGTTCAAGCAGCGACGGCGCTGGATGTCGGGGACGCTCACGGACAACCACATCCTGCCGCTTGGCTACCAGCCCATCGCCTTTACCCGCGCGGTGACCTGGGGGTTCTCGCCGGTGATTCCGCTCGTGGTCGTGGGCGCCGGTCTCGTTCCCGGAGCCGGGGTCGGCCTCCGACTCTTCGAGCTCTTCTCGACCGCGTTACTCGGAATCCTCTTTCTGTACATGACGTACGGGGTCGTCGGCTACCGCAAGCACCCGCTACTGTGGCCCGTCTTCCTCCTGTTGACGCCGGTCGCAGTCGTGTTGCACGCTCTGGGCGCGGCGTGGGGGCTGCTCAGCCCCATCGCGGAGTTCGAAGTCACCGAGAAGGTCCTGCCGGAGACTATCGAGGCCGTCAACGACGGGTTGGAAGACGGTGACCTGGCCGACCACGAGGGGACCGGCCGCCTGGTCCGCAACTCCTCCAGCGCCTACGACTCCTATCTCTTCGACGACTGAGCTGGCGCTGTCTCGGTCACTCGCCGAGATGCCGCGTCGTGAACTCCGCGATGGGGTCCTCGGTCTCGCGCATCCACTCGGCCAGCCGGTCGCGCAACCGGGCCCGCACGTCGCGGTAGTCCGGGTGGTCGACGAGGTTCTGCAGCTCGTGGGGGTCCGCGTCGAGGTCGTACAGCTCGTCGACGTCGGGCGCGTTGAAGACGTACTTGTACCGCTCGGTCCGGATCATCCGCTGAGAGTGAAACCCCATCTCGTCGCCGTGGTACTCGGCGAAGACGGCCTCGCGGGCGTCGGTCTCCTCGCCGCGCAGCGTCGGCCAGAGACTGCGGGCGTCGATGTCCTCGGGTACCGGCGCGTCGGCGAGTTCGAGGAACGTCGGCATCAGGTCCATGAGCGAGACGAGGTCGTCACAGAGCCGACCCCGACCGGCGACACCGGGACCGCGCACGACAAGCGGGATGCGGTAGGTGTCGTCGTACATGAACGGGCCCTTGTTCCACTGCCGATGGCCGCCGGTGAAATCGCCGTGGTCGGAGGCGTGGACGACCACCGTGTCGTCGGCCACGCCGAACTCTTCGAGCGCGTCGAGGATGCGACCGATCTGGTCGTCGATGTGGTGCATGAACCCCATGTACAACGCGCGGAGCGTCGCCCAGTCCTCCCACGTCAGGTCCTCGACGCCGCGGTAGGACCGGTAGTTCTCCTGCACCTGTGGCTTCCCGTCGAAAGTCTCCGCGTAGGAGGGCCAGGCCCCCAGCTCCTCGGGGTCGTACATCGAGGCGTAGGGCTCCGGGACCAGATACGGGTGGTGTGGCCCCTGGAAATCGACCCGGTGGAAAAAGGGGCCGTCGGCGTCGGCCAGTCGCTCCAGCCGCTGAATCGTCAGCTCGGCGTTGTAGTAGCTCCGGGTGGCCGCCGGGGGAATCGGCAGCGTGGCGCCCAGCAGGTCGCGCGAGTCGGGGAACTCGGCGTAGATCGCGTCCTCCGGTTCGACCGCGTCCGGGTCGACACCGAGGTCGCGCTGGTGGGCCGCCAGTCCCGATTCGAGGTGGGCGTCGTGGTGCTGGTCGCTCCCGCCGACGTAGTCGAACCCGAAGTCCTCCGGCGTCTTGTGACGGCCGACGTGCCACTTGCCGACGTAGGCGTTCTCGTAGCCGGCCTCCCGGAGCGCCGTGCCGAAGGTCGGTACGTCTTCGGGCAGGTCCGCCCGGACCGCGTCCCGTTCGTGGACGTTGTTGAGCACGCCGTGTCTGTGTGGGTAGCGTCCGGACAGCAGCGACGCCCGGGCGCTGCTACAGATGCTGATAGGCGTGTACGCGTTCGTGAACCGGACGCCGTCGGCGGCGAGTCCGTCGATAGCGTCGGTCTCGGCGGGGATGCCGTCCGGTGCGAGCAGGTCGTGGCGCTCCTGGTCGGTCAACAGGAGGAGCACGTTCGGCCGGTCCGTGTTTCGGGCCATCAGAGGTACCCGAGGTCGGCGAGCCTGTCTTCGGTGGCGTCGGAGACAGTGACACTGCCGGTGGCGTCGGTCTGGTCGAAGCTCCCCAGCCATCTGTCGAGGTCGGCGGCCAGCCCGGCGGTCGTGCGAGGGCTGGACGTCGAGATGTCGTGTTTCTCACCGGGGTCCGCCCGGAGGTCGTACAGCCACTGGCTGCCGTCGGAGCCGCGGACGAACTTGTAATCGGTCGTCCGGACGGCCCGCAGCGAGCGCTGGTAGTCGTATATCTCCTGGGGAACGTGGTCGAACTTCGATTCGAGGACCTCGATAGGCGGCCGCGGCTGCATGTACTCGGCGATGACGCGCGAACGCGGCTGGTCGCCCCTGACTGGATGAAACGAGAGAGCCTGAGACGCCTCGCGGACCGCCGGTGCGTCGATGCCGGCCACGTCCAGCAGCGTCGGCGCCAGGTCCGCCGTCTGGACCAGCCGCTCGCTCCGCGTGTCCGTCGCCGAGAACGCACCGCCGTTGATGACGAGCGGGACGTGCAAGACCGTGTCGTAGAGGCTGTACTGGTGACCCAGAAAGCCGTGTTCCCCGATGTTCTCCCCGTGGTCGCTGACCGCCACGAACACGGTGTCGTCCCACTCCCCCGCGCGTTCGAGGGCGTCGCGGAGCCGACCGAGCTGTTCGTCGAGGTACCGTATCTCCGCCGCGTAGAGCGCCTGCACGACGCTCCACTCCTCGTCGGTGTAGTCGAACTCGCCGACGTCGAACTCCCGGGGGTCCTGTCTGAGCGTCATCGCCCGGTCGTAGCTCCACCCCTCGGGCAGGAACTCGCGGGCGTAGGCCGGCGGCGGCCGGTACTCCAGGTGCGGCTCGATACAGTTGGCAAAGAGAAAGAAGGGCACGTCGCTGTCGCGGCCCCGCAACCAGTCCTCGACCCACTCGACCGTCGCCGCGGCCCCGTCGTCGGTCGGGCCAGTCAGAAGCCTGCGCAGGCGCTCGAACGCCGTCCCGCCCAGTCCGCTCTCGCGAACGGCGTTGGTGAGCCGGTCACCGAGCGAGCCGGCACCGCTCCAGGCGTCCGTCCGCTCGCCGTCCTCACGGAAGGTGTCGAACCCGCCGGTGAGGCCGAACTCCTCGGCGATCCAGACGTTGTTCGAGATACCGGCCGTCTCGTAGCCCGCGTCGGCGAACGCGTCCACGATGGTCGGGAGCTCCCCGTCGAACTTCGTGTGTTCGGCGTGGGCCCCGTGTTTCGACGGATAAGTGCCGGTAAACAGCGAGACGTGGGCGGGGAGCGTCCACGGCGCCGTGGTGAACGCGTCGGTGTACTCGGTGCCTGATTCGGCCAGCGCCGCGAGATTCGGGGTCAGCTCCGGGTCGGCCGGGACCGTCTCGACCCCGCGCATCGTGTCCATCACGAACAGAACGATATTGGGGTCGTCCCGATCGGTCTCCCCGGTCATGGTTCTAGAGTCGACAACAGCGAGACAGGAGTAGCTATGAATACGATCACAGTGCTGGTGTCGCCGTGGGGGTATACTGTAGTTCGGCTTGCAGGTGTCAGTAGTTTAATCGATGCGGGTGAGAGCGCACTCCCGGCGGTCCGGTGGTGCCGACTGCTTTTGGGACTGGGCGGTAAAGGCCAGCTATGGATACGCCGACACGACGGGCCGTCCTCGCTGGCGGCGCCGCCCTCGCGTCGTCGTTCGCTGGGTGCAGCGGGCTCGGCGGAGGGAGCTCGGCTCCAACGGACGGGGCGCCGGTGCCGACCGAGGCCTCGGAGCTCGACCTCCGGGAGGCTAACGTCACCGCCGTCACAGTCGAGGACGCCGGCGAACGCGAGTATCGCTTCGACGTGACGCTGTACCACGACGACGACGGCGAGGACGGCTACGCGAACTGGTGGCAGGTCGAAACGCTCAGCGGGGAGCCACTGGGTCGACGGGACCTCAGCCACCCACACAGTACCGAGCCGGTCACCCGTTCGACGACGGCCGGTGTCCCCGGTGGCGTCTCGTGTGTCGTGGTCCGGGGCCACGACCAGACCCACGGCTACGGCGGGCAGGCGATGGCCGTCGCGCTCGGGGACGGAGCGACGGAGCCGCTACAGCAGGGCCCCGACCGGCGGGCGGTCGACGAGAGCGACTGTCCCTGACCGCGCCCCAGGCTGTCGAGTCCGCTGAAGTATAGTGACGTTTTTGCCCCGCGGGCGTCCCTATTGGAGTATGACAGAGATAATCGACGGCGACGCCGTCGCCCAGTCGGTTCGGGACGACCTCGCGACGGCTATCGACCAGCTGGCCGACGCGGGCGTCACGCCGACACTGGCGACCGTGCTGATGAGCGACGACCCCGCTAGCGAGACGTACGTCTCGATGAAACAGTCCGACTGCGAGGAGGTCGGCATCGAGGCGCTCGACATCGAAATCGACCCCGAGGCCGACGCGAGCGAGCTGTACGACGCCGTTTCCGACCTCAACGCCGACGACGAGGTCAACGGCATCCTCGTCCAGATGCCGGTCCCGGACCACGTCTCCGACCGGCAGGTACTGCGGGCCATCGACCCGCGGAAGGACGTCGACGGGTTCCACCCCGAGAACGTCGGCCGACTCGTCGCCGGCGACGCCCGCTACAAGCCCTGCACACCCCACGGCATCCAGAAGCTCGTCGAGTCCGCCGGCGTCGACACCGAGGGCAAAGACGCCGTCGTCGTCGGCCGCTCCGACATCGTCGGCAAGCCGATGGCGAACCTCCTCATCCAGAAGGCCCCGGGCGGCAACGCGACGACGACGGTGTGTCACTCCCGGACCGAGAACCTCGGCGAGAAGACCCGCGAGGCCGATATCCTCGTCGCCGCCGCCGGCGTGCCGGAGATGATAGACGGCGAGATGGTCGGCGAGGGCGCGACGGTCATCGACGTGGGCATCAACCGCGTGGACGCCGACACCGAGAAGGGCTACGAGCTGGTCGGCGACGTCGACTTCGAGAGCGCGAAAGAGAAAGCCGGCGCCATCACCCCCGTTCCCGGCGGCGTCGGGCCGATGACCCGCGCGATGTTGCTGTACAACACGGTCAAGGCCGCCGGACTCCAGCACGACGTGTCCGTCGACCTCCCCTGAGGTCGGGTTACACGGCTTGCAGTCGCAGGCCCTAGCGTCTGCAGGTCCGTCTCCGTAGCCCCGGTATGGACGACCCCGACCACGTCGAAGGCGTCGACTTCACGTCGATTAACCCGCTCCTCGACGACGTCTCCTACCCGATTACGACCGACGAACTCGTCGACGAGTACGGCGATCGGGAACTGGAGCGGACGAACGCGCCCCCGATTTCTGTCGAGGAGCTGTTCGGGTACATCGACGACACCTTCGAGTCGGACGAGGCCGTCCGACAGATGCTCCTCTCACAGATGCCCCGGGGGAGCGAAGGCAGAGCCAACTACTCCGACCGCGGCGGCTCCCATCCGGTCGAGACGGAGGCCGCCGAGGACGCCGCCGAGCAGACGGCCGCGGACCTCGAACAGGGGCCCGCGACGAACGACGACAGGCGAAACCCGGAGGGCTAGGTTCTGTCCCGCTCCAGCCCCGAGAGCCAGTTGTCGGCGGTGACCGCGGCGCTCTCGTCCCCGTCGATATACCGTCCGAGGTCGCGCGCGGCGTGCATGAGCCGGTTCGCGTCGGCGGGGTCGACGTCGCCGTCCAGCGCCTCGACCCGTTTGCGGTGGTCGCGGATACGACCCGAGAGCCGCCGCGCGTGCTCGTCGGGGTTGCTGTCGAGATAGGTCCGCACGTCGCGCTGGTAGCTGTCGACGGCGTCGGCCATCGCCAGCCCGAACGCCGCCCGCAGCTCGTCGGGCACGGACTCGTGGCCGGGTCGCTCACCGGCGTCAGCGCCCGCGAGCAGGTCGAGCAGATACAGTTCGGCCGCGTCGCCCGGCCGGGTCCGCCGGGCGAACGCGCCCGCGACGGCGGCCAGCTCGACGGCGGCGACGTACGTCTCGTCCAGCGGTTTGAGCCGGCCGCTGTCGATGAAGCCGCGCTTTCGCGCGTACTCCCGGCAGGTCCGGGCCACGTCTTCGGCCAGCTCGGCGGTCGTCGCCTCGTCGATGCGGTTTCTGAGCGGCGTCAGGTCGAGTTCGACCGGCGAGTCGGTGTGTTCGGTCCGGTCGTCGACGCCCACGCTGTGGACGCTCCCACACGACGGACAGGCGACGCTCCCGGTGTCGTAGTACGACCACCGGGTCCCACAGGATTTGCACTCTCGGTCCCCACGGATTTTCATAGTGGTTCTCGGCGCGCCGGCCTCAAGTTTGTTCCGCGGTCAGCGTCCGGCCGTACTCCCAGAGGCGGCCGATGCGGTCGGCGATCTCCGGATGGTCGCCCCGCAGCGTCGCCACGTCGGTCTCGCCGGCGACGTTGATGACGTGGACCTTTCCGCGCTGGTCGGAGTAGACGTCCTGGAAGTCGTACACCACGCCGAGCACGGTCACGTCGTCGGGCACGTCCTCGCTATCGACGAGCCGGCTCACCTGGTGGTCGACGTTGTACTCGACGAGGTGGTTGATGGCCGCCGCGTCCGAGAGGTCGTCGGGGAGGACGTCGAGCGCTTCCTTGAGGTGGGGTTTCAGCTGTTCCAGACAGTACTTGATGCCGCGGGGCTGGATGACGTCCTCGGTCAGGTACTGGAACGCGGTCGTGACGGCGCCACAGCCGGTGTGGCCCACGACGATGGCGACCTTGGTGTCGGTGTTCCACAGCGGGAACATCACGTCCCCGGAGACGAGATGGCCCATGCTGGTCGGCTGGGTGACGCGGTTGCCGATGTTGCTGCAGGTGAATATCTTCCCGGGTTCGTCGTTGCCCCACATGTCGTCTTGCAGGACCCGCGAGTCCGAACAGCAGATGGTGACAGCGTCCGGGAACTGGGTCTCCTGGAGGTCGTCAAACCGGGCGTTCTCCTTCTCGGCGTGCTCGACGTTCCGGTCGAGCAGCTCGACGACTGTGGAATCCATACCACTGTAGTGATTCGCCGTCGATTATATTCCTTCGCCTGTTCTCGGCCCGCGACCACTTGATACAAGCGCCGAGCCCCCTCGATTCAGCGGTCGCCGGCTCACACTGATGGCTGTAACAAACTGACGTACTTTCCCACCGCGAGGTGGCGAATATCTTTGCGAACGTACAGCCACCTGTATCAGTCCAGCGCGTGCCAGACGGTGGCCGAGAGATACAGCGAGGAGACCCCTCCGACGGCGACGACGAGCCAGTAGGTCACCAGCCGGAAGACGATGACGCCGGCGGCCACTACGGCCGGCGACGACGCGAGCACGACGGTGAGCGCCGCTGTCAGCCCGATTTCCGTGCTACCCAGCCCGCCGGGCGTCGGCAACAGCGTCACCACACCGGCGGCCGGGGTCAGAAACAGAGCGAACCCGAGCGGCATCGGCGCGCCGACGGCCAGCAGGCCGACGGAGAGCGCGAGCGAGAACGCGAGCCACCCGAGGACGGCGAGGGTCGTCGCGACGACCAGCCGCCGGGTCTCGCCGGTCGCCGTCCCGAACGCGTCGAGGAACGACCGCGTCCCGCTACCGACGCGTTCCGGCGCGAGCGAGCGGTGGACACGGACCGAGATACGACCGAGAGTGACCCTGAGCAGCCACGCGACGTGCTCGACGAACGTCGCAACCAGATGGATGCGGTACGCGAGGACGGCGCCCCCGACGACCAGGACGAGGACGGTCACTGTCAGGACCGCCAGCACGAGCGCGGTCGGGAGCCCCGAGTACGGGCTGAGCAGTATCGAGACCAGCCCGGCGACAGCGACGCCGACCGACCCGGCGAACACGAGCAGCTCGCTGGCGGTGACGGCGGCGAACACGTCCCGGAACCGACGGTCGAGGTCCTCGGCGATGACGTAGGACAGAATCGCCGACCCGCCGACGTTCCCCAGCGGCAACACCTGCTTGCCGAAGGTGCCCGAGAGGTAGCCAAGTTGGATGCGCCGCCGGGGGAGCGAGCCGTCGACGCCTTCCAGGATGGTCGCCGTCGTCAGGCTCCAGCACAGCTGTGCCGAAAGCGAGAGCCCGGCCGCGAGCGCCACGAGCCCGGGGTCGGCGTCGGCCAGCGCGCGGCCGATTGCGCGTACGTCCAGCGTCATCGCCAGCCCGCCAAGGAGCACGACGGCCAGACCGACGCCGAGGAGCAGTCGGCCGTACCCCCGTCGCTCTTTCGAGACCGTGGCCATTTTCTGTTCGTGGTCGACCGAGTCGTATCAATCCACTGGGTCGTAGCCGGCGGCGAGCGTATCGAGCGCCTCGTGGTGTTCGGTGGTGTGTGGCGCGGTCAGCGGCGAGACGCTGACGGCCCCGTCCACGACGGCGCGGCGGTCGGTCCCCTCGGGGTCGGGAATCGACCCCTCGGCCATCCGCTCCCAGATACGGTCGTGGAGGGTGACGGCGTCGCCGTTGCGTTCGGCCGTCATCTCGTACTCCTTGGAGGGCCGTGTCACCGCGAGCGGGGCCGGCCCCCAGTCGGCGACGGGAGCGTTGACGTTGAGGTAGTCACACTGGTCGAAGACGCCGGCCTCGACGGCGTGCTCGGCCAGGTACGTCGTCGCACGCACGGCCTCGTCGTAGCGGAGCTCCCCGTCGTCGATGTCGGTGAAGTCGGTGTTTTCCCGGACCGGGATGTACATCGACACGGCCATCGCCGGCACGTCGAAGAACGTGGCCTCGACGGCGGCGCTGACGGTGCCCGACCGGCCAAGCACGTACGCCCCGAGGTTCGCACCGCGGTTGCAGCCCGCCACTACGAGGTCCGTCTCCGGGACGAGCGCCTCCAGCCCCGCGACCACGCAGTCCGCCGGCGTCCCTTCGACCGCGTACCCCAGTTCGTGGCCCCACACGTCGACCTCGTGGGAGAGTTTGCGCCCGACGGCGCTCTGGTCGGTCGCGGGCGCGACCGTCACCACGTCGCCGACCTCGGAGAGCCCGTCGTACACCGCCCGGAGACCGGCGGCCTCGATACCGTCGTCGTTCGTCAACAGGATGGTCGGCTCGTCCATACGCCGTCTGTGGTCCTCCGGGAGAAAAAGCCACTGCCTAGCTGTAGTTCGAGCGGTCGTTGCGGGGGGAAGCTGAACCGAACGCACTGACGGAGTCGGATGAGCAGTCAGCCGCGTTATCACGTCAGACGGTGTTCGATGCGGGCGCCATCAGCCGAGATATCCGATGGAAATCGCGGGCGTTGCTACCGACGACCCCGGCCGGTCTATGCTGGACAGCCAGTGTCCGAGCGGGGCGACTCCGGACGAATTCTCAGCGGCGATACCGCTCTGGTCAGCGAACTGACGGCGTTCAAGGGGCCGCTGTACCACGGTAAGCACACGCGAAACGGTTGGCTAAACGCCGCTCACAGAACGACGGCTTCAGCGGAATAGGCGGCTCTACCCGGTGATTAACCGGTTATCAAAAACAGAAACCCGATAGCTATGCAACTGAAATCACACGACGATAGTAAGTATTAATAATTAAGTTTATCCTGTGTGCGGTCGCTGTGTTACCATTACGATGCGGTCTCGAAGGGCGGGTCCGGGGCGGGTCGGTGAACCGCGGCTGCGCGATGGTACGGCAGCAGCACTGAAACTATGGGTCACAAACACGACGAAGAGCAAACTACCGACGAATTATCTACGAACACGCGGCTCCCCCTCGACAGGCGCACCGCGCTGCGAGGCGCCGGGGCGGGGCTGGCTGCGCTGGGTCTGGGCAGCTTCACGGCAAACGTCGCGGCCGACCCGGGAAAGAACGAGAGCGGCGGCGGTAACAGGGACAAGACCAAAGACAGCGGCGGTGTGGGCACGAGCGCCGCGAACCAGTTCCGCTTCGCCGGTGAGAGCTGGCATATCATGTCCGCGTCGTCCGACACGGGCCAGAACACTTCGCCGGTCGAGACGCTGATGCGGGTCGACAGCGTGAAACAGTCCAACAGCTGGCAGGATTCGTTGGTCCTCCAGCCGAGTCTGGAGACCAGCCTCCTGACGGACGTGAGCGTGAGCGGTGGCTCCGGAAGCTCCATGGCCGTCGCCGGGATTCTCGGCTGGATAGAGATAAAGGACAGCGGGGCCGGCGAGGACGCCTGGCAGATGGTAACGGTCACCGACGACCTCGTCGCCCCGCCGACGGCGTCGAACATCACCGACGACGGCGGTCTCGACGCGAGCAGCCCCGAGCGTCTGCGCGAACTCGCGCAGGGAATCGTCGCGTTCAACACACGGAACCTCGAACTCGAGTGGGACCTCGATGCGCTCATCGAGGCGGCGCTGGACGAGGTCGAGACGGTGCTCTCCGCCATCGAAGCCGAGTATCCCGACTTCGCGGACTACCGGGCGAAGCTGAACGAGTTCGCCTCGTATACGGCCCACGAGGACTGGCTCGTAACGCTAGGAATCGACCGGACGACCGCCGAGAAGTACAGCGCCAGGGCCACGGAGGTCGTCGGTTCCTGGAGCGCGTACGTGGACTTCGTCCAGACTGTGGCGACCTCCTACGACGACGTGAAAGCGGCACTTCTCGAACTGGACATCTTCTCCGCGATCTACCTGCAGACCAAGAGCGCGAACTCGTTCAACTGGGTCAAGACCGGCACCGGTGGTACCCACGATGTTCGCCTGCGCGGGGCGCTCCACGTCTTCGTCGACCCCGACGACGACGCGGACGTGACGGCGAAGGCCATCGTCGGCAACCGCACCATGCTGGTCGAGCCGACGAAGATCAAGGCCCGGGTCAGCAACCGCGACGAGGTCTGACGGAAGCTTCGTCGGGTCGGCGAACACTTTTTTCGAGCGGCCGCTGCTTCGAGCGGCGCGGAGACAGCGACGAGATACCTAACGCGCCCGGTCCACCGTCGTCTCGCCGTCGACGACGAGGTTGTACGCCTCCTCGTCGTCGTTCCAGAGCGCCAGCGCGTTCTGAATCGAGAGGAGGTCCCCGTACTCCGCAGTCCCGAGGTCGTCGTTCAGCAGCGAGGGGTCGGTGACGACGGCGAAGTGGTCGGTCTTCTGGCTCCCGTCACCCAGCAGGAAGAGCGGGTTCGACCCCTCCTCGGAGAGGTCGTGGCTGAGCTTGATAGCCAGCAGGTTCACCCGGTCGGTGACGTAGTTCCCGGCGTCGGCCATCGGGGCGTGCGTGGAGCGGTCGGGCGTCATCTCGATAGCTCGCTCGCCGTCGGTCCGGAGGACGCTGTAGGCGTACTGCACGTCGACGTTGACGAACTCGCGGGTGCCGCCGGCGGGGTCGTCGAGCCGTTTCTGCATCGGCGGGATTTCGAGGTCCGGTTTCTTGTCGAAGGACCACGACTCGCTCTCGGGCGACTGGTGTGGCCACAGCCGGACGGTGGGCGCGTACACGGTCGCAGGGCCGTCGTCGGCGACGGCGCGCTCGATTTCGCGCAGCCCGGTGGCGGTGTTCCTATCGGCCGGCTCCAGGGCGACGACGCTGCCGTCCTCGGCCAGCCCGTCGAGGTAGCGGGTGAGGACCGCCGCCGGGTCGTCGAGTTCGTTGAGGACGTTGCTGAAGAGGACGAGGTCGAACGGCCCGCCCTTCTCGACCTCGCTCGCGAGGTCGAACACCTCCGCAGTCTCGCGGTGGACGGTGACCTCGCGGCTCCCCTCGGCGGACCCGAGCAGCGTTTCGAGCACGTCCGCCGCGGCGCTGGGTTCGACGGCGTGGTAGTCGAGGAGGGCGTCGCCCTCGGCGGCGAGGTCGGCAAGTGCCAGCGCCGGGCCGCCGACGCCTGCGCCCACGTCGAGCACCCGGAGTTTCGAGGGGAGCAGTCCGTCGGCGGCGAGCTCGCTCAGTACGTAGGTCGCGACGGCGTAGTAATCGGGCAGGTGGTAGACGGCGTAGCCGTGGGCCGACAGCTCGTCGTAGTCGACCCGCTCGCGGTGGAGATACCGCTCTTTGATGTCTCTGACTCGCTCGCGGAGCCGGTCGCCGCTATCGCCGCGGGCCCAGTCGTCGCCGTAGGCCGCCGCGAGCAGCTCCTCGACGCGGCGCTCGTACTCGCGCGGGAAGCGCTGGACGCCGTGGACCGACACGGACAGCGGCTCCTCGGGCGCGGGGACGAAGGTGCCGTCCTCCCGCTCGACGAGCGCGAGGTCGACGGCCTCTTCGCGGAGCACCTGCCGGACGACGGCGGGGTGGGGCTGGCCCTCGACGTACTCGTATATCTCGTCGGGGTCGAGCGGGCGGACCGAGCGGAGGTACTGGGCGTTCTCGCGTATCTGCTGTCGTGTTTCGGGGTTCATGAGAGCTCGTCGTACAGCTCGATAAAGCGGTCGTGGTCGGCAGCGGCCAGTTCGTCGGCGGCGTCGGCGAGGGCTCGGGCCCCGTCGAAGGTCCGCTGGATGTCGGCGTAGACGTTCGCCTCGCCGCCCAGCACCTGGTCGACGAGGGCGTCGAGGCCGGCAGAGACCGGCGTGTGGAACCGCCGGGGCACGTCGTCGGCGGCCATCGCGTAGGCGAGCACCGCCGCGTGGGCAGCGGCCTGTACCGACTCCATCGCGCCGTCGTGTTCCTCGGCCGTGGTCTCGAAGGGGTCGTTGCCGGCGGCGGCGAGCGCGTCGAGCACCGCCGCGACGGTGTCGCCGCCCGCTGCGGTGACGACGGCGATACTGCCCGGCGCGTTCGCGGGGGCGAAGAGCGGGTGGAGACTCGCACGCTGGCGGTCGGGCGCCGCGTCGGCCATCGCCGCGAGCGGGCCGGCCATCTCCCCGGTCACGTCGACGACGGCCTCGGTGGCGAGCGGGGCGTACTCCTCGATTGCCACGGCGGCGACGGGCATCGGCACGGCGAGACAGACCACGTCGAAGCGCTCCTCGGTGTCGGTCGGGACGGCCCGGCCGCCGACCGAACCGGCCGTTCGCTGGGCGGTATCGCTGTCGATGTCGGTGACGGCGACGGAGGCGTCGGCGTGCTCGGCCAGCGTCCGGGCGAACCACTCCCCCATCGACCCGGCACCGACGACGAGGACGTTCATGCGACGAGCGTAGCCCGCGCCCTCTCAAAAGGCGTTCGGTCGGCTCAAACCTGCGTGTGCTCCCTGCTGTTGAACAGTCGCCGATTTGCGCCTAGTCTGTTGTCGAATCGCTTGCGGGCTGGTAGCTGGCCGCTCCTAAACGCTTATCCGTCGCCGCCGAGTCGCCAGAAACATGAAGCGCGTCCGATTCCGCGACTCCGCCGGGAACGTCCGTGGCGGCCGCTGGGCCATCGAAGACGGCGAACCCGTGGTCACCGCGGCCGCCGGCCCCTACGGCCGTATCGCCTTCGGGGACGAGAGCTACGACCCCGCGGAGGTGGATATCCTGCCGCCCTGTGAACCCACGAAGATCGTCTGTCTGGGGCGCAACTACGCCGACCACGCGGAGGAGATGGGGTCGGAGCTACCCGACCGGCCGATGCTGTTTCTCAAGGGGCCAAACGCCGTCGCCTCTCACGGCAACACGCTCACGCTGCCCGCCGGGAAAGAGCGCATCGACTACGAGGCCGAACTCGGCGTGGTCATCGGCGAGCAGTGCAGGAACGTCAGCGAGTCGGGCGCGATGGACGTGGTCGCGGGCTACACCTGCCTCAACGACATCTCGAACCGCGACGACCAGAACAGGGAGCAAAACTGGGTCCGCGGGAAGGCCTTCGACAACGCCTGTCCCATCGGCCCGCTGGTCGCGACGCCCGAGCACGTTCCCGAGGACGCCACTATCGAGTGCCGCGTCAACGGGGAGACGAAGCAGTCCTCCTCGCGGGACAACCTCGTCTTCTCCGTCGAGGAACTCGTCGCCGAAATCACGGACTACATGACGCTCGAACCCGGTGACGTCATCGCGACCGGCACCCCGGCCGGCGTCGGTCCGCTCGAAGACGGCGACAACGTGGAAGTCGAGATCGAGGGCGTCGGGACGCTCGAACACTCGGTCAAGATTCCCTGAGTCGGCCCGAACTACGGCTATCGTAGCCATCGAAATCAACGCACACCCGACCGCACGACGACAGTGTGGCCGGTGTGTAAACCGTCACTATGGTTCCGTCGCTGACACGGTTATCGCCGATGGCAACGCCTAAGTTTAGGTTAGCCTAATCCGGAGGCAGATGCAGCGAGAGCCACGGTCCCGGGCCGACGTCTGTGTCGTCGGGGCCGGCCCGGCGGGCGCACTCGTCGCCAGTCGCCTCGCGAGCGATGGGAACGACGTGGTCGTACTGGAGGCCGGGCGACGGTTCGCATTCGAGGAACGTCAGGGCCAGATGGAACAGGCCATTCGGCCGGGTGACCGCGGCTCCGTCTGGGAGATGGGCGGCGAGCGAGACGCCTACTCGAACACCGGCGAGCGGACGTACCCGCTGAACGTCTCCCGCGTGAAAGGCGTCGGCGGGTCGACGCTCCACTGGCAGGGGATGGTGATGCGGCTCCACCCCGCGGATTTCGACGCCGGCCACGACAACGCGGACCCGGCCTGGCCCATCAGCTACGACGACCTGCGGCCCTACTACGCCGACGCCGAGGCGGCCCTGGGCGTCGCCGGCGATTCGGACAACCCGTTTGCACCGCCGCGCGACGAGCCGACCTATCCGATGCCCGGCTTCAAACCCTCCTACAGCGACTCCCTGTTCGCCGAGGCCTGCGAGTCGCTCGGAATCACGACGCACTCGGTACCCAACGCCCGCAACTCCGAGTCCTACGACGGCCGCGGGCAGTGCGTGGGGTACGGCACCTGCCAGCCGGTCTGTCCCTCCGGCGCGAAGTACGACGCCGGCGTCCACGTCGAGGACGCCGAGGAGGCGGGTGCGACAGTCATCGACCGGGTGCCGGTCCAGCGGCTCGAAACCGACGGCGACGGCCGGATTAGCGCGGCCGTCTACGCGACCCCCGACGGGACCGAACACCGCCAGGAGGCCCGCGAGTTCGTGCTCGCGGCGGGCGGTGTCGAGATTCCACGGCTCCTCTTGCTGTCGGCGAACGACGACCACCCCGACGGGCTGGCGAACTCCTCGGGGGCCGTGGGCCGGTACTTCATGGACCACCTCTTTGCCGGTTCGGGCGGGACGCTGGACGAGCGCACCCGGCAGAACCACGTCGGATTCATCACCAGCGAGTGCCACCAGTTCTACGACGACCCCGGCAGCGGAGTGCAACACGTCGACACCGGGGAGACGTTGGTCGCCGAGAGCGACGCCCCGTACTCGCCAATCAAGCTGGAGTTCCTGAACTACGCCGGCCCGTCGCCCGTCGAAATCGCGCTGAACGGCGAGGACTGGGGCGACTCCATGCTGTCACACATCAGGGACGCCTACGGCAACAACATCGCCATGGGCGGGCTGGTCGGGCAGCCACCGCGGCGGGAGAACCGCGTGACCCTGAACACCTCGCGGACCGACGACCACGGCAACCCGGTCCCCGACATCCAGTGGTCGTGGGGCGACCGGGTCCGCCGGTCCGTCTCGCGGGCCAACGCCATCCAGCACGCCGTCCTCTCGGAGCTCGGCGTCGACATCGGCTGGACGGCCAACGTCGACGGCGGCTCCGGCCCGGCCTACCACCACATGGGAACCACGCGGATGGGGACCGACCCCGAAGAGAGCGTGGTGAACCCCCAGTTACAGAGTCACGACCTCTCGAACCTCTCTATCGCCTCCTCCTCGGTGTTCGTCACCGCGGGGTCGATGAACCCGACACTCACCATCGCGGCGCTGGCGCTGAAATGCGCCGACCACGTCGGCGAGCGGCTCTGACGCCGTTCAGTAGTACAGCCCGAGGATGGCGCCGGCGTCGACGAGCAGGAGGACGGCGACCAGCGAGGCCCCGAGCAGGAACGGGCGGGCGTCGGCCGCCGGCTGGCGGACCTTCTGCTGTTCGGTGCCGTCGACGAGCTTCGCGGCGCCCACCTCGACGAGGGCAGCGAGGGTGAACCAGAGCGCGACCATCGTCAGGACGAGGTGGCCACGGCCCGTCGCGAAGAGGCTCTCGGCAGTGTAGATGGTCGCGGCGAGGTGCCCACCGGTCAGCAGGAGGAGGAGCGCGCTGGCACGGGAGACGGTCCGGAGCTTGCCGGTCATCGCTTCGAGGGCGCCGGCCCGCAGGTCGCCGTTCAGTGCCGCCGGGAGGACGGCGTAGCTCGTAAAGAGGACGGTACCGGACCACAGCCCCGCGAAGACGAGGTGTGTGGCGTAGATCGTGGCGTCGACCAGAGACATACTGGGCCGTCGGTCCCCGTTGCCTTGAACGTCATGTAATCGCTCGCCGTCGGAGGCATCGTCGGACGCCCGCGGCCTACCGGCCCGCGCTGTCCTCGAAGGCCGACACGTCGGCGGACATATCCAGCTCCTCTACCTCCGTGTCGGCGACGTTCGTGGGTTCGCCGGTCTCGACGTCGCGGTCCAGCTGGTCGATGAGGTGGACGAACGACCCCGGGTCCGGAATCAGGAAGATGCGAAGCGAAAAGGCCACGTCCGTCTCCTTGATGTCGACCAGTGAATCCAGCACGATGGTCAGTGAGTCACGGCGGACGTGTGACAGGGCCGCGTCGGCGACGGCCGACGTGTCGGCCACTTCCACGGTCGGCGTCCCCATGTCTATCGTCGTCTCCAGCGTGTCGGCGATGCCGTCGATGAACCCGGACGTGAGGATGTTACACATCTCCTGGAGCGCCGACTGCTGCATCTGCGTGAACTCGCCCTCGACGGGTGTCCCGGTCATCAGCCGGGCGATTTCGGCCGCGGTCTCCGTCGAGAAGGTCATCAGGAAGACGCCGTAAGGCGGCTCTGTCAATCGAATCCGGGCGCTGTGTATCTGCCCGGTCCCCATCTCGGTCGGGATGTCGCCCGGCTGGACGAACGAGAGGCTCTTTATCTCCACGCAGGCCTCGACGCCCGCCAGCGAGGCCAGTGACCCCGCCACCTCCTCGGCCCCGTCCTGGATGAGTTCGGTGATGAGCGAGAGCTTCCTGACGTCGATGAGCAGTGGCATTCTCTACCCGATACTCTCACCGCCCTATCTTACACTTTCGGCCAGTGCTATCGTTCCTGATAACGGCCGCCGCGACACAGGGGCCGTATTCGGCGACGACGGACTGGTCCAGACGGCGCCGAGGGACGGTTCAACTGGGGGCTCTGTATGTGAGCACGCTTAAGCCGCCCGGCCCGCTTGCCCCGTGTATGAACCCACGGGACCTCTCCGCGCACACCGCGTATCGGGCGGGCCGCGGTATCGAGGAAGTCGCCCGAGAGCTCGGGCTGGACCCCGACGCGATGGTGAAGCTATCGTCGAACGAGAACATGTTCGGTCCCAGCCCGAGAGCCGTCGAGGCCATCCGGGAGTCGGCCGAGCGGATGCACCACTACCCCAAGTCCTCGCACGCCGACCTCGTCGAGCGCCTCGCCGACATGTGGGACGCCGAGACCGAGCAGGTGTGGCTCGGCAACGGCGGCGACGGGGCGCTCGACTGTATCGCCCGCGCGATGCTCGACCCCGGCGACGAAGTGCTCGTCCCCGACCCCGGTTTCGCCTACTACCAGATGAGCGCCCGCTACCACCACGGCGAGGTCTCCGAGTACACGCTCTCGAAGGCCGACGACTTCGAACAGACCGCCGACGCGGTGCTGAAAGACTACGACGGCGAGCGCATCGTCTATCTCACCAGTCCGCACAACCCCACCGGCAAGGAGTTCGCGCGGGACGCGGTGCGGGAAATCGCCGAGCGAACGGACGCGGAGACGCTCGTCCTCGTCGACGAGGCCTACGGCGAGTTCACCGACAGCCCGAGCGCCCGCCCGCTGCTCGACGAGCGCGACGACGTGGCGCTGCTCAGAACGTTCTCGAAAGCCTACGGCCTCGCGGGCGTCCGCCTCGGCTACGCGCTCGTCCCCGAGGCGTGGGCCGACGCCTACGCCCGAATCAACACCCCGTTCTCGGCGAGCGAACTGGCCTGCCGGGCGGGGCTCGCCGCGCTGTCCGACGAGGAACACGTCGACCGAAGCGTCGAGACGGCCGCGTGGGCCCGCGAGTACATCTACCGGGAACTCGACGCCCCCACGTGGGAGAGTGCGGGTAACTTCGTCCTCGCGGCGGTCGGCGACGCCGCGGCGGTCGCCGACGCCGCTCAGGCCGAGGGCGTCATCGTCCGCGACTGCTCCTCCTTTGGCCTACCCGAGTGCATCCGCATCACCTGCGGAACGGAGGCCGATACGAAACAGGCCGTCTCGGTTCTCAACGACGCTATCGCGGAGGTCGGGCAGTGAGAGTCGCCGTCACGGGGACCCCGGGGACGGGCAAGACCACGGCGACCGACCTGCTGGAGACGGACCTCGACGTGATTCACCTCAACGACGTCATCAAGTCCGAGGGGCTCTCGACGGGGACCGACGAGGAACGCGGCAGCCTCGTCGCCGACATGGACGCCCTCGCCGAGTGGCTCGACGGCCACGAGGACGCGATTGTGGAATCGCATCTCGCGCACAACTTCGAGGCCGACCGCGTGGTCGTCCTGCGAGCACACCCCGACACCGTCGTTTCCCGCCTCCGTGAGCGCGGGGACTCTGACTCGAAGGGCTACGAAAATGCTGAGTCTGAGGCGCTGGACGTGATCCTCTCGGAGGCCGTCCACCACCACGGCACCGAGAACGTCTACGAGATAGACACGACCGACCGCGACCCCGACGAGGTGGCCGCCGCCATCCGCGCCGTCGTCGACGGGGAGCGCGAACCGAGCGCCGGCACCGTCAGCTACGTCGACTGGCTATGACTCTCGATAGATTCCGCTGGGTGGCCGACCGCGCGCTCGACCCGTTCGTCGGGCTGGCCCGGACGGTCGGCCTCTCGCCCGACGGCGTCAGCGTCATCGCCTTCCTGCTGGCCGCGGCGGCCGGTGGGGTCTACGCCGTCGCGACCGGCCAGCCGCTGCTGTATCTCGCCGGCGCAGTGCTCGTCTTCCTGAACGGCTGGCTCGACCTCGTCGACGGCGCGCTGGCCCGCGAACTGAACGTCGCGTCCTCGGCCGGCGACCTGCTCGACCACGTCCTCGACAGATACGCCGACATCATCATCATCGTCGGGCTGGCAGCGGGCGTCGGCCGGTGGGCGCTCGGCATCGCCGCCGTCACCGGGGTCCTGATGACCTCGTATCTCGGCACGCAGGCTCAGGCCGTCGGACTGGACCGCGTCTACGGCGGCGCGCTCGGCCGCGCCGACCGACTGGCGCTGGTGGGCGTCGTCACCGGCGTCGCGGCGTTCGTCCAGCCGACCCTCTACGGACTGACGCTGGTCGGCTTGCTGCTCGTCGTCTTCGCCGTCGTCGGCCACGTCACCGCGCTCCAGCGGTTCTACCACGCGATGCGGGCGCTGGATTGAACTGGGCTGTTCGTGAGGACACGTCACCGACCGACACAAGACATTTATTTTAGCTGCGATACCGACGCTCATGAAGCCGTTTCCGGCTGGGCGTGTCTCTTTCCGACTGGCTCTTGTAGCGGTCGTCTTCCCAGTGGCGGGCGCTGTCGCTATCGTCGCTGTCGTCGAGAACGTCATCGACTGGGGTTTCGCCGTCAGTCTCGTGTTCACCGGCGGGATGGCACTGGCGTTTGCGCTCGGCGCCGCACGGAACCACCGCCAGCAGTTGGCCGTCATCGGCGCCCTGCTGGTACTCGTGGTGCTGTTCGTGGTTGCGGGAGTCGAGGAGGCGACTACCAGTCAGTTGGGGGAAGGAATCCCGATGCTGCTCGCCATCGGGTTCGTTCCACTGGCGATGCTGTCCGCGATTCCGCTGTATCGGGCCGGTGAGTTGTACCGGGGAGCGCCCGCCGACGGCAGCCACAGGCTCCTCCTGACAGCCGCGGCTATCCCCTGGATTGGCGGTGCCTTCGGGTACTTCTTCCTCCAGCAGTTCCTGAGAGCGACCCAGTCGCTGTACGGCCCGAAAGAGCTGTTGATAAAGTCCCTGTTCGATATCTGGCCCCCCGTCGTCGTCATGCTCGTTGGCGCGGGGTTCGTCTACGGTGTCCACCGCGCGACGCGGCCCGACCCGAGGTAGCAGTCTCGCTGTCGCATAGCTGAGTCGCTCTGGTTGGGAGAGGGGGACGGCCGGACCGCGGCTTCGCCGACCGACCTTCAGCAAATACGAATCGATGGGAAATATCCGCCGGGTCGAGCTGTGAACGGCCTTGTTTCGCCCGTGGTTCCTCGTTCGCGTTGCTCACTGCAGGAACCGCGTCGAGCGTCACTCCAGCAGTTCTGGGAACTGCCGTTCGACGTACGGGCCGAGAGGGTCCGAGTCCGCCCAGAGCGCCTCGAAGAGGTCGCGTCCCCACCGGACCGCTGACTCGGTCTCGGAGACGAACAGCGCGGTCGTGCCAGCGACCGAACCGCGTTCGAACGGGTGAGTTCTCCCAGTCCCGTCGTGTCGGTCCGTCCCACCCCCGCTCACTGTGGGCAGCTCGAACTTCAGTTTCTCGTCGGTGACGACCGACGCGAACTGGCAGTCGGTCAGTCGGAGGGCAGCCGGCTCCATGTTGTTCAGCTCTTCGCGGCGGCCGTCCCGGTACCGCCGTAAGCTGACGTCGAGTGCCTCCCGGGTCACCAGCAAGCGCGTCTCCGGGTGTCTCGGGATTGCCTCCTGGTGACGCCGCGAATAATACGGCGTCGTAACCTCACAGTGGTCGGCCGATTCGAGCATGCCGACGGCGACATCCTCACACCTGTTGGGTTCCTGAGGGACGTCGCGGACGACCTCGTACTCCCCGACCTCCGGCAGTCGGCGCCGGAACGCAGGCGGGATAACGTCGATCTGGTGGTTCTTCCAGAACGCCGGGTCCGTCGCGCGAAACTCCTCCGAAGAGAGCCACTCGGAGACGCTGTCGGCGACGAGATGTCCGTGCGCAGTGAGTTCCCATCCCCCGTCGTCTTCGGTGAGCAGACCGCGGCTCCTGAGCGTCGAGAGCGCGTCGTAGACCGCGGAGTCGCTCGCGTCGATCCCGGCCAGCAGGGCGTCGGTCGGCGTCGTGCGCTCGGACACCCGAAGCACGATTTCCGTCCGCACCGAAGACGTGAGGACGAACTCGTTTTGCGACTGGGACGGCATTCGTTTCTATCGCCGTTGTCTTCACACTTAAATTATCAGATTACACACCCGACGGACCAGACACCCATCGGCTCACCGCTCACCCACCAGTTCATCGTTCTTTTCGGAGATACTTCGGGATTTAAGGGACCAGTCGAGGCATGAGGTACCATGTCGAACCGGGGAGACGGAACCTACGACTACGTTATCGTCGGTGCGGGGTCGGCGGGCTGTGTGCTAGCGAATCGACTCTCGGCCGACGGCGAGAGAGTACTGTTACTGGAGGCGGGGACACCGGACGAGAAGCGGGAGATTGGAATCCCGGCGGCGTTCATGGAGCTGTTCAACTCCGACGTGGACTGGGAGTACGACACCGAGCCCCAGACGGAACTGAACGAGCGGGAACTCTACTGGCCCCGCGGGAAGACCTACGGGGGGTCGAGTTCGATAAACGCGATGATCTACGCCCGCGGTCAGCCTGCGGACTACGATCACTGGGCCGAACTCGGGAACGACGGCTGGGCCTACGAGGACGTGTTGGACTACTTCAAACGGGCCGAACACAACGAACGCGGCCCCTCGGAGTATCACGGGACCCACGGCCCGCGGAACGTGGCCGACCAGCAGTCGCCAAACGAACTCAGCGAGGCGTTCGTCGAGGCGGGACAGGCAGTCGGACTGTCACACAACGAGGATTTCAACGCGGGCGACCAGTCGGGCGTGGGACTCTACCAGGTGACCCAGAAAGATGGCGAGCGCCACAGCGCCGCCGACGGCTACCTGAAGCCGGTGCTGGACCGCTCGAATCTGACCGCCGTGACCGGAGCGCAGGTGACGCGTGTCCGGTTCGACGGCCGGGAGGCAGTCAGCGTGGAGTACGTTCGCGACGGGAGCGGGCCGCCCGAAACGGTCGACGCGACCGAGGAGGTGATTCTCTCGGCGGGCGCTATCAACTCACCGCAACTGCTCATGCTGTCGGGTGTCGGGCCAGCGGCGCATCTCGCTGACCACGACGTGTCGGTCGTCCACGACCTCCCAGGTGTCGGCCGGAACCTCCAGGACCATCTCAACGTCAAAGTCAACTGCGCCTGCGAGAAATCTGTCACGCTCGACGAGGCGGACTCGCTGTGGAACCTCCTCAAGTATCTGGTGTTGAAAGGGGGGCCGCTCACCTCGAACCTCGCAGAGGCCGGCGGCTTCGCGTCGGTCTCCGGGGAGGGTGAGCGCCCCGATATCCAGCTTCACTTCGGTCCGTCGTACTCCGTCGACCACGGGTTCGACAACCCCGACGGCCACGGCTTCTGGCTCGGTGCGCTCCGACTGCGCCCGGACAGCCGCGGTCGGATTTCGCTCCGGTCGACAGACCCGTTCGACGACCCGGTCATCGACCCACAGTACCTGAGCGAGGGGGATGACCTGGAGATACTGCTCGAAGGGGTCAAGCTGGTCCGTGAGATTCTGCAGGCCGAACCGTTCGACGAGTACCGTGACAGAGAGGTGTTACCGGGGCCAGACGTGCAGTCCGACGAGGAACTCATCGAGCATATCCGTGAGCGGGCGGCGTCACTCTACCACCCCGTCGGCACCTGCAAGATGGGTGACGGCGAGATGGCGGTGGTCGACGACCGCCTCGCTGTCCACGGGCTCGATGACCTGCGCGTCGTCGACGCCTCGGTCATGCCGACGATTACCAGCGGGAACACGGACGCCCCGACGACCATGATCGCCGAGAAGGCCGCCGACGATATTCTGAACGCATAGATGCCCGCGATTCGCTCGCTCGATTGCGCCCGTCACTCGACTGTCGACGTCGGCCGCTGAAACACGACGACTTACGCGAGCAGCGGGTCGCTGGGTCCGATACTATCGGAGCATCCGGCGGTCATCCGTCCGAAGCTGGCAATCGCTACTGGCGGCTGACAGAAATCCCGGGCCAGCGCACCATTTATACGGGACCCTCTCCAACTCCGCCGTATGGTTCAGTGCGAGATGTGCGGCAAGGAGGTCTCCTCTCCGAGCCGCGTCAAAATCGAGGGGGCCGAACTCGACGTCTGTGACGAGTGTACCGACTTCGGTACCGAGCTCAAGACGAACGACTCCTCGTCGACCTCGACGAAGTACTCCACTTCGTCGAGCGGGTCGAGCTCCTCGTCGTCGTCCAGCTCGTCCTCGTCGAGTTCGTCCGGTGGCGGCCGTCGCCGCGACATGTTCGACGAGATGGACGAGATCGCACAGGACTTCGACGACCAGATCCGGTCGGCCCGGGAGTCCAAGGGGCTGAGCCAGGCGGAACTGGCCCAGCAGCTAAACGAGAAAGCGAGCCTCATCCGGAAGCTCGAACAGGGGAACTCGCTGCCCAGCGACGACGTGCGAAAGAAGCTCGAAGGGGCGCTCGACCTCGACCTGAGCGCCGGCGGGAGCTCCGACGACACGGAGTGGTCCAGCGGGGAGAGCGAGGGGAGTTACACGCTGGGAGACGTCGTCCAGCGGAAAGACTAGAGTCGCAGGTCCTCTTTCTCGACGTCGAGGTCGGCCGCCAGCTCGTCGACGCGTTCGGATATCTCGGCGATTTCGGACTGGAGCTGTCGGTAGCGCGCGCTCCCCTCCAGTTCGGTCCGGCTCTTCTCGACCTGCAGGACGTTTCGCTTTAGCTTGCGTGTCGTCAGCGCCTGCAGCTGCTCGTTGTAGGCCGCAATTTTCTGGAGGCGCTCGACGACCTCGGTGAGCTCCTCGCGGGTCACCGGCTTGACGAGGTAGTCGTCGACCCCCATCTCGATGATGTCGAAGTCGGGGTTGACGGCCGTCACCATCGCCACGCGACACTGGAGCCCGAGCTCCTCGATCTCGGCGAGCACCTCGTTGCCCGAGACGATGGGCATCCGGCGGTCCAGCAGGACGACATCGATATCCTCCGAGAGGCGTTCGAGCCCCTCTTCCCCGCTGTAGGCCGTCGCCACGTCGTAGCTGTCGGCGAGATAGTCGGTGTAGAGGTCCGCCAGGTGCTGTTCGTCCTCGACGATGAGTACGGTCGGGGTCGCGTCGCCTGTGCGCACGGGTTGTCTTCCGGAACGTACAGCGTCCAGCGTCTTAATGCTCACTGGTACGAGCGGGCCATGCGAGGCCGAACACGCAATCTATTTCCCGGCGGCGTTCGCGCTTTCACCCATGTTCGTCCTTGTCAATCTCAAGGCGTATCCGTGTGACCCGATCGAGGTAGCCACCGCCGCGGCCGACGTCGCCGACGACTCCGGCGTCCGCGTCGCCGTCGCGCCCCAGGCCGCCCACATCGACGCCGTCTCCGAGACGGGCGTCGAGACCTGGGCCCAGCACGTCAGCCCGAACCCACACGGCAGCTACACCGGCTCCACGCTCGCCGAAGCGGCCGCCGACGCCGGCGCCGAGGGAACGCTCCTGAACCACTCCGAGAACCGGCTCAAGCTCGCCGACATCGACGGCTCGCTGGAGGCCGCCGAGCGCGCGGACCTCGAGACCATCGTCTGTGCGAACAACCCCGCTCAGATCGGCGCCGCAGCGGCGCTGGGTCCTGACGCCGTCGCCGTCGAGCCGCCGGAGCTCATCGGTACCGGGACGCCGGTCAGCAAGGCCGACCCCGACATCGTCACGGGCGCCGTGGACGCCGCGGCCCGCGTCGACGGCGACGTCGACGTGCTCTGTGGCGCCGGCATCTCGACCGGCGAGGACCTCGTCTCGGCCAGCGACCTCGGGGCGACCGGCGTCCTGCTGGCGAGCGGCGTCGCGAAGGCCGACGACCCGCGCGCGGCCCTCGAAGACCTCGTCGAACCGCTGAACTGACCCCCGTCTTTCTTTCAGACGCCACCGTGCAGAGAGCTGCGTATACGCCGTCGGAACGCCAGCGACAGACGCCTCAGTCGGCCCGCCGGAGGACGGCCCGCTCTATCTGTGTGGCGTACCGCCGGGCCGTCTCGTCGTCGAGGGTCTCGTCGCTCTCCTCGTGAACGAGTTCCGCCAGTCGGTAGTCGTACTTCCCGCGGCCGACGTGTTCGACCGCGCCGCGGAGCCGCAGGGTCCGGTTGCGGGCGTAGGCCGCGGTCCGGTCGCCGGAGCCGCCGGCGGAGAAGTGGGCGTTCAGCGGCGTTCCCGGTCCGTGGTCCCTGTAGTAGGTGAGCATCCGCCGGGTCTTGTCCTCCAGGTCGGCGATGTCGGCCTCGATATCCCGGACGGCTTCGGGGCGGTACGCCGTCGCCTCGCCGTCCTCCGTCTCGGCTCCCCCCTCCCCGGCTTCCTCCTCTTCGGCCACCGCGGCGAGGGCCGCTTCGAGGGCCGCGTCGGAGCTCCCCTGAACGGGCTGGGAGTCGTCGTCGGAGGTGGACTCGTTCGCGACGGCACCGTCGGCCGTCGCGCCGTCACCGTTCTTCGAGGCACCGTCGGCCGTCGCGCCCGTCGCGCTCGCTCCGTTTGCGGCCTCGCTACCCCCGTTCATCGCGACGCCGTCGTCGGCAAAGGCGCTGAAGGCGTCGCCGAAGCCGCCGCCGGAGGTGGTGTCCGGTGCCGGGTCGTCGTCTGCGCTGTCCGGTGCCGGGTCCTCCGCTGCGCTGTCCGCGGCCGTCGTGTCCGCGTCTGCCGGCTGTACCTGTCCGGCTCGACGGCGCTCGCGCTTCCGGCGCATCTCGTCTTTGGCCGTCCGGCCCGGGTTGGTCCCCTCGACGTGGCCCACGAGGGCGTCGGTGAACTGCTCGGCCATCCGCTGGAGGTCGCGGGCGTCCTGCAGTTCGGTCTCCAGCTCCGCGATGCGGGAGTTCTTCTTGTCGAGTTCCTCGCGGAGCTCCTTGATACGGCTCTCCGTGGCCTGTTTCTCCTCGCTTATCGTTTCGAGCTCGGAGACGAGGTCCTCGCTGACCGATTTCAGCTCGGGCCGCTCGAAGTCGTCGAGCCCGGGCGTCGCGCCGGCGTCGAAGGTCTGCTTGCGGTGGAACTGCACCCGGCGGACCTGCTCGGCCCAGTCGGTCATCATGAACGCCTCGCCGTCGTTCAGGTCCTCGACGGCGTCGGCGTACTGGCTGTCGAGGATACGCCCGACCACCTTCGTGTCGTTGTTCCAGGTCAGCCGGTGCCAGACGAGCCAGTCACACTGGGTGATGTAGTCTTTCTTCACGTCGGCCGGGCGCTGGCTGATGCCGACGATGCCCAGCCCGTGTTTCCGGCCCCGCTTCCCGATCTTGATGAGCATCTTTCCGACCTCGCCCATCCCGCCCTTCTCCGGGATCCACTCGTGGCACTCCTCTACGAGGAGCAAAAACGGCTGTTTCTGCTTTTTGGCCTTGGCGAACAGCTGCTTTGCGACCTCCGTCAGCAGCGTCTCGGCCTCCGCCTCGTCGAGAAACGACGAGACGTCGAGGATGATAGGGACGTTCTGTTCGAGCGCCAGCGAGGCGATTTTGCCCGCGTGTTCGTGCGTGACCTGGATGTCACACTCCTCGTCGCCGCCGACGTGGAGTATCTCGTACTCCTCTTTGAGGCCGTAGTACTCGCCGTCGATGTCGACGATGAGCAGGCCAAAGCCGTTGTCGAGCAGCTTCTCGGCGACGACGCTCGCGGTGTTGGACTTGCCCGACCCGGACTTGCCCGTGATGAACCCGCGGCCGGTGAGCAGTTCCACCACCGGGATGTCGACGGACTGGCCCGGCTCTTCCATCCCGCCGGGGCCCGAACTCGTGTCGGCCACGGTGATGTGTTCAGTCTCTGCCATACGTGCTTGTCCACAGAGAGCGCCCCAGGCCCCATAACTCTCCGTCAGACGAGCGTCAGCAGGCCGACGGGTCCGTGAGCAAGGGCTATGGTCGTGGCGACTCTCCTTCGGAGCGCTGGGGCTGGGACCTATGGCACGCTACGACACCTTCGTCGAGGGAGACACTGTCTACGTCGGCAGTACGGACGGTCCGCTGCCCGTCGGGCCGCTCGACGATATCGTCACGGCCGTCGGCGGGCCGGCGTGGACGATATCGTACGCCGAGCGCCAGAAGGAACGCTACCCCAATATGGACACATCCGACGAGGGACTGGTCGTCGACGTGGTGGACATGCTCTCGGCGATGACCCACAGCGAGCAGTTCGTCGAGACGCTCGCGGCCCACCCGACGACGGTGCCCGCGGAGGACACGATTTCACCGAGAACGGGGCTGTTCGTCGGAAAGCTCCTGGAGAATCTGGAGAACGGCGTCGCCTGAGCTACCCGAAGTCACCGAGGGAGGCCTGTCCGTCGGTCTCACTGTGTTCCGGCCGGCCGCCGTCGTCCGACGACGGTGTCCCGTCCTCGTCGAAGGCAGTCAGGCTCGTCTGGCCCGCCTGTTCGGGCTCGCCGGACTCAGTCGTCACCGCGTCCGACCCGTCGCTTTCGGTCGTCCCGGCGGCCTCGAAACCGCCCAGACTGGCCTGTTCGCCGGCCGAGAAGTCCAGATTCGAGACGCGGACGCCCAGTTTCCTGACCGCGCTGTCCTCGAACTCCCCGAGCAGGTCGAGCGCGATCGACTCCACGAGGTCGGCGTCCGCCACCGGGCCGGGGAGCGACCGGGCGCGCGTGTTGATATCGAACGGCGGTTCAACGACCTTGATACCGATAGTCTGGTAGCGCGCCTCCTTGCGGTGGGCGCGGTCAGCGACGGCCCGGGCCAGCGTGGTGACCTTCCGGCGTTTCTCCTCGCCGTCCTCGACGGCGTCGGTGAAGGCGGACTCCCGCGAGAGGCTCTTCGGGTCACCTCTCGGGGTCACGGTCCGCGTGTCCTCGCCGCGGGCGTAGCGCCAGATTTCGCGGCCCCGTTCGCCAAAGCGGCCTTCGAGGGTCTCCGGGTCGGCGTCGGCGAGGTCGCCGGCGCTCTCGATGCCGAGCTCGGCCAGTTCGCGCGCGGTCACCGGGCCGACGCCGTGGACGTCCTCGACGGGGAGGTCCGCGAAGAACTGCCGGACTTCCCCTGGTCTGACGACGACTTGGCCGTCCGGTTTCTCCCGGTCGCTGGCCACCTTCGCCGCGCTCATCGTCGGGGCGACGCCGACGCTGGCGACGACGCCGACTTCGGACTCGATGCTGTCCCGGAGTTCGCTCGCCCAGCGCTCGACGCCGTCCCAGCCGACGGTGTCGGTGATATCCAGATAGGCCTCGTCGATGCTCACCTCCCGGACGGTCTCGCTCTGCTCGTGGAGGAGCGCCCTGACTTCCTCGGCGACCGATTCGTAGTAGTCCATATCGACCGGCCGGTAGATGCCGGTCTCGGGGTGGTCGGAACCGGGCGTTTCGGCGTCGGCCCGTCTGGGCAGCCGTTCCAGCGCCTCGGAGATGGCCATCGCCGACTCCACGCCGTGCTCGCGGGCCTCGTAGCTCGCCGTCGCGACCGCGCCGTGGGTCTCCCCGCCCTCGTAGCCCATGCCGACGACGAGGGGCTCACCGACCAGTTCTGGCTCCCGGCGGCGTTCACACGCGGCGTAGAAACAGTCCATATCCACGTGGGCGACTACCTGTTCGGGGCGGGCGGTTCCGGGCAGTCGCGCGGCGTCCATAGCGGTGTGATACACGCGGTGGGTGAAAACCTCTCCGTCCGGCAGTGGCTACGCGATGATAGGAACGGGGAACTGGGGGTGCACTATACCACAACCAGGTCCCCACGACGGAACTTACGTGGTCGTGTAATGAACTTTCTGTTCGAGTCAGGGACTGCCGTCACCGACTGGTCAGGAGTCCCCGTCCACGTGGTCGCGCTCCCGCAGGACGACCGGGCGGTCGTTCTCGACAGGTCCCTCGTCGGGCCGGTACAGCGCCACCAGATCCTTCTCGGTGAACTCCTCGCGGAACTGCTCCCACGAGAGCTCCTTGAGGTCCTCCTCGCGGCCGCGGAAGCCGACCCGGAGCAGCCCGCTGTCGCCCTCGCCCTCCGACGCCCGGACGTGTGCGGGATAGCCGTCGCGCTCCTCGATGATAGTCCGCGCGAGCGTCGGTTCCTCCGCGTGGGCTATCTCCGGGTCGTCGTTCTGGTCGGGGGTCATAACACGTCACATATTGGGACGGAGACATTTATGCGGTCGGTCAGCCGCGTGTGCCGCCGTCCAAAACCCGCAAGCGCGTCGGTGGTCTCAGTCGTCCGTCGCGGCCACTTCGCCGACCGTGTCCGCGCCGGTCGCGCTCGGGGCCTCGTCGGCGTACGGGAAGTTCTCGATGGTCGCCTCGCGGAAGGCCGCCTCGTCGAACTCGTACTCGTCGTCGAGGAACTCCAGCAGCGTGTGGGTGTCACGCATGGCGTTTTTCAGGCACGTGGAGGCCCCGGGCGACGGCGTGATGTTGAAAATCACGTCGTCGCCGACGATCTTCGCCTCGCCCATGTCCAGGGACTTTGCCTTCGTGTCGACGATCTGAGGCCGGACGCCGCCGTATCCCTTCGCGCGCTCGATGTCGTCCAGTTCGACGCTGGGGACGACTTTCTGGACGTGCGGGAGGAACTGTCGCGGGCCGACCTCGGGGAGGTCATAGAGGAGGTTCCGGAGCACGTACGGCAGGAGCACCCTGTCCGAGAGGATGTTGGCGTAGCTGAGGAACGAAGCGGCGTTCAGGCCGAACACGTCGAGGAAGTCCGAGACGGTCGAGACGTTGCCCCGCTCCAGCGCCGGGACGAGTTTCGCCGTCGGACCGAAGCGCGTAACGGACGAGTCGTGCACGTCGGCGTCACCGTGGACCGCTGCGAACGGCAGCTTCTTCATCTGCAGCGTGTACACCTTCCCGTTCAGGAGGTCGTCCGCGAGGAAGAAACTGCCCGCGACGGGGAGCAGAACTTTGTCCTCGCCGTATCCCAGCTCCTTGGCCATCTGCAGGCTGTGCGAGCCGGCGGCGACGACGGTGGCGTCGCAGTCAAAGCGGCCGTCGTCGGTCTCGATGGTGTAGCCGGAGAGTGTCGGCGTGATTTCCGTGACCTCTGTGCCGGTAAAGACGTCGACGTTGGTCTCCTCGCTCGCTTCCTCGACGAAAGACTTCGTCGTCCGGCCGTAGTCGACGACGTAGCCGTCGGGCGTCTGGAGCGCGAGCACGTCGACGTCGGGCTCTCGCCCCTCCAGAACCTTGGGCTCGATATCCGCGATTTCGTCGCGCCCGATCGGCCGGAGCTTCGGGAAGAGCTCGCCAAAGCCCTCCTCGTGGTAGCGCTGTTCGAGCTGTGGGACCTCGTCCTCGCCGACCGCGAGCACCATCTTCGAGCGCTTGGCGTGCATCTCGCGGTCGGGGTCGTGGTTCTCCAGATAGCCCGCGAGCAACTCGGCGCCCTCTTTGACCTCTTCGGCCTTTTCGAGCGTGTAGTTCGTCTCGATGTCGCCGAAGTGCAGCGTCTGCGAGTTGTTCGTGTGATGGGAGTTGACGGCCGCGACCTCGTCTTCCTTCTCGATGAGCGCGATGGAGTCGATGTCGGTGAACTTCGCGGTCGTGTACAGCAGCGATGCCCCGCTGATACCCCCGCCGACGATTATCAGATCGTATTTCCCTGACATGCTTGTGGTCTCGCTGTCTGGACGACTGCGCTCCAGACGGATAACTCATATTTTCTCGGCTCGCGTTACTACAATCATCGAAACTCCCATCGACTGTATGCGTATTCGTCCCGCGTTCGCTCGGACAGCCGAAAATTCCGGCAGAAAGACGACCGATTTCAGGCCGTTCGGGCTTCGACTACGAGCTCGATTTCCGCGGCGTCGTCGTCGAGGTTGGTCGGCGGCGCGATATCGCCGGCGTTCGTGTTATCCAGCACGAACCGGTAGTCGCCGCTCTCGACGGTGAACGTCGTCTCGTCCGAGGTACCGGCCGCCGACTCGACGGCGTAGAAGCGGTTCCCGGCCTGGAACTCGTCGAACTCGGTCGACTCCATCACGAACAGCTCGGCCTCCGGTCCGTTGCGGACGGTGAACTCCCAGCGGATCTCCGTGGACTGGTCCGCACTCCAGTTCCATGCCTGATACTCGTCTTCCTGAACCGTCTCGCGCGTGTTCAGTATCTCCTGCCAGGAGTCGGTATCGCCACCGGACGACCCCGACGGGTCGCTGTCCGAGGAACAGCCCGCCAGGCCAAGCGTCACAGCGGCGCTACTGAGGAGGACGGCTCGCCGCGGAAGTTGACTATTCATGGCCAATACTTCCCGGAGCCGAACTTAATTCTACTGTACTGGGGTCGTCGAGGGCTGTGACCGTTATACCGGAGGCGGTCAGTCCGTGCCGGGCAGACCGATTCGATATCGCGGGGCGACTCCGCACAGGCCAGCGGACCCGGAGCGGTCCAGTCGCCGATATCGGACGCCGAGACACCATGCACATACAAGTTCCCCGTGGCGAACAATCACCCGATGGGAACCGTCTCTGAAACGGAACGTGACCTCCTCGAACCGCATGTCCCCTCCGGCGAGCAGTTGCTCGAAGCCTACTCCGGTGACGTACGGACCGTCGCCGTTACCGACCGCCGAGTCCTCGATCTCAGGCACCGCAGTGGGAACCGGAGGGAAGACACTAAACTCGAAAGCGTCCTCCTCAACACCGACTACGTGGTCGGCGCGGACTACAACCGCAACCAGAGCGCCGACTATCCGGTTCTCGAATGGATTCTCGGCGCCGGGTTGGTACTCGGCGGTGTCATCGGTATGGTACTGGGCATGGGAGATGCGTACTCCCAGAGCCCGCTCCTGCAGGTAGTAATCGCAAGTGCGGGGGCGCTCTTGATACTCCTCGGCGTCGCCGTGTTCGCCATCGCCGGCTTCGGCGGGACGAGTGGCGGGGTAGCGGTCACCGTCTACCGAGCCGGTGGGCTCGACGACAGGACATGGCAGTTTCCGAAGGGTGAGACCGCCGTCGCACGGGCCATCTCCGAACAGGTGGCGGCGCTGAACGCGCCTTTGTAGCCCTACCGCGTTTCTCACCGGCAACCGTCTCCGATAACTCGACGTTGCACTTACAGGGAACCTGAAGTGTCTCGACGGTCTCGACCTCTACTGGACAGTCAAGCCGACCCAAAACCTTCCATATCCGTTCACCGATTCGTCGGGGACGATGGTCGTCCAACCTTTCGGGCTCGTGTGTAGTTCGTTGTGGACTTCCCTGTCGTCGTAGGTTGCACCCATGCGAGGGACTGTGGCCTGTTTGCTAGAGGGGATGAGCCATGGGGGGTAGAGTGGAAGAGAAAGTAGAACAGCGTAGATTGCCACTCTCAATTTCACGGCTCAAATCGCGAGCCAGCACGTATATTCAAGTCACTCCGAACTTAACCCGAGGTGTCGATGAACAGACGAAATCTACTCGCCGCCCTCTCCTCCAGCTCCGCGGTAGGACTGGCGGGTTGTACTGGATTGGTCTCTTCAGGCAGTGATTCCGAAGCTCCGTCGGGAGATTCGGCAGGTCCTTCAAATGACACGCCGACACCTAACCCAAAAATCTCGTCTTGGTCCGAAGACCTCCTTGATGGCTTGAACTACCGAGTAAGCGTTACTGTCCAGCTCAACGGGGCACGGAGACTACTGGTTACAAAGGGCACGCCCAGTAGTGAAGCAATTGCGACAATCAACTCAAGCGGTCAACACACTGTAGTCGGTCCGGACACGAATCATGGCCCGATTGAGAGCGGCCGGACTCTTTGGTTAGTTCGGCCCAGAGAGTCAAGCAATATCAATGAGTCTGTCGGCAGTTTCTTCGTCGGGACTCAGGAACAGGCGACTTTCCCACTTCATTTGAGGGGTCTTAGCGGAAGTACAGACCCAGAACTCAGAGGGGGTGAAACACTCTCACGGAATTTCGATCAGGGTTCAGGGAGCGATAGAAGGCTACTGACATTGGACGTTCCAGTGAGACTGGATCAGTACTACCGGAAGCGACTGAGGACACCGAATTACGGTGCTTACGTCTCTGATACTTACGACGACCAGTATATCCAGAACATAGTAGGAGCGTTCGAGGATTTTGGAGACCGGCAAAACCTGAACGATGTCGGCATCATCAACGAGATGATGGAATTCGTGCAGAATCTCCAGTACACCACAGATGAGGTTTCAGCGGGATACAACGAGTACCCGAAATATCCTATCGAAACTCTCGTCGATAAAGAGGGAGACTGTGAAGACAGCTCGATTTTGCTATCATCAATGCTTGATCAGTTCGGTTACGGGTCGGTGCTGTTGATATTCAAAAACCAGCAACACGCAGCGGTTGGGGTCGCTGGTGACCCTGATCTCGAAGGAACGTATTACGAACAGGGCGGACAGCGCTACTACTATACCGAAACAACGGCTCCCGGCTATCGTATCGGTCAACTTCCGCCAGATATGGAGGTGGGGAATCCGGAAATCACTCCGGTAAACGACAGCGGTGTTCTCGTATTCTCGTATGCCGTCGACACTCCATCTGAGGGAGGGGCTTCGGTTGAAATTACTATGCGAAACGTCGGAGATGGAACTGGAAGCGCGAAGGCTCAAGCCGCTTTCAAGAACAGAAGTCAACAGAGGGTTGTCTCCGCAGTTTCGGATGCTACGCAATTGAGCCCAAACGAAGAACACACTGTGACACTGGACCTAGAACCGCCCGATGACCAGGACCTACGTGCAGAGGTTGGTGTCGTGATGGACGGGATTCTACAAGATAGACTGCGGAGTGAGTTCCGAGAACCAGTTGATTCGGGCAATATGGGCTAAACTAACACGCTGAAAACCAAGACTGGTCTTCACTCTGACTACTGATTCAGTTATTTGAATCTCGTAGGTGCTAGGCACTCGGAGCGTCTCGGCAACCTTCTGTTTCTGCTGAACGGTGGGGTCGTCCCGCTCCAGCACCTTTCGGATTTGCTCGTTGATTCGCCAGAAGAACTCGGTGGACCGCAGTACCGCTGTCGTCTTGTTGCAGTTCCATAATTCGGCGGCCTGCTCGATGGTATCGGTTCGGTGGGCGTGTTTTCCGTCCTTTACGACTGGCCCACAACCACCCTCTCATCACACTGTGACCGAGAGGGAACCGATGGGCTATCGTTTTGTTGCGATAGCTACCTCTAAGAAATGATAGGATAGAATTAGAATATTGATGGGGTCGGAGGGAGTATTCACCCGACTGCGAGACTCACTGCGTTCGTCTCGCGTGGTTCAAATCCTCCGCGAGACATTTCTGTCGCTCACGGATTTGTTCGCGACAAGAAATGGGGTCGGAGGGATTTGAACCCCCGATCGGCTGATATCTCCGTCCAGCGCCTCGGAACTCCAGAGGGTCATCGTCGCGGAACCGATGATCAGTCGGCCGCTCAGTATATCAGCCCTCGGATGTCGTCCCTGGCGCGTGGCCTCTGGAGTCAGCCGCCTTCCCGGACTAGGCCACGACCCCGCACTCCGTCGTATGGCGATTGATAGTAAAGGGATTTCGATTGCTACTCGCGGTCGGTCTCCGACCAGTCGCACTCCTGGCACTTGTAGCCCGTGACGAACTCCAGCGCCGAGGGCATGTAGCCCACGGAGAGGACGTTTTCGCCGCAGTCCGGGCACGCTCGGTCGGCGTCTTCGATCGGTTCTGCGTCCATCACGCTCTCGCCTTCGATGAGTTCGGCGAGGCTCTCCGGGGTCTGCATGCGCCCCTGAACTACGCGGTTGTCGGCCATATCGGAGAGCGGAGCGTCGGGCGCGTAAAGCTTCCCCTCTGTACTAGTTTTGACGTGAACGGACGTTGGGAGTGGTTTCGGACGGACTGGCTCTCTAAGAACTGCGGTCTCTACCACGACTCACCGCCAGAAAGTCCCGCCCGTAGCCGGCTGGTCATACAGCGCTGGGTGGGACTGAAAGGGGCGGCTGGCTCCGGGAAGGCGGCTGACGCAAGCACTGCAACGAACGCAGTGAGCGAAGCGCGCAGCGAAGCCCCCGACTGGAGCCAGCCGGGGCTTTCTGGCGGGACACGCTGTTATACTCGAAAGTGGATCGAATAGATTTTTAGCGGCCACCAGCCCCGCTCTCGCTACAAAAACCGGTTTTTATTCCTAGAGCCACGGCGCGCGTTCCTGGTCGGGGTCGTACTCCACGGCGGCGCCCTCGTCGGTGCGCTCGTCGGCGGCCACTCCCTGTGAAGCGCCGCCGTCCGAGAACGCGGCGGTCAGGTCCACGCTGTCGGGGTGGTAGTCCTGGTGGCGTTCGCGGGCGTTCTCCGGGTCGAACGAGAGCAGGGCCGTGACGCCGAGCACCGCCAGAGCGACCGGGGCCTGGGTCGGCATCAGGCCGAGCACGGAGAGCGCGAGCACGCCCAGAGCGACGGCGCTCCCGAAGCGGAAGCGGTCGATGTCGACGGCGTTGCGCAGCCACGGGCTGGCGAGTGCGACGAGGAGCGCGAAGCCGACGCCGATGCCGGCCGTCGCAGCGGCGCGGGCCAGCATCTCGGGGTCGGCGTCGACCACCAGCGTCGCGCCGGAGGGGTCGACGCTGGCAAGCAGGCCAAGCCCGACGATGATAGCGGGCCGGGGAAGCAGTTCGCCAACGCGGGCGCTCGCGGTCTGGGCCGCGATGGCCATGATGACGATGCCGGCGAAGCGCTCGAACGTCGCGAGGTGGACCACGCCGGCGATAGTCGGCGCGATAGCTGCTTCGAGCACGGCTATGGGTATCAGCACGGCGCCGATGAGCAGGACCGCCGTGGCCTGCTGTCGGGGGCTGCCGTCCATCTCCGCGAGGACGACGGCGACCATCGCGGAGCCGCCGAAGACGAGCAGGCCCACTTCGAGCATGCCGGCCCAGGTGGTGAGCGCCCCGGCGAGGACGAGCACTGGAAAGATACCGTCGACGAGGGGCAGGCCCATCACCGTCGCGAGCAGTCGGCCGCCCCGACCGACCTGCCGCTCGATGTCCAGCGCGACCGGGTGTCTGGAGCTACTCATCGACTGTCAGGGATGGGGATACCCCGATTCCCCGAGGGTGGCTGCTGCATCGTCGGAGCTGGCGACCCGCCAGTTCCGCTTCCCAGTACCCACCGAAAATGTATTCGTCGCCGTGGGGCACGTCGCTTGCCGGCCGGTGACTTCGGTGGTGGGTTGGGTGCAGCGCATGTCTATAATTACCTTTCATGAAGATATAAGCGTTGTGTGAGAACCGGGACCACGCTCCGCGAAACGTGGGAATTTACCACATGCAACTGGACGTGTGTAGCGCGCAACGGCCTGTCATCGGACACCACGGTATGAGTGTACAACACAGTCCATACGAGTCTCGCAACGTTTTTGGCCGGCCGTCTTGGACGACTTACATGGCGAACGATTCCGAGCCTTTCTCCGAGAAACTCCGCGTTCCGGAGGCGTTGACCTTCGACGACGTACTGCTGCGACCCAAAGAGTCCCGGGTCGAACCAGACGAGGCCGACACCGCGACGCGCGTCTCCAAGAGCGTCGAGCTGAACGTCCCCGTCCTGACGGCCGCGATGGACACCGTCACCGAGAGCGACATGGCCATCGCGATGGCCCGCCAGGGCGGCCTGGGCGTGCTCCACCGCAACATGGACGACGAAGAGATGGCCGCCGAGATCGAGCGCGTCAAGCGCTACGACGAGCTCATCATCCGCGACGTGGTCACGGCCCACCCCGAACAGACCGTCCGAGAGGTCGACAGGATGATGGACCGCCGCGGCGTCTCCGGTGCCCCTGTCGTCGACGACGAGACCGAGGAAGTGCTGGGTATCATCTCCGGCACTGACATCCGGCCCTATCTCGAAGTCGGCGAGTCCGACGCCGTCACCGAGGCCATGACCGACGAGGTCATCACGGCCGCAGAGGACGTGACACCGCGGGAAGCGCTGGAGCTGATGTACGACCACAAGATCGAGCGCGTCCCTATCGTCGACGACGAGAACCGCCTCGTCGGCCTCATCACGATGCGTGGCGTCCTCAAGCGCCGCGAGTACGACGACGCGGCACGCGACCACGAGGGCCAGCTCCGCGTCGGCGCCGCCGTCGGTCCCTTCGAGGTCGACCGCGCCGAGACTGCCGACGACGCCGGGGCGGACGTGCTGTTCATCGACTGCGCCCACGCGCACAACGCGAACGTCATCGACAGCGCCCGGGAGATCGAGGAAACCGTCGAGGCCGACGTCGTCGTCGGCAACATCGGCACCAGCGAGGCCGCCGAGGCCGTCGTCGACTTCGCCGACGGCGTGAAAGTCGGTATCGGCCCGGGCTCTATCTGTACCACCCGCGTCGTCACCGGCGCCGGGATGCCCCAGATAACGGCCGTCTCGCAGGTCGCCGACGTGGCGAGCCAGCACGACGTGCCCGTCATCGCCGACGGCGGCATCCGCTACTCCGGCGACGCTATCAAGGCCATCGCCGCCGGCGCGGACGCGGTGATGCTCGGTTCCTACTTCGCCGGCACGGACGAGGCCCCCGGCCGAGTCATCCAGATGAACGGCAAGAAGTACAAGCAGTACCGCGGCATGGGTAGCGTCGGCGCGATGAACGAGGGCGGCGGCGAGCGCTATCTCAAGGAGGACGACGAGGACGAGGACTACGTCCCCGAAGGCGTCGAAGCCGCGACGCCGTACAAGGGGTCGCTGGCCTCAGAGCTCCACCAGCTCGTCGGCGGGATGCAGTCCGGTATGGGCTACGTGGGCGCCGAGACCATCCCCGAGTTCAAGGAACGGTCGGAGTTCGTCCGCGTCTCCTCGGCCGGCCACCAGGAGAGCCACCCCCACGACGTGATGATTACGGACGAAGCGCCCAACTACAGCCCCGACAGCTAGACACAACGCTCTCTTTCTCGGCCGTCCCAGTGACAGTATGACCCGCTACACCCATCACGTCGGTGGCGACGCGCGCCTCGTCGCGATGGCCCACACTGTCCGCCGAGCGGTGTTCATCGACGAGCAGGGTGTCACCGAAGCCGAGGAGATGGACGGGAAGGACGGGGTTGCGACCCACATCGTCGTCACCGACGACAGCGAGCCGGTCGCTACGGCGCGGTTCCGGTTCGTCGAGGAGACGACCGCCCGAATCGAACGCGTCGCCGTTCTCTCCGCGTATCGCGGCGAGGGGCTGGGTGCGAGCGTAATGGAAACCGCCGAGTCGATGATTCGCGAACGGGGCGCGACGTCGGCGTTCCTACACGGCCAACTGCGTGTCGCGGAGTTCTACGAGCGACTCGGCTACGAAGCGGTCGGCGAGCAGTTCGAGGAAGCGGGTATCCCGCACGTCGAGATGGTCAAGCCGCTCGACTGAACTACTCGCGGCCGGCGACGAAGTAGGCGGCCACGACCAGCAGCCCCGGGACCAGGCCGACGAAGAACCCGAGCAGAGTCAACACACCCCAGACGGCGGCGTTGTCGTTGCCGCGGTTCTTCGCGTCGGTGTACACCCAGTAGGTCGCCGCGAGACCCGCGACGAACAGCACGAGCCCGATGACCAAGATCAGGCCGACGATGATGAGTTCGGGACCGCCCGGTACCTGCAAAAGTGGGAGGGACATATTCGGCACTCATCAGTCACCATGAAATATTTTCTGGTCGCTGACGACCGCTGTCGCCGAGGTGAACGCCGTGGCTAACACGCTACGGACGCAGGAAAGCGGGCCGGAAGGGATTTGAACCACGGTCGGAGCAAGCTCCTCCCTGATTCAAACCCTACTGTTGTTTCCACTGCTCACTGTCGTTCACAGGGAAACGGGCCGGAAGGGATTTGAACCACCTGCACTTCGCTCGCTACCGCTCGCTCGTGCCATCGTTCAAATCCTACTGTTGTTTTCACTGCTCACTGTCGTTCGCAGGAAAGCGGGCCGGAAGGGATTTGAACCCTCGACCGACGGCTTAAGAGGCCGTCGCTCTGCCAGACTGAGCTACCGGCCCTGCACTCATTGGTTGCGGAGGGGTTTGTATATACGTTTCCTTTCGACGGCGGAATCACCGCTCCGTACGTCGTCTTGTGGCGAAAAATAGCCGCCATGCCGACACGATCGGACCAGCGCCCGTCGGCTGTTGCTCCGAGTCGGTAGTTGGGCCCGCACTCGGACGTATCGAGTTTCCCGGCCACCATCGCAGCGGTCCCCGCTCGCGGTATCGTCCGTCGTGTAATCTGATCTTCCACTATATTCTTGCCATCGTGCGTATCTAGATACCACTCACCGAATTCCAGATACTCTCAGTTGCTGGTCGATAACATACGGATTCGGGGCGTACAGAGCGTAGAATAGTACACCCCCATCAGATCACGGTCGGACAGTTCCGGTCGGGTCAGCCACACTCCGGACGTCGTACGGCCCTACGGCGGGAACGCCGGATACCGAGCCTATCCCGGCGGAGACGGTGTGATATAAGTGTGTGCCGACCACACTGATTCCCAATGAGTGCTGCCAGTGGCATTACGATGGCCTCGATGTCTACCTACGCCATCCTCGGGTGCGGGAGCGTGGGCCACGCCGTGGCGGAGGAACTCGTCGACGAGGGCAAGGACGTGTTAATCCTCGACGCCGACGAAGGGCGCGTCGAGGCGTTGCGCGACCAGGACCTCAACGCACAGCAGGCGGATATCGCCGACGAACACGTCGCCGAGACGGTCAACGACAGGGACGTCATCCTCATCATGTCCCCCGACGTGACCGCCAACGCGGCGGCGGTCAAGAACATCCGCGCGGCGGACGACGACCAGTTCATCGTCGCTCGCGCGGACGACCCGGTGTCGGCCGACGAGCTGACCGAACTGGGCGCCGACGTCGTCATCAACCCTTCGGCCGTCATCGCGGACTCCGCGCTGCGGGCCCTCGAGACCGGCGAACTGGAGTACAAGGCCTCCCAGCTGGGCGACGTCATCGACGCGACAGAGGAGCGAATGGCCATCCTCATCCATCGGTCGCCCGACCCCGACTCTATCGCCTCCGCGGCGGCGCTGCGCGCCATCGCGGAGAGCCGTGACGTCGAAGCCGACATCATCTACGAGGGGGAGATCGGCCACCAGGAGAACCGGGCGTTCGTGAACCTGCTCGGTATCGAACTGGCCTCCCGCGAGGAGGTCGACCTGACCGAGTTCGACACGTTCGCGCTGGTCGACGTCGCGAAGGGCGGCGAGCTGACCGTCGACGACATCGACATCATCATCGACCACTACGAACACGAAGACGAGTACGACGCCACCTTCTCCGATATCCGACCGAACGTCTCGGCCACCTCGACTATCCTGACGAAGTACATTCAGGAGCTCGACCTCACGCTCGACCAGACCGTCGCGACGGCGCTTCTCTACGGTATCCGCGCCGAGACGCTGGATTTCAAACGGGACACGACGCCGGCGGACCTGACCGCCGCGGCGTATCTCTACCCCTTCGCCGACCACGACACGCTCGAACAGGTCGAGTCGCCGTCGATGAGCCCGGAGACGCTCGACGTGCTCGCCGAGGCTATCAGAAATCGGGAGGTCCAAGGGAGCCACCTCGTCTCGAACGCAGGGTTCATTCGCGACCGGGACGCGCTCTCACAGGCGGCCCAGCACCTCCTCAATCTGGAGGGGATCACCACGACGGCGGTGTTCGCTATCGCCGACGACACCATCTACCTCGCCGCGCGCTCGAAGGACATCCGCATGAACATCGGGAAGGTACTCGCCGACGCCTTCGGCGGGATGGGCGAGACGGCCGGTCACTCGACGGACGCGAGCGTCGAGATACCGCTGGGCATTTTCACCGGGCTGGACACGAGCGACGACAACCGCGATACGCTGCTAGAACTGACAGAGGAAGCCGTCAAACGAAAGCTGTTCGAGGCGATGGGCGTCGATAGCGGCGAAGGCTCGAACGGGAACTAGGCCGGGACTTCTTCCTCGTCGGCCTCCTCGTCGGGCTGGTGGAGGCGTTCGACGATGTCGTTGACGATTACCACGTCGCCGACGGCCTGAACCCACCGGTACGGGATGATGACGCCGCGGGCGCTCTTGGTCTCGGCGTCGAACAGCTCGTTGTTCAGCTGGTGTAGCGCTAGCCCGGTGACTGTCTGGCGGTCGAGGTCGAGTCGGATGTCCTCGACTTCGCCGACAAAGACCCCGCTCTTCGAGTACACTTCCCGCCCCACCAGCGTCGTAATCTCCTGGGGAATCTTCTCAGTTTCCATACCCCTCCTCAGAACCGGGCGGGTATTAAATGTTCATTGCGCGTCAGACAGGCGTATGCAGTCCGACAGAACGAGCCCGTGACGGGCGGGCCGGGCGAGCGCTTTTGACTGCCGGCGCCCAACTGGACCTGATGACCGAGGTCAGCGTGGCTATCGACGTGCCGGCGCCGCCGGAACTCATCTGGCGGGTGCTGACCGACACCGACGCGTACCCCAGGTGGAACACCCTGCTCTCGGTGCGCGGGGATCTGGCCGTGGGCGAACGGCCCGCCGTCAGGCTCTCGATTCCCGGCCTGCCGACCGTCCCCATCTCGCCGGAGATAACAGCCGTCGACCCCGAGCGCGCGCTCCGGTGGCGCTCTCGGCTGTTCGGAATCGAAGCCGACCACGCCTTCCTGCTGGAGCCGCTCGACGACGGCGGGACCCGGTTCGTTCAGACCGAGCAGTTCAGCGGTGTCGTCGCGGGGCCGGTCGTGGACCGGCTGGAACGCCACATCCGTCGGGGGTTCGAGCAGATGAACGTCGGACTGCGGCGTCGAGCGGTCGAACTACGGGACCGCGAGTCGCGGACGGAGTAGGTCACCGTCGGTCGATGTCGGCGTCGACGCTCAGTCGGATGCGGTCGCACGTCCCGTCGTCGACGGCGTCCCCGACCAGCGAGTAGATGCCGGTGATACCGTGGTCAGCGGCCAGCTCGGTCAGATGGTCGAGAAACCGAACGACGCGGCTCTCTGACGCGTACAGCAAGAAGACGTTGAGGTTCTCGACGAGCAGGTAGCCGTCGCCGTCGAGCGCCTCGAAGGCCCGGGAGAGGCGCATACTCAGCCCGGTCAGGTCGTCGGGAACCAGCGGGTCACAGGTCCACATCGGCCCGTCGTAGTCGGTGTCGGCCCCGGAGACGGGGATATGGGCCACGGCGTCGAGGTCGGCCCCGACCGACCGGAACTGGTCGGCGACGTTCGACGGCGACTCCGAGGAGACGACGATGAGGTTCCGGTACGCGCGCGCAGGGAGCTGTTCGATCGGCGACGCCATCGACGAGAGCGACAGCAGTACCTGTGTTCCGGGTTCCAGTGTGAGCTCGGTCGTCAGCGTGTCGTCGCTAGAGCTCACGGTGTCCTCCGCCGGTCCGGTCGCTCACTCCGATAGACTGCATCTCCATCCCACCTTTTCGGTCCCCACCATGGGGAGTCATGCCAGTTTTAACGTAAATAATTTATGGAGCGAAGTAAGGCAATCCAGCGAACACGTTCCCGGTCCGTTTTCGACTCTTTCATGTAGGCGGTGGGCGACCGGCAACCATGGGATTCGAGGTGCATCGGCGACTGAGCCGGGCCGACGCCATCACGCTGTGTAACGCGGTCGTCGGCTTCGCCGCCGGGGTCGTCGCCTTCACCGACCTCCACCTCGCTGCGAGGCTCCTCTTGCTTTCGGTCATCATCGACGCGCTCGACGGCATCACCGCCCGCAACGGGAACAGCTCCGAGGTCGGTCCGCTGCTCGACTCCATCACCGACGTGCTCTCTTTCGGCGTCACGCCGAGCCTGTTCGTCTACGTGGTGTTGCAGAGCGGATACGACGTCACACCGGCGACCGACCCGGGGCTGTTCGTCGCGACCGCCGTCGTCGCCTCGCTGTACGCCGTCTTCTCCGTTCTCCGGACGGCGTTCTACACGACGTACTTCGACGGGGCCGAGGAACGGCCCGGGATGCCGAACTCGCTGGGCGCGATACTGCTGGCGACGGCGTATCTCGCCGGTGTCACGAACCCCCTCGCCATCGCCGTCGGCGCGGCCGTGCTGGCGGTCGCGCAGGTGTCGCCCTTCGATTACCCCAAACCCGGTGTGAAGACGGTCGGCCCCATGGGCGCCGTCCTGTTCGTCGCCGTCGTGGCCCCGAGGGCGTTCGGGCGGGCGGGACCACGCGCCATGCTCGTCATCGCCGCGCTGTTTTTCGCGCTCGGCCCGCGGTACTACTGGGCCGATTGACGCTACGTCCGCAGGCGCGAGCGAAGGAACCCGGCGACGGCGTCGTTGAACGCCACCGGTCGTTCGACCATCGAGAGGTGGGCTGCATCGGGGACGAGAGCGAACTCACCGGCCGGCAGCTCGGCGGCCAGCTCCTCGTGGACGGTTCTGGGCGTGAGTTTGTCGTGTTCGCCACAGAGCGACAGCGTCGGCACGTCGATGTCGGTCACCCGGTCGCGCACGTCGAACCGGTCACAGGTCAGGAAATCCCGGCGCGTCACGCGCTGGCCGACCGCTGTCATCCGGTCCCGTGACCGGGAACGCAGCGCTTCGTCGGTCGCGTGGAAGAGTCGGTCGCGCCCGTGCAGGAACTCGACGGCCCGCTCGAAGTCGTCGTCGAGCCACGAGCAGAGTCCATCGAAGACCGGCAGTGTCGGGCCGGTCCCGGCGAGGACGAGGGCCTCGGGACGCCACGACGACTCCAGGGCGACCCACTGGGCGAGCGCTCCGCCCAGCGAACTGCCGACGAGGACGTCGGCGTCGACAGCCTCGGCGACGGCGACCACGTCCTCGGTGTAGGCGTCGACCGTCGCTGTCCCCGGAGCGGTGTCGATATCCTCGGACTCCCCGTGGCCGCTCAGGTCGAGCGCGACTGCCGGGTGGGCGGGACCCGAGGCCGCGTACTGCTGCCCCCAGAGTCGGTGTGTCGTCCCGCTCCCGTGGACGTACAGTGTCACCGGTCCCGTTCCGTCGCCGGCGACGCTCCGGTACGCCGTGGTCCGTCCGTGATGGGCGATAGTATCCATGTCCATGCGCACGCGGGGACAGCCGATAAAAGGACCCGCGGCGTACGGGTAGAGTGTGAACCGCATTCAAGCAACTAACGCAGATTCCCCGTTGTATAGCGGTTTTTACCGATAGCTTTATATAGTTATCGCACTTACTAATGGTTAGGATGAACACAGACCAACAGTTGTTCGACGAGCTGTCCGTCCGCCGATTCGAGTACGACGACGGCGTCGTGCTCGCCGCGGACGTGGGCGTCTCCGACGACACCAGCGTGGATGTCGTCGACGACACGGTGATTCTCGTCGCCGGTGACGAGCAGTACGAACAGCCCCTGCCTGATGACGGGGACGCACGTGCGTTTATCAACAACGGCGTTCTCACTATCGAACTGTCAGAGGAGGAGGAGCACTAGAATGAAACTCTCAGTCAAACCACTCAAACAGAAAGACGCAGGGCGCGGCCTCGCGGCCATCGACCGGGCCGCGATGGACGAGATGGACCTCGAGAACGGCGACTACATCGTCCTCGAAGGCAAGAACCGAGCGGTAGCGCGGGTATGGCCGGGCTACCCCGAAGACGACGGCAACGGCATCGTCCGCATCGACGGCCAGCTCCGACAGGAGGCCGGCGTCGGTATCGACGACAGCGTGACCGTCGAGAAGGCCGACGTCAAGCCCGCAAGCAGCGTGACGGTCGCCTTGCCCCAGAACCTCCGTGTCCGGGGCAACGTCGGCCCGATGATTCGGAACAATCTCAGCGGTCAGGCCGTCACGCAGGGCCAGACCGTCCCCGTGAGCTTCGGCCTCGGCCCGCTCTCGTCGATGTCGGGCCAGAAGATCCCGCTCCGCATCGCCGAGACGGCTCCCTCCGGGACCGTCGTCATCACGGACTCGACCGAGATACAGGTCAGCGAGAAGCCGGCTGAACAGATACGCGAAGGCGAGGGCGCGGCCAGCCCCGAATCGCCCGACGTGACCTACGAGGACATCGGCGGGCTCGACGACGAGCTCGAACAGGTCCGCGAGATGATAGAGCTGCCCATGCGCCACCCCGAGCTGTTCCAGCAGCTCGGCATCGAACCGCCGAAAGGCGTCCTGCTCCACGGCCCGCCGGGCACCGGTAAAACGCTGATGGCGAAGGCCGTCGCCAACGAGATAGACGCGTACTTCACGACCATCTCCGGCCCGGAGATCATGTCGAAGTACTACGGCGAGAGCGAGGAACAGCTCCGTGAGGTCTTCGAGGAGGCCGAGGAGAACGCCCCCGCCATCGTCTTCATCGACGAGATAGACTCCATCGCCCCCAAACGAGGCGAGACGCAGGGTGACGTCGAACGGCGCGTCGTCGCCCAGCTGCTCTCCCTGATGGACGGGCTCGAAGAGCGCGGCCAGGTCATCGTCATCGGCGCGACCAACCGCGTCGACGCCATCGACCCCGCACTCCGCCGCGGTGGCCGCTTCGACCGCGAGATCGAGATCGGCGTCCCGGACAAGGAGGGCCGCAAGGAGATCCTGCAGGTCCACACCCGCGGGATGCCCCTCTCGGAGGCGATCGACCTCGACAGCTACGCCGAGAACACCCACGGCTTCGTCGGCGCCGACCTGTCGTCGCTGACGAAGGAGTCGGCGATGAACGCGCTCCGGCGCATCCGCCCCGAGCTCGACCTCGAATCCGAGGAGATCGACGCCGAGGTCCTGGAGAAGCTGGAGATCAGCGACGACGACATGAAGGACGCGATGAAGGGCATCGAGCCCTCCGCACTCCGCGAGGTCTTCGTCGAAGTCCCCGAGGTCACGTGGGACTCCGTCGGCGGTCTCGAAGACACCAAGGAGCGGCTCCGCGAGACCATCCAGTGGCCTCTGGAGTACGGCTCCGTCTTCGAGGCGATGGACCTCAACGCCGCGAAAGGCGTCCTGCTGTACGGTCCGCCGGGCACGGGGAAGACCCTGCTCGCGAAGGCCGTCGCCAACGAGGCCCAGTCGAACTTCATCTCCGTGAAGGGGCCCGAGCTGCTGAACAAGTTCGTGGGCGAGTCCGAGAAGGGCGTCCGCGAAGTGTTCGCCAAGGCCCGGGAGAACGCCCCGACGGTGGTGTTCTTCGACGAGATAGACTCCATCGCCACCGAACGCGGTGGCGGCACCACCGACTCCGGTGTCGGCGAGCGGGTCGTCTCCCAGCTGCTGACCGAACTCGACGGCATCGAGGAGATGGAGGACGTGGTCGTCGTCGCGACGACGAACCGGCCCGACCTCATCGACAGCGCCTTGCTGCGCCCGGGCCGGCTGGACCGCCACGTCCACGTCCCGGTGCCCGACGAAGAGGCCCGACGGGCCATCTTCTCGGTCCACACGCGCGATAAGCCACTGGCCGACGGCGTCGACCTCAACAGTCTGGCCCGCCGGACCGACGGCTACGTCGGCGCCGACATCGAGGCCGTCTGCCGCGAGGCGTCGATGGCCGCGACCCGGGAGTTCATCAACAGCGTCGACCCCGAGGACATCGGTGACTCGGTGAGCAACGTCCGGGTGACGATGGACCACTTCGAGCACGCGCTCGACGAGGTCGGCCCCAGCGTCACGGACGAGACCAAGGAGCGCTACGACGAGATCGAACAGCGCTTCGACACCGCCGAACCAGAACTGGAAGAGGACAAGGTCGGCCGGACCTTCCAGTAGGACCGGCCGCCGCGGTGCAGACACGTCCCGACCGTCGCCGAGAGCCCCACAGGCACCGAAGTCACTGTGACGCAACTTCGGCCTGTGCGGTGTCAGTAGGGGGGAATCGGCCCGGAATCCCCGTCAGTCGGCTATCGGACCACCCATCCATTTCGTGACGCGAGCCGCCAGCGTCTTGCCGACGAGGTCGGGACAGGCGGATTCGTCGACGCGGCTGGACCAGCCGGACCGGACCTGTTTTGCACATGATACTATGTCGTCGATCACAGCCTCGTCGCGCTCTCGTTTTCGACGGGCAGTCACCTCGTTATAGAACCCCTCCCGGCGGTCCTCGTGGATGTCCGCAGCGTCGTCCATGAACCAGAGGAGGCGCCCGAACTCCTCCAGCCAGTCCAGATGGACCCGATAGCGGCCCGCGCTGAACGTCGGCGTCGCGAGCCAGGCGGGCAGCCCGATGACGACGAACGGGTACGACGAGGTGATACGGTTCGTCTCCGCCGTATCGACGCCGGTGACGGAGGCGCGCTCGGCCCGGTACATCTTCTCGACCATCTCGTCGTGTTTCCGTCGGACCTCGGGTCGGTCACCCGCGTGAGGGAGGGCCGTGAGTTCGTGGTAGTAGTCCGCGAGGATTCGCGTGAAACATCGGTCCAACCCGCTCGCGAGGTAGTCGTACAGCGACGTGAGCGGTCTGATTCCGGTCATCGCCACCAGTTGCCCCGGTTTCGACAGCACCCGCCGGTGGTCGTAGCCGTCGTCGACCAGCCAGTCGAAGTGGGCGACGTGGTAGATCATGTTGGCCCCGAGTCGGCCCACCCGCTCCCTGTTCTCCGGCGAGATATCCAGGGGTGCCGCGAGATACTGCCCGGTGATGAACCCGGAGCCAGTCTGTAGGTGGTGGTCCTCTTCACGGCGGACCTCTCGGAGCTGGGACGTGACGTCCTCCCAGTCGCTGCCCAGTGAATCACGCATGCGCTCGTACTCCCGGGCGCCGACGTCCTTGACGCCGGAGAACCACTCTTCCCACTCGGCAGTGGAGAGGATCAGGCCCGCCGCGTCCAGTTCCGCCTTGAGGCGCTGCTGGAACTCGGACTGCTGGCTCACGACCGCCCACCTCCGTTCCCGCAGGCGGTCAGTGCCAGACCGAGTGGTTGCAGGGTTCTTGACTGTCCGTCAGCGTCGTGATGGAGCCGTACGCAGTGAGCCATTGTGTCTGCTTCTGTCTACGCACTGACACCCACGAAAATCTAAAGTATTTTTATTGAAAATCCAACTATCAGTTCCGGATTTCGTGGCGGTGGGCAGGGACGCCGAAATAGATATGTTTGCCGATTTTCATATACAAAATTATTATTACTGCTGGGGCACGGGAATAAACTGCCATGGGACTGATAGACCAACTCCAGAACGATGCGTACACCGGGGAGAACAGATGTTCGGCCTGTACGGCGGTCAACACCGTCCTCGCGCTCGTCGGTGCGGTTCTCGTCGACCGTACCAGTCGGCCACTCATCGGGCGGCGCCGGGCACGGGGTCTGGCGCTTGCCACCCTCGCGATTTCCGGCCTGTCGATCTGGATTCGGGGGTACCTGGTGCCGAAGACACCGGAACTCACAAAGGAGTACATGCCCCCCTGGATGCTCGCGTGGTTCGACAAGGAGCCGTTCGAGCCCGACGCCGAGCTAGCCGACGAGGAACGGGAGGCGTTGGGCGACCCCATCGACACTGAGGAGTATCTACTGGACCACGGCGTCGTCACCGCCGAGGCAGACGGGCAAGACTACGTGATGACCGAGGAGTTCCAGTCGGCCTGGGAGGCCAAACTCGAGGCGCTCGAGGACTGGCCGGACGCCGAATCGGATCCGGACGTCGAGCCGGTCCTCGACCTATTTCAGGGGGACTGGTCGAACGACGACGTGGAGTCCCCACGGCTGGACGTCGACGACCACCGGGTCGCGATCATGTATCCCGACGGCACCCAGAGCCTCTACTGGCCCTCGTTGACAGCTGTCGAGGCCGACCTGGTGACTGGCGCGGTCCTCCAGGCGTGGGACGAGGAGTGGGACGACCTCGACACGTACCAGCGTGCCAAGGTCTTCCAGTCGGTGCGAATCTTCATCGAGACGTGTCCGGACGGCGACGAAACCGTCGTCGGTGAAGACACCGTGGAGTCCTGCTGCTCGGAACACGAGGTCGCGACAGTGGAGTGTACCGACAGCGGCGACCGACTGGCCGAACTGCCGGCCTAGGTGCCCTCGCTGGCCGTCGGGCCGGTTCGGCCACGCCAGTTTTCCTCCGTGTGGCAGTCCCCGACGGGCCCGTCTCAGCGCCCACGGCCCTGTCCCTCGCCAGCTTCTGTCGTGTCGCTGCGATGGACTCGCTTCCTTGTGCCACGTGGGCCTTCGGAGCAGTGCCGTCAGGATAGTAAACCGGGGTGGTGGCCCCTCTGCAATTCTTCGCGGGGGGCGTCCGTCCGCCCCTTGCGGGCCGCCGTGTCCGTGAGTCACCTACCGACGCAGCCGGCCACCGACGGATTCGTGGTCTGCCGAATCAACCGTTCGCCGAGGGACCGTGGCGGTGTTCTCAGTAGTGGTCAGTAGAACCCGTTTCCTCCTAGATCTGCGGGCACACACTCGCAAACAAGTTCAGGGGGTTCACCATATGGATTGCTAATATACCCCTCCTTCTCACACTCGTCGCCATCACAGTCGTCTGGTGAACAATCAGGGCACAAATCATCCGTGTTGCTAGCGCTAGCGGTGCCCGTCGCGGCAGTGCCGACAACACCCATCGCGGTTGTCGCAGCGGCCGTCCGTTTGAGCATATCGCGACGACTTGTTTGACCTGCCTGTTCGTCCGAACCGTCTTTCGGTTTCGCTGTCATGATACATATACACCAATTCAATAATGATATTAAATAATATTCCATTGACGATAATGCGATTTATATCGGTGGCTATGTCGTACGCTCGAACGCGCCACCTGTCTCGCCGCGACGAGTAGCTACGAGACCGGATGAGAATCAGGCGCTGAAAGCGCCCCGGTTCTCAGGAGTGGTCAGTAGAATCCGTCGTCTTCATACTTTTCGGGGGGTTCACAAAAGCACCCTCCCATCCCGGGCCAAAGTATAGGGTCATAATACTTACTCACACACTCGTCGGCATCACAGTCTTCTGGTCCACACTCAGGGCAATCACGATCTCTGTCAGGGATATTATGGACCGCGCTAGCGTTGCCCGTCGCGGCAGTGCCGACAACACCCATCGCGGTTGTCGCAGTGGCCGTCCGTTTGAGCATCTCTCGACGACTTGTCTGACCTGCCTGTTCGTCCGAGTCGTCCTTCAGTTTCGCCGTCATGATGCATATACACCAATTCGTTAATGATATTAAATAACATTCCATTGACGATAATGCGATTTATATCGATGGCTAAATATTACTCTCGAAAGCGCCACCTGTCCCGCCGCGACGAGTAGCTACGAGACCAAATGAGAATCAGGCGCTGAAAGCGCCCCGGTTCTCGGGAGTGGCTCGCGGGCAACGGGACCGGACGTACGGTGGGGGAGTTTCAGTCCTTCGGACCATGCGAACGGCCCGCCGTTCCGTGAGCGGGGTCGGCACTGAGTCAGTCCGGCGACGGCGCTGCACGACACCGACGCGTACCGCCCTGTGAGTCCCGTGGCCGAGAGGGCCACACAGCCCCGACGCTCCGGCCAGGGAGGCCTGTCACACCATCGGTCGGAGAGTCCGGCAAGCCACCTATTTAACGACTCCGTCCCCACTGTCCGGTTGGCTGAACACCGCAGGCGGTCACGCCGAGGAAGACCACGACGGAGAGCATCACGAACACCGGAGTCGGTGGCCCCGCATCGCGGCCGTCAGAGCCAGTACGCTGTATCTGGGGCCGAGTTCTACTTCGTGGGACTCGACCTCGTGCCGCTTTTCAAGGACATCGGTGACTCGGTGAGCAACGTCCGGGTGACGATGGACCAGTTCGAGCACGCGCTCGACGAGATCGGCCGGACCTTCCAGTAGGACCGCTCGGAACCGCGAAATCTCGCGTTTTCTCGTTTCCGGGACCCCGATAGCTCCCGCCTGACCGCGTTTCGTTCACCGCTCGATGCGTTAATTATAATTGGTTCCGAACGGTTGGCTGACATATGAGTGCCCTCCCAGGAGTAGCACTGGCCGGAAGCATGTTCGACGCCGTCTTCCGGCCCGAACGGTTCGTCTCGGTCCGCCGGGAAACGGCGTTCCGAACGAGGCTCGGCCTCGCGAGACAGGTGGTCGGCCTCGTCGCGTTCTACGTCTGGAACGTGTTCCTGTACGCGCTCCCGCTGACGCTGGCCGGCATCGGATTCACGTCGACCGCGTCGGCCCCGGAGTGGTTCGCCGCCCTCGCGCCCGCGACTGTGGGTGACCCCGCCGGCCTCTGGCGGCTGCTCGTCGGCCTGTTCCAGAACTCGGCGTTTCTGACTATCGCGACGGCGGTCGTGCTCGTCTCGTATCACGGGGCAGTGCTCGTGAGCAGGGGTTCTGGCGGCCTACTGGAGAGCGTCCATACGGTCGTCTACACCACGGGCGCGTATCTGGCGGCCATGTTCACCGGGGTCATGTTCCTGAGCACGACGCCGGGGCTGGAGACCGCTGAGACGCTCGTGTTGAACGTCCAGAAGGCCGGTTTCTACGCGGTCATCGACTGGCTCGGTGCCGATGTCGCCCTCCCCGGCGGCCGTCCGGGCCAGCTGGTCGTGGGCGGCCTCACGACGACCGGCGAGCTGATTCTGGCGCTGCTCGTCGTCGCCAGCCTCTACTTCGTGTACTCGCTGTACCTCGGTGCCCGTATCAACCACGGGATGGACCGCCTGCAAAGCACCGCTGTGCTGGTCGCCATCTCCGCGGCCCCGGTCATCTACATCGCCGGCTCCGTGGTGTACTCCACCGTATTCCTCTAACAGCATGACGACACAAGTTCATCGACTGACGGACGCATCGGAGGACGAGGAGCCAGCCGACGCGAGCGGCGACGAGCTGCTGCGAGTGACACCGAGCACGAAGCCAGTCCTCGTCAGACTCGTGGTGATTGTCGTCGCCGGCCTCGCGGCCATCGGGGTCTTCTTGCGGAGGCCGGAGCTTCTGGGCGACCGAGAGGTGACCAACATCGCGCTGCTTGCCACTCAGCTGCTCGTGGGTATCGGTGTCGTCAGACAGCTGTCCCAGTACGTCGTCCTCCGGCACACGGAGTACGTCGTCACGCCCACCGTGGTGACCACGACCTACGAACTGCTGGGGCGGTCGAAGGCCCGACAGGTGCCCTTCGAGCGCGTCCGGAGTCACGAACTGAACCAGAGTCGCGTGGAGAACGCGCTGGACCACGGCACGATAATGCTCAATCAGGGACTGGGTGACCTCCGGCTCCGGAACGTCCGGGAGCCCTTCGACGTCTACGACGTCATCAAGGAACAGGCCCAGACGTAGGGAGCGTCGCTCCGGGCCGAGATAATTTCAGTTGCAGAAAACTTATTCCAACGGGATTTGCCTTTCCGGTATGGACCGGAGGGACTACATCGCCGCGACTGCGGGATTCCTTGCGGCCGGGTCCGCTGGCTGTCTCCGACTCTCCGCCGACGAGGCCGAGACACCCACGGGGACCGACGTCGCGCCGGGAAGCGAGCGCGAGACGCCGACGGACGCGGCGGCAGACTCTACCGAAACCCCGGCACAGGAGGGGGCTGGCGGTCAGACGGACACGGGACCCGATATCACCCTGTCGGGGAACGTCCCCGGCTGGGCCGGCTGGATTCCGGCCGACGTAGTCGGTGACGGCCGAGTCTCGTCGACGAACTACGAGCGCGCCAGGGAAACGTGGCCCGAGGGGGCGCTCGAACAGCCAAACGCCGGCGTCGCAGAGCGGTACGGGACTGTGAC